>WNDP01000314.1 GCA_009912575.1 Acinetobacter bereziniae
TTTATTAGATGTGAGAAGCTAAATTGATTGTGAAAAATTAATGGCGGGTAACTTTGACTTCAAACCGAATAACAGATCAATAAGATTATTAAGGAAAATTGTGTTGTAGATCTAAGCACCATAATGTCTAAACTAATATAATTTGTACAACATTAATAGATCTTTTTTATACCAACAGAATAGCAACAAATTGTAATAGCAAAACTATAAATCAATTATTATTTTCACCTAAAAGAAGACAAAAAAACTTAGTAGAATAGATCCTATAAAACAATTACTTAATTATTTCCTCAACTGACAAACCCAAATACTTTCACTTGGATCCTTAGCAACATTTAAAACTTTAAAGCTACCTTTATCACTCTTCCAAACATCATCAATCTGAGGCACACCAGTAACTTCATTTTGAAGCACAGTAGCTTTTATATCCTCGACTTGGTAATCAATAGGCTTAACCAAATCTCGCTTATACGAGCCAAATACACCTCGCCCAGCATATTGTTCAACAGTCACTATTGGATAAGTCTGCGTTTCAAAGTCGAAATCACCAGATTGGATTTCTTTAGAACATGTGAAAGTGGTAATTGCACCTGCAAGCTTAGTATTAAAGGCTTTTCCTAGTTTAGATTGAATCTTATCTCTCATCCGCGATACACCTTGAATGTGAATCCTTTGGGTTTTAGATCTAACGAATTTATGAATGCTTTGGCAATCTGTTCAAATTCTGAAATATCACGACTACCCTCAACAAAAGATTCCTCAACTTCAACTGAGTCGGCTTTTACACGTTCACTCGTTGTTTGTCGTGAAACACCAGAATAAATCACACCAGTTTTAATACCTTTCACGATTTCACATGCTGCATCTTGCAATAAAGGATCGATTGGATCAGGAACAAAACCAATTTCATTCTTCATCCATGTATTGGCTAACAGTATTAAACGAGCTTTATCACCTTCAGGCGCAAAGTCGCTCCCCAATATACGATTTGCATCTTCTATAGTGATAAAGCTCATGACTCACCTATTTTGTTTTGGTTGTTTTCGGTTTTTCTTCATCCGTTTTATCGGCGTTTGCTTCCAATTCGGTGATTCGGGCTTTCATCGCATCAATGTTGTTTTTAAATGCAATAAATTCACCTTGAGCGATTTGAAGCTGTTCTAGACAATCTTTTAATTTAATCTCAGCTTCTTTTAATTGTTTCTTGTCTTCTAAACTTGAGCCAACATCTGAAGCTTGATTGGTTAAAGTGGATAATTTTGAATCACCATAGAGTTCGTGTTGTCCATGAATAAAGTCGGACTCGTTGATTACACGGTATCCATTACCATCTTTGATTTGGACTGTATTTAATAAAGTCATTTCTATTTTCCAAAAAATAAGGGCGATTTCTCGCCCTATTGGTTAACCTAAAAGTAATCCAATGTGTCGCGGTGCAATAGCTTTGACACCCCAAGCTAAACTGACTTCATAGACTACTTGTTTGTATTGGCGATAAACCGCAATTTCAAATGCCAATCCAGTAACAGGGTCTACAATTTGCGTACGATCATCTGCACTATCTCCGCCCTCAGGTAAAGCAGGAGTACGTGTTGCTAATGCAATTACTGAACGTGAAAATGCGAGGTTTGGTACATAGTTATTACCCACACTAACCGCAGCTTTATCAGCTGGAACTAAAGCCAATCCATGATTAAGAATTAAGTTAGATCCTGCTAAACCACCAGATACATATTGAGTGCCATCACCCGCAAATGTCACAATATCCCCACCGAGAATTGTTCCAGTCCCAGTGTTTACAGCAATAGACTTATCACCAGCTGATGAACTGCCATTTACAAGATAACCATCACCAGTCCCTTTAGCATGTACACCGACTGCATGCGAGTGGCGAATCGCAAAGTTCATAATACGGTCAGTCATACCATTTCGTAGCATGTCATCACGACCAGCTTCATTGACCTTGAATAATCCTGCTTGTTTACCACGCAAATTACCAATTGCTGCATGACCTAACACCAATTGCAGATCATTACGCGGGGCACCATTATTTTCTAAGATACCTAATGTGCCAGCAAAATCAGTCATATCAGCTGCAGTGCTGAACGGCGTTTGTCCTGCGGTACCATAAGCAATTGATGCATTTTTATAAGCTTCTAGCCAACAGTCTCGTTCGATTTCATTTACCAGAGTTCGCATAGCTTGAGCAAAACGATCGGTTTGAATTGCAGCAAAGGTACCTGCATTTTGTAGTGAACGAGTTTCTTCACCATTCCAGCGGATCGGTACATTTCGTGACTTGGTAATTTTAGCCACGATATTATCTACAGTGCCATCACCTGCGTCTGGTGCATGTACACCGGGTTTAGTATCTTGTGCTTCTGCAACGGTTGTTACTGGAATTTTTACATCATCACCAACTGCAGCACGTTCAATACCAGTATCACGTGTAACTGCAGGAATAAATCCAGTAATCTCACGAGAAACAATATCAAGCGCTGCATATAGCGTTGGCAATAAGCCATTTAAATTATTAGACATTCACAAGTCTCCAAAATTAATTTTCTGTAATTTGTCCGCCATCTTTCATGAATGATTGTTTTTCTGGTGGTGCTAACTGTTCAAAGCTTTGACGTGACATCGCTTTGCCACCCCCTTGTCCGCCTTGACCTGAAAAACCACCACCACCTGCTTGTGAACCTTTTAGAATAGAATCTTTATGTTGGTATCCACCGATTAAGATTTCTAAAGCTTCATCAAAAGCAGCTTCATCACCATGATTTGTACGGGAATAGATTTTTTGACCTTTACTGTCATATGCGATAGGTTTGCCATCTTCGACCTTGAAGTTTTGACCAAACATGGCTTGAACCATATCAACAGGAACAGCGACTTTTTCTTGGATAAACTTAGAACGAGCAAATCCACCACCGATCAATTCATTATGTAATTGCTGTTGAAATGCATCACGTTCAGATGTGATTTGACCAAGTTGTGTTTCATAAGTTTGTTTTACAGAATCAATTGCTTCAGTTCGCACCCGTTCTGCTTCCCCTGCATCAATCAACTTTTTATCATCAAAGTTTTTGATGGTATTTAGAGCATTTCGCGCTTTTTCAGCATCTAAACCTTCAAATGTTTTTAAACTTGCTTCCGCTTGTTCTTTGGCAATTCGATGATTTTTGGCTTCTGATCCGAGTTCATTAATTTTTGCAATCGCATGTGGTGCATCAAAGGCAATCTCTGTTCCATCTTCATGGAGGTATAAAGGTTTACCTTCTTCATTCACTTCTGCGTAGGTCTTATTTTCGATTTGAATCGTTTTAAGTTTCATAGGTTTCCACCATTTTTAATTAAGCTTCCGCTCGTTTCACCAATCGTTTCCACTTTTGGCAGGCAATAAAAAAGCACCCATTTGGGTGCTTGTATTAAAATGAAAATGCTATTGGGTTTCTTGAGGACCAAACTCTTTTTCACAAAGTTCTTTCAGATCATTCCAATATTTAACAGCATTCGGACCATCAAAAGTAAGATATTCTTGTCCTGA
>WNDP01000315.1 GCA_009912575.1 Acinetobacter bereziniae
TAGTTTTGCTCCACTTTTAACTGTTGTTCAGCCCATTGTTTCTCTTTGATTGCTGAGTCTGCTTTGGCTTGTTCAGCCAGTGCTTTAGCTTCAGCAACCTCTGTTTTGTACTTTGTATTCAATAATGTGTATTCACTTTTAAAGTGATTCACACGCCATGATTGAACACCCAAAGCTGAAATGGCCAACAATAAAAAAACCGCCAAAACAATAATGACGGTTTCGTAGAATTTCGCTAAGAATGCTTGCATTACTGCGCCTCCATACATTTCTTATGTCGCTCAACTTGTCGTGTCCAAACGCCATAACATCCGTTAGACCGTACTGAACAATCACGCTTTGCAACGTATTTGTATTTCAACAAAGATTTACAAGCTTGAATGTATTGCCCTGCTTTGAGGTTTCTGAGCATTGATGAATTACTAAAAGCTCTCATTCCGTATTGATAAGAAAAATCAAGGTATAGGTCATATTCTGTTTGAGATAATTTCACACCTTTCAAGAGATTTTTATAAGTTACTTCAAGCTTTGAAACATCATTTCTAAGCCATTTATCCGCTGTTTCTCTGCTGATTGGTGGATCGGACATCTTTACTGGTGCGCCATTAGGTTTGACTGTAGATCCATGACCTTGTGTTGGAACATCGCCTTTGACTGGAATTACGGGGTAAGCTGTATAACCCTCATCCTTTTTTACAGCGACAAAAAAAACAGCCGAAGCTGTCAGTAATGTTGCTAAGATTTTAGTCTTGTTTGACATTGCATTCGTCCCTCAATTTTTTTAATCGCAATTGATGTTCTGCTTTACGCATTTCATGTTCGGATTTTTCACGGCGGTTTTTAGCAATCGCAAAGTAAAGTTGAATAAATAAACCTATTAGTGCAACACATAGACCAGCCCAAGCGATAACATCAACTTTTGCTAGAAATGCAAAGAATGATGTCGTTCCACTTGCAACGGTGACTTTCTGTGTTATTGCAACTGCACTTGCTTCTATTGCGCCTTGTGTTTCAGACATAACGCCCCCTAATTTTGGCAATAAAAAAACACCTTTCGGTGCTTATAGCTGTTGAAGTTGATAATTTAAATAAAACCTATTGGCGTTGGTAGAATGCTATATATAGCCGTCATCCTCAGTGATTGAGCTGATCGTAGTTCATAGTTAACACCTTCATATTCTTTAGAAAAATAGAATGTAAATTGATCTAGTATGCTTCCTGCATTTAACTGAGTGCATGCAGGTCTAAAGGCAACTTCTCCTTTTATCCCTAATTTTGGATAATATTTTGGATCTGATACTGTTAAAAGTGCAAATGATGTACCATTAATATTACCTACAACTTTAAATAATGCTCTAAACCACAAAATATTATCTTTTATGCAAAATTGAATGCCACCAACCCCATCAATAAAATATTCTTCTAAAAAGTAAGTGTTAGTTTCACTATTTAGCAAAGTACCAATTTCATTAATGCTTACCCAATTCCATAAGTCACCACCACCGCCCGAATTTTCAATCAACTTTTTCAATTCATTGACTTCATTTTCAAGATTTGTAGCTGCTTGATTTGCAAATTCTTGGGCAGTACCCGTTTTATCAGCCCCTACATCTTCAGCATTTAAAACGACATCACCACGCTTCCCATTCACTCTCCACACTGCATTAACAATATTGCCCAAATTTGGAATTTCACCAAAACTTAACTTAAAATTCATTCCGTAATACTCCCCACAACATTGAAGCAATACTTTTCAGAGTGTTTGATAAATTCACCTACCATGACTTTTAGATCCATTTCTGCAATGCCACGGCTCCAATCTGAAGTTTGAACAATAAAAGCTATTCCCCCTATGTTCTGAGTTTGATCAAGCACGGTTAATTCAACTGGATATTTTTTATCATTGATCTTGATTGAGCTTTTAAAAATCAGCTCATCATTTATCGCTATTGGATGACCTTTTTCATCGACATAGGTCCATGTTCCAAAAAAAGTATCACCCAATGTTATGCTGGGTCTTAATGTATTCATGTTTTCTCCACACATAAAAAAGCCACTCATCAAGTGGCAATATTAAAGTGCTGCAACAGCAATTTTCGGACCTGCTATGGTTTCATTATCCAATGCTCTTGGTAGTACTCCAGCCATACCAGATAAATCCGAACTATAATTTAATCTTTTCGCTTCTGATCCGTTAATAATGCTAGTTGAATCCGAAATAACACCAATTTGTTTTGCACCAACTTCAGTGCTGACAACAACATCATGGACAATTACTTTTACCTCAATATACCAACGCCTAGACGATGAATGAAATTCAGGATTTCCAGAAAAAATTTGGGCATGTACAGACTCTAGAATATTTCCATTCTGATCAAGATACACAAACATTGATAAGAGTTTTGCAGTAATCAGAGGCGTTCTTGTTTGAGGAATATCAGGGATGTAAAGCCTCGTTTTATAATACAAATGACAAGAAAATGAATTAGATGTTAAATCTCTTTTTAGAAAATAGCCAGCTGCCGATGTTAATGAATTCTGATTATTCTGATAATCAGGACTCAATGACATTTGAGTGTTATAAGTTGATTTGATCGGACCTGGTTCCCCATCCTTACCAGGATCACCTTTCTCACCTGGTTCACCATCCTTACCAGGATCACCTTTCTCACCTGGTTCACCATCCTTACCAGGATCACCTTTCTCACCTGGTTCACCATCCTTACCAGGATCACCTTTTTCACCTGGTTCACCATCCTTACCAGGATCACCTTTCTCACCTGGTTCACCATCCTTACCAGGATCACCTTTTTCACCTGGTTCACCATCCTTACCCTTTAAATTGATTGCTTCAACACTTCTAGATACATAGCTATCATCTGATTGTTTCTGACTTATAAGCAATAGATCAACATCTTGAATCGAACTTGCACGAGGTCTTTGTGATATAGGTTCATTGGCCATACATTCACCTTAATTTTCAAATGTAATAAATGAGTTGTCTTCAGCTAAAATTAGATCATTTGCATCAAATTCAGAGCTTAAATAGTATGTTTCTACTGGACTAAGATTAGCTGATAAACAAACTCCATTATGTTTCTCATCTAACATGATTACAGTCGGATTCTCACTAAATACGACATACACGTTGTTTTGATTTAATGGGATGAAAATGTGTTCAAGTCGCACACCAACTTTTGAATTGTTTTTTATTTGAAATGAATATCTCCAAGCATAACCTGAACCGTACCATGTTTGTCGGAGACTCAACATTCTGAGAAACTACTCCGATGAAAAAATCAAACTATACCCCTGAAATCAAAGAAAGAGCGGTTCAACTTGTTATTGAATCCGAAAAAGATTATCCATCGAATTGGGCTGCAATCACTGCTATTGCTCCCAAGATAGGTTGTACCCCTGAAACACTGCGTGTTTGGCATCAAAAATATTTGGATCAACAAAATCCAGTTAAAGTACAGCATCTTTCAGATCAAGAACGTATAAAACAACTGGAACGTGAAAATAAAGAACTGCAACGCGCTA
>WNDP01000316.1 GCA_009912575.1 Acinetobacter bereziniae
GAACACTGATCATCAGCTTTCACAATATCTTCTGTTGTTGTGACAGTAATATTCGCACTGAATGCGTGACCAGTAATACATAATAATCCTAAGCCTATGCCCCGTTTGAGCATTATAGTCTCCTTGATTTCTTTTAATTATTTTTTATTAGCCAGCATTATGCTTTGCTATAAATCCTTTTTGCGTACTTTGTCACAGCCAATAAAAATTCACAAGAATTTTTATGTGCGGTTTGATCACCTTAATCATGAATCAAATAGACAAAATAACCATTAAAAAACAAAAAGCTACTGTCTATACTCATCAATCAATGCATAGAGCTGTCTTAATGTTGCATGAGATAATTTTGTTTTCTCACCCTTCAATAACTTTTCTAACTGATCAACAGACTGAAGTAGTGTACTCGTTTGATGTGGCCCATGTAATAGCAAATATTCCGTTATTTGTGGGTCAAAATGTACACCCCTGCGTTCCAACACCGAATGGAGTAGCGCATGTCGATCTGCATAGGATTGCCCACTTGGCACTTTCACACTCACCGCTTGAGTTAAACGTGATTGTAAGTCAGGAAGTTCAAGCTTTAATTCAATGGGTGCAAACCTTGATGAGAATACCAGCTGACCACCATCTTCATTATTATTATTAATTAAATGAAAGACTGCTTTTTGCCAATGCGGTACACCACTAATCGCCTCAATATCATCTAAGGCCACAAGGTCATAACTTTCTAAGGAGGTAATCGCTTCGATAGGCGCGTCCAGTAGCTCCAACAAAGAGACTTTGATTGCAGACTTACCAATTTCTAAATAAGAATCACAAATTGCAGAGAGTAAATGGCTTTTTCCTGTCCCTGCTCCACCATAGATGTAGAAACGATTCATTAAACCTGCATGAAGCTGGCGCACAGCATCAATTACAGGTCCCCAACCTGGTCCAGAAAAATCACTAATTCTGGCATCCAGTTGTGGCTCTATATCCAACTGTAATTGACGCATATATTCAAATCATTCCTAACGTGGGATTTTGATCAGTTTTAATCGATTCATCAGTATCTTGCGTGTTTTTAACTTCAATATCAAGATCAACTTTATCGCTTTCAACGGAAATTGTTTCGGAACTGCCCGTATTTTGAATCGTGACCAAAGTACTCTCCGCTTTATAAAACTGACTTCTTTGATATAACTCTTTGAGATGTTTAAGTAAAACAACGATCACTGCTGCAACAGGAAGTGCAATCAGCATACCCACAAATCCACCCAACTGTGCACCAGCAAGCACAGCAAATACAACTGCTACTGGAGATAAACCAATTTTATCCCCCAATAAGAACGGTTGTAAGATATAGCCTTCGATCAATTGTCCAACACCGAAGACAGCTAAAACCATCAACAAGTGTTTTAAATCCAGACCAAATTGAAAGAAACAGGCAATAATGGCTGCAATAATTCCAACACCAAAACCTAAATAAGGAATAATGCTACACAGACCTGCAATCATACCAATGATCAATCCGACTTCCAGTCCAACCAATTGCAAACCAACAGCATAAACGATTCCCAGTAGGATCATGACCAAAAACTGACCTTTAACAAAAGCCCCTAAAACACTGTGACACTCAGCCACGATATTTAAAACGCTACTTTCATACTGACGAGGAATAAAGCCTTTCAGGCTTTCAAGCATGCGATTCCAATCCAGCAAGAAATAAAAAGCAATAATCGGAATTAAAACGATGGTGCCACCAATCGAAATAAAACTTAATCCAGACTGGGCAATTTTTAATGCCATAGATTGGATGCTATCTGCACTATAATTGGTTTGAACATATTCCATCACCACTTTAGAAATTTGATCGGTATCAAGCTCCATATGTTCAACATTAAAATTGTTAGATAACCACGGTAAAAATGTTGAATTGACCCAATGAATCCCAGCGGGAATACTGTCACGTGCGTAGATTAATTGTTTCCAAACCAAAGGCACCACAAACCATATTGCCCAAGTTAATAAGACGCCTATTCCGACAAATACGATGGAAATCGATAACCATCGTGGTAATAATCTCGACAGCTTCTCAACCACTGGGCTAAATAAATAAGCAACCAGAAATGCCGCAACAAATCGAATCACTACAGGTTTTAATAAATATAAAATCCATAAAACCAAAGCAATTGCAGCAAGGATAAAAATTCGTTTTAAAGTCCGATCGTGCATCGAATCACGCCTTTTTCAAATTTAATCGTTATAGAGAGTGAAATATTTTAATAAAGATAACATTTTAGTGCATAAATAACATAAGAGTTTCGTATATTCAGGTATAATCCTCGCGCGAATGCGGAGACTTCAATTATGAGCAACTCAACTTCTACCCCAAACACTGGTTTAAGCTATAAAGACGCTGGTGTCGATATTGAAGCGGGCGACGCACTTGTCGATCGAATCAAATCTGTCGCTAAACGTACAACACGCCCTGAAGTAATGGGTGGTTTAGGCGGCTTCGGCGCACTTTGCAAAATTCCTAAAGGTTATGAAGAACCTGTTCTTGTATCTGGCACAGATGGTGTTGGTACTAAATTACGTTTAGCATTGAACTTAAACCGTCATGACACAATCGGTCAAGACTTGGTTGCAATGTGTGTAAACGACCTTTTGGTATGTGGTGCAGAACCTCTATTCTTCCTTGACTATTATGCAACAGGTCATCTCAATGTTGATGTTGCAGCAAATGTAGTCACCGGTATTGGTAAAGGTTGTGAGCTTGCAGGCTGTGCTTTGGTAGGCGGTGAAACTGCTGAAATGCCTGGTATGTACGAAGGTGAAGACTATGATCTTGCAGGTTTTTCTGTAGGTGTTGTTGAAGCAAGCAAAATTATTGATGGCTCTAAAGTTAAAGCGGGTGACGTTTTAATTGGCTTAGCATCTTCTGGTGCACATTCAAATGGCTACTCTTTACTTCGTAAAATCCTTGATGTGAAAAATGTTGATTTAACACAAATCATTGATGGTCGTTCACTTGCAGATGTTGCAATGGAACCAACACGTATTTATGTTAAGCCTGTTCTTGAGCTTTGCAAACAAGTCGATGTTCATGCAATGGCACATATTACAGGTGGTGGCTTACCAGGTAACTTGCCACGTGTACTTCCAAACGGTGCACAAGCTGTAATTGAGGAGTCTTCATGGGAATGGCCTGAATTGTTCAAACTTTTACAACGTGAAGGTGGTGTTGAACAGTTTGAAATGTATCGCACATTTAACTGTGGCGTGGGTATGGTGATTGCTGTTGACGCTGCTGAAGCAGATAAAACCATTGAAGTGTTAACAGCTCAAGGCGAAAAAGCTTGGAAAATTGGCCATATCCAAGAAAATGCAGCTTCTGTTGAAGGTGCTGACGAAAAAATTCGTGTTATTTTTGCCTAAGTTTTTCGCATGATTAAAATTGCTGTCCTTGTTTCAGGCAGTGGAAGCAACTTACAAGCCTTGATTGATGCCAATCTATCAGGGCAAATTGT
>WNDP01000317.1 GCA_009912575.1 Acinetobacter bereziniae
TGATTTAAGAAATCAACTATTAAGATAATTCTCGTAAAACAATAAAAGACTAAAAGGCAGGCGAATGGTATTCCAGCATACATACCCATCATGCCATTCCCACTGAGGGGGTAGGCACCTCATTTTCCCCTTCCCGCTTTGTTTCTTTCACCAGTTTTCTCCACACAACCCTATCCTTACAAAGTTCTTTTGCTTCCAACAAATCCACATATATCCTCTGACAACTCCTTTTGTTCTTGCAACTTCTAATCTTTCTCGCCTTCACCATCTCAGTTACCCTATCCAACCATCTCTTCCTAGGTCTCCCTCTACCTAATTTACCATTCACTTGCCCCATGTATACTTGTTTTGCCACTCTATTACTGCTCATTCTCTCAACATGCCCAAACCATCGCAGTACAGTCCTCTCATACACATCACTCACAGACAGTCGCACACCACATTCCTTTCGCACCCATTCATTTCTCACTCGATCCATTCTCGTCTTTCCACAAACACTTCTCAAAAAATCCATTCCTACCGCATTTATTTTCGACATGTGTTGCGCTTTGCATACCCATGATTCGCTACCATACAGCAATGTTGGTAATACCACACTCTTGTAGACGGCTACTTTCGCTTCGGCACTTACATTCTCATTTTTTGCAACTGACCATAGGCTGCCACTAGCCTTTCTTCCTGCTTTTACTCTCCTTTCTATTTCCCCATCCAAGTTCCCATCCTTCACGAACATCCTCCCAAGGTATGCAAACTCCTTCACTTGCTCCAGTTCCTCTCCGTTGAGAGTCACTTTGCACTCTTCCTCAGTCCCTTCCCTATCAAACACTACAACTTTAGTTTTGCTTGCATTTATTTTCAAATCCATCTTCTTCGCACTCTCTCCCAGTTTCTGCATCATACCCTGTAATTCATTAGGGTCTTCAGCAACTAGCACAGCATCGTCTGCATACAGCAATACCTTTACATCAACACTTCCTACTTTTACACCTCTTGCATCAAAACATGCATCTCTCACACACTTATCGATGAAGACGTTGAATAACCAAGGCGACATTACACAACCCTGTCGAACGCCCTGCTGTACTTCGAACCAATCACTCAATGTGCCATTCACTCTAACACATGCTTTGCTTCCATTATAAATTTCCTTCAATACATTCAGTGTAGGCTCATCTACACCATATTCAGCCAATGTTTGCCACAGTTTGCTCCTATTTACATTATCATACGCCTTTTCCAGATCTACAAATGCACAGTAAACTTTCTTTCTGACATGCATACACTTCTCCAGCACCTGTTGCAGGGTGAAGATCTGGTCTACACATCCTCTTCCAGGCATGAATCCCCCTTGCACATCCCAAATTCTACATTCAGTTACTTCACGCACTCTATCTATCAGAATTCGCCCAAACACCTTACCAGCTACACTTAGCAGGCTTATTGCTCTATAATTCTTACATTCACTTCTCTTTCCTTTTCCCTTGTACAACGGTACCAACACAGCACATTTCCAGTCATCTGGTACTCGCGCCGACTGGGCACATACATTATATAATTCACTCATCAACTCTCTAAGCAAATCACCTCCATACTTTAACATCTCTCCGGTCACACCATCATTTCCAGCTGCCTTCCCATTTCTAAGACTCCGTATTGCTTTCATTACTTCGTCCTCTGTAATAGTCTCAATTTCCTTCAAGCATCCGTTCTCAACTGTCTTTTTCGTAGCTTCATCTGCCACTTCCTTGCCGTATAACTCCTCAAAATATTCCTTCCACCTTCTCCTAACTTCGATCTCATTCCACACCATCTCCCCATTTTCTTTGCATACTCCATTCAAACTTTCCTTTGTACCTTTTGCTCTTTTTACCCATTTCCAGAACAGTTTCTTGTTCCCTTCAAAATCGGCTTGCATCCTCTCACCCTCTTTCTTCCTTATAGCATCTTTACTCTCCCTAACAATCACTTTAGCATCTGTCTTTTTCCTTCTGTACTCCTCAGACATTACTTTTCTTTCATCCACGTCCTTTGTTGCAATCATTCTCTTATACGCTTCTTTCTTTTCTCCTACTGCTGCTTTTACATCATCATTCCACCACGCATCCTTTTTCATACCTCCGACTCTGGCCACTCCACATACTTCTTGTGCCTTCCCAACTATTACCTTTTTAACCATTTCCCAGGCTCCATCAACATCTTTGCACCTAATTAGCTCCTTCCATTCTTTCAAACTGGCCCTAAACTCCTCGTTCACTTTCACTTCATATTTTGCTTGCACCTCCTTTTCTTGAAGTCTCTCAACTTTCACTCTGGTTAGTTTCACCTCCGATTTTTTCTCATATTTCCACTTTCTTCCCAACGCCACTTTAGAGACAACCAAATAGTGATCCGATCCACATTCGGAACCTCGCATAGCTCGCGTGTCCTTAACTAGTTTTCTTAATCTTTCATCATAAACAACAAAATCAATCAAGCTTTTCGAGTCTCCTCGGTGCCAGGTATACATATGAATCAGTTTATGTTTAAACCATGTGTTCGATATAAACAATCCTTTCTCTGTACACACATTCAGCATTTGATCTCCGTTTTCATTTACACTTACATCTCCATATGGCCCCACTACCTTATCTGTGGCACTCCTCCTTACACCTACCCAAGAATTTAAATCTCCTAACAAAATAATCCTTTCGCCAGGCTTACATTCATCAAGAACCTCACGTAATTCGCTCCAAAATTCATCACATTCGAGATCTCCATTTGTTGGCGCATATGCAGCCACTACATATATTCTCCTAATAGATACTTTCATGCGTACCCATAATATTCGTGCTGACCTTAACTCGTACTTTGTCACGTGCTGCTATGCAGATTCACTCACAATTAGGCCCACACCTTTAGCTCCACGATCAGGACTTTCTACTCCTGACCACAATTGTAGTCATTCATCTCCATGCAAGCTTTCCCCTTCCTCTTTGTTTCACACACACACATCATATCTAACTTCATTCTTTCCATTTCATCCAATACTTCATTCTCCTTCTCGTTCAATCCCCTCACATTCCATGCTCCCACCCTCAACATTTCGTTCTCCTTACCCTCTCTGGCACAGCCCTTCCTGAAACTCTGCAGAGACAGTCCAAAAAGAGGTATTTTTGTGGTAGAATTTGGTAGATCCGTCACTAGCTAAGACCATACCTCCATGAACAATGCTAAGGTCGTCATCAGTGAGCTGGAGAAGAGCATCAGGTACAGCCTTACTTCCTGAAACTATGGTATTATGGCGATGGAATGTCAAATTGTCCCCCCCAGAACCGATGGGACTGCCCGCTTTCGCAGGACAAGATTCTGAGATAGTATCTCTACTTGCCTGGGGTAGTTTCCGTCTTGGCTTTTTTGACATCTTTGCATCTAGCGTTTTATACTTGCCGCCAAGTGTGTGATTTAGCTGCCAAATCTGGGAACAGGCGC
>WNDP01000318.1 GCA_009912575.1 Acinetobacter bereziniae
TGAATATCTAAAAGCAGATTGGCAAGGTTTGGTAGATGTACAACTTGCGACATTAAACTGGGTGGATTGGTTCAATAAAAAGCGTGTACATAGTGCTCTAGGTTATGTATCACCATTTGAATTTGAAGCAATGTACTATGATAAGATGAGCCCGTTAGGTCAGGTGGCCTAACTTAAATAAAAATCTCTCCGAAAACCCGGTACGGTTCACTTTATTGCTATATGTGGCTTGCTTCAAGCCATTTACCCAAAAAATTCTTTCTAGAGCATGAGGTACTTTTTTATTTTTTATATCAACAACAGTTATTTCCCTAGAAAATGACGAGGCTCTTGAATATACCCATAAGTCTATATCTGTTACATCATCATTTTCATACACAAATGGAACACCACGAACAACGTAAGATCCTGTTTTTAGAAAATAGTCTCTTAATACTTCTTCCAGTGCCATACCCTTAGGTAAAGTGATTAAATCAGCCATTAAATGCCTCCAGTCCGTAAAGCATCTAGCATGTTATTAGTTGCTGCAGGATTGACTTTTACTTGTTTTTTTCTTAATAAATCTCGATTTATTTCTGGTCCACTGAATTGAGTGGCTGCAGTCGAAGGTATTAGGCTATCTGAAATTAAAGCATGCTCACTCGCATTTCCTGAAGTTAAGACTAGTAAAGCTATTTCACCAACCTCTTTTTTTAAGAGCCTCAAGTAAAATCTATCATTTGCATAAGGAATGACTTGAACAACTCCCTTTAGTTCAAGAATTCTATAATCCTGACCTATTGCAGTAACAGGTCCGACTTGCCCTCCCGCAATTAATTTTCTTAATAAAGGCTCTATTGCTTGAATTTGTCCACGTCCATAAGCACTTCGTGTCATTCCGTATTTCAGAGAACTAATAAATGCTTTAGCCAAATCAAAAGTATCATCAACAATAGAGTTACTTCCAAATTTTGAAAAGGACTCTGGTAGAGTAAGAAAGCCTATTTCTTCCTTAGAATTGGATACTATGTTTACCTCATATACACCAATAGGTAGCAACTTGTCTAAAAGCTTTTGCCCCAGTACATGCGCACCTTCGTTTATTGCTACACAACCTTCCGAACGAATAATAGAATTTAACTCATTTATCTTTATACTTTCATCAACAGACAAAGACTGAAAGACTCGTCCAATTTTTTCAGAATATTGTCTCTTAAAAAGATTACCATTAAATAATAATTTACCTTTATCAGATAATGTTTCTACATCAGTAAAGCCAATAGTTTCAGCAGATGTAAATAAATAATCTAAATTATCAGAAGTAAGCTTAAACTCATCGCTTAGCAAAGGTTTAATTTCATTTTGAAAAATAGGTTCCTGAGATGCTTTTTCAGCCAAAAAAATTGAAGCATTTTCAATATTATCAAAAGAATCAATTGATTGGTTAAATATATTGGCTGTATGCTCTAAAATTGAGTGCTGAGTTAAACCTAAAGTTACAACATCACCATTTTTACTATAATCAATTAATTCTTTTTCTTTTAGCAATTCTAGTAGCGGTTTTCTTTCTAAATTTGATATTCCCACATAAGTACTAAGAGCCTGTACTTTGGAGGAATTTATTTCAGATTCATCATCCTTAGATAATGATGATAAAAGTAGACCAGCCTTGCCTGCCGTTAAAGTATTATCAAAAGTACTATCTGAATATTTTATTTCATTTAATTTTAGTGCATGGTGAATAATCCATGCGCCCTTAAGTTTTTTTCTAACATTTTTTATCCTTTTAAAAAGAATAGATATTACATGAATTTTCATAAATAGCTAAATTATAAAAATTGGTAATTAAGGCTTAAAAGCATAATTTACTATTTAGTATAAAGCTCTTATATGAAATTATTATGTACTCCAAGTAGAACTAAAATATAAGAATGTTCGTTTTCTTTTCTCGATAGCTCAACCAAGTGTAAACCACAGTGCCTTAGATGTTGAAATGACAGATTTACTCAGTTCAACTTACTCATCATTCGTTGATATGACAGAAGCAAAACTTCTCTGCTATTTTAATAATTAAGGCTTACTTATTTAAATACAATTTTTTAATTCTTATACAAAATAGGGAGCGTCTGCTCCCCCTATTCACGACTATCTAACTTAGCTTCAATCCATTGATTAATTTCCCAAGTCGACCAACCAATACTGTTTTGAGTGATTTTTCATTTTCTTTGGAAAAGTAGGATCATAATACAGGCAATACTCATCCATCATTTCATAAATAGTCGATCATAAAAACACCAACTAAATTAAAAACTTAACTCATTCCAATAAGTTAATTCACCTGAAAGTCTAACCTGTGAACGCATTCATGATTTTTACTCATAGTTATTGATGCGAACGTTACTGCTCAAATGATTGGAATATCTATAAAAATTTGACTTCCAACTACATAACAATTAATTCACCGTCTTCACACTCCCCTGCAAGCCCTACTGTATATCCTGTACAAGTCCCTCTCCCTGATTAAACTTAGGCTTGGCTTTAGCCCTGCCTTTCGATTTAGCCTGCACCTGCTCAGCTTGTACATTTTTAGGTGATATTTCTTCAGCCTCAGAATTTTCCTCTGTAAAAAATTCTTCCACCAAATCCAATCCCTCCTCACTGTTGATCTCAAATCTTGCATTACTAAAACCTAGCTTTGCTGTTTGATCTAAAGCATTTTGATTAAATCCAGATGCTTTACTTTGCTGATCAATCTATTTTGCCATTTGAATGGCTTGTTGCAGATTGAGACCATCTTTGAGCGTTAAGTCAACGTAATACACAGGTGTTCGATAGCTTTGTGTTGTGACTTCCCTCTAAGAGTCAGTTGCAGTGGTAGACATGAAAGTAAACCATTCGATGCCACATGGTAATAAGACAAGCGTGCTGCCAAAGTACGAATGCTGTTAAATCCAGTCGTTCTAAAAATAAAAGTACCCAATTCATCCGATTCGTTTAAGTTGACATGCAAGCGTCCAAAAGGTTTACAGCTCCCTCCTTGTGCCAATGGACATAAATCAGGTGATGGACATGGATGTTGTTCTACACCTTGGTTAGTTTGTCTTTGACAGGTTTCACCATTCCCGATACATACAGGTCGTCCAGTTTGGCGATAAAATAAGGTGTATTCAGCTCTAAGGTTGAGTTCAGGATCATTAAAGATCATTCGGACTGGAATAGTTCTAAGTTTTTGGTTTTGATTTGGTGCTTTGGCTCGAAGTTGTTCATCGAGTGGATGTTTAATCCAGCCGTCTTTTCCTTGGATTTGGCTGGTAATGGTAAATTGGTCATCCTTTTCAGGGAGTCGTTTACCATTCTTTTCAACCATCTTACCAATGCTGATTCTGCCGAGTATGGGCGGTGTAATTGCTAAACCTTTAATCATGGTATTTTCCTCTTGGGTTTAAATAAGTTGTGTTG
>WNDP01000319.1 GCA_009912575.1 Acinetobacter bereziniae
TCGACCATGTTTGCCTTTGGGGGGAGCGTACCATTGGGTTTTTGGATCAAACCAAATTGTTAAATTACCACGATTGATCAAAGCACGATTGTAGGATGACCAATTTGTTGTACGATAAATTTTAGGTGTAGGCTTATTCATCTGAGAATTATATTGCTGAGTAAGCCTTAAGAGGTAGGTTTATGCAACAAAGCCCTTCAGTAATGTCCGGAGCACTATCAATCAGTGTTCCATCTAAATCAAATATATATGCAGAAAAAACTGCCATAAGAACACCCCGGATTATTGATCGAACTGCGTACTACCCAAAGCAGCAAAAGTTTGCCCTAATACAGGATAAAGATCACGATATAAACGATATAATTGACTATAAGTTGTCGTTGCCATTTGATTTGGTTGTTCACAAGTCATGTGAGAAAAGTTTTTTATTGCGCTTTCCGCATCATCCCACACACCAACAGCCAATCCTGCAACCAAAGCCGCACCAAAAGCAGCACCTTCGGCAGCCCCATTGGTCGTAACAACAGGACAACCAAATACATCGGCTTGAATTTGCCTCCAGAGTTTTGCTTTCGCTCCACCACCTGATGCTTTAATTAAATGTCCTTCAATATTCAGTGGCTGCATAAGCCCATACATATCCACCAGTGCATAAACGATCCCTTCCATGACTGCACGAGCAATATCCCCATAATGATGTCGAGCAGTCATACCAATCAAAGCAGCCCTTGCCGTAGGGTCTGGGTGAGGACAGCGCTCGCCATAGAGATAAGGTAAAAATAACAACCCTCGTGCATCTGCGATACTGGTCAGCGCTTGCTCAACAATTTGCTCAAAGGACAACGGTTGAATTTCTGTACCCAAATAGAAGGTATCTCTAAACCAAGACATCGCTCCGCCAGCATTGAGTGAAACCCCCATGCAGTGCCACTTGTCTGAAGCAATATTGCAAAATATTTGTAAACGCCCATCGGGATTATGTTTTGGATGATCTAAAGCAGTCGCCAAGATTCCTGCCGTCCCCAAAGTGGTCTGTAACTCTCCTGGTGCGATTACACCAGAACCAAAAGTTTGAATCACAGAGTCACCGCCCCCACCAGCAACAGGTACGCCCACAGGAATACCGAATCGCTTAGCACCTTGAGCAGAAACTCTGCCAGATATCACTTGTGACTCAAAAACTGGAGGAAGTATGCATGGGTCAATAGCAATTTTTTCAATTAAACCCGTTGCCCATTGACGTGAGCGTACATTAAAAAGCCCTGTCCCAGATGCATCAGAAACCTCTGTTGCAATTTCTCCAGTAAGCCTTAAGCGCAAATAATCTTTGGGATTTAACACCACCTTTATTTGGGAAAATAATTCAGGCTCATGGTGTCTCATCCACAAAATTTTCCCACCTGTATATCCAACTAACATCCGATTGTTTGTTTCTGCCAACAAACCATCCAAGCCTCCTGCAGCCTCAACAATCTCAACACACTCATCCCTATTACGCTGGTCATTCCACAAAATTGCAGGACGTAGCACCTGATGTGCTGCATCCAACGGAACCAAACCATGCATTTGACCAGACAAACCTACAGACAAAATTTCAATATTAGAAACTTTTGCCAACACCCCAGCAACAGCTTGACTTGCACCTTCAATCCACAGTTCAGGATCTTGCTCTACCCAACCAGGTCTGAGTTTTGATAAGGGATAAGTTGCCGTATCAGCAGCAATAACATTACCCTCAGTATCAATTAACAAGTCTTTACATCCTGAAGTTCCTATATCTATCCCTAGCAGTACCTGCATTGTTCAATCCCTCACTCCATGATGTAGACGAATATGTTTGAAATTAAAATATTCAAGTAATCCTTCACGACCATGCTCATAGCCAATTCCGCTTTGTTTACGCCCACCATAAGGTGCATTCATGATTCCTGCATCGACGTTATTGATTGCTAAATTTCCATATTCGAGCTTGGATGAAATTGTATGAATTTCCGTTAAATCACCTGAGTAACAATAAGCTGCAAGCCCATACGGTGTCTCATTTGCATCGGCAATTGCTTCTTCAATATGGTCGTATACAGCCACACCGACCAATGGACCAAAAGTTTCTTCAGTCATCACTTGCATCGTATGATTACAATCGACAACGACAGTTGGTCGGAAAAAATATCCTTGATGATACTGATCTCCATCAGGCACTGTACCTCCAGCGACTAATCGCCCACCTTTGCTCAATGCATCATTGAGATGTTGCTGTGTTTTAGCCAAAGTTTCAGCGGATGCCATTGCACCTAAATCTGCATCTGGAAAGTCCAAGCCATTTGCGACTGTTAGCGCATCAGCACTTTGCGCTAGCTTGCGAATGAATTCCTGATATATCGAGCGCTGTACATAAATACGATTGATCGCAATACAAATTTGCCCACAGTTTCTAAAGCTACGCCGTGTTGCACCTTGAACCGCAGCATCAATATCAGCATGTGCTGTGACGATCATTGGACAATTACCCCCTAACTCTAGAGATAAGCGTTTTACCTGTGGACAGCTTTGTTGAATATGTAGTCCGACTGCACTTGAACCTGTAAATGCAACTTTATCAACTTGAGGATGCTCAACTAATGCTTGACCCACTTGTGACCCTTTCCCCGTAACAACATTGACCACACCAGCAGGAATTCCAGCTTCCTGACATTTTTGTGCAATCGCCAATGCTGTAAATGGCGTGAGTTCAGCAGGTTTAATCACGATCGTGCAACCTGATGCAAGGCTTGCACATAACTTCCATCCCACAAGTTCAGCGGGATAATTCCAAGGTGTGATCGCAGCCACAACACCAATCGGTTCTCGAAGCACTAAACTTTGAAAACCTACCTGATCATTCGGTATGATTTCACCATGTATACGAGTCGCCTCTTCAGCGTAAAAATGGCAAGCTTCTGCAAGTTTTAGAATTTCACCTTTAGCTTCACTGATTGGTTTACCTTGTTCAGCAGTCATCAACATTGCCATATTCAGCGCATCTGTCTTAATCAAATCTCCTAAACGATGCAACGCATGCGCCCTGACTTTGGGCAACACTTTAGACCATGTTTTAAATGCAACCCGTGCAGCAGAAACAGCTCTATTCACTTCCTCTGGTGTCGCTGTTGCAATATGTCCAAGCACATCTCCAGTTGCCGGATTTACAACAGGAAGACGGATACCTGAACCCTTAAGAAACTCATTATTTACTGATGTTACGCACTAGCCTTTTTAAAAAAGGAAATTTCAGAATAGGCTGCTTTCAACGATTTTAGATAAAGCTTCGCTTTCAAAGCAAAATGATTCATTTGATGAGTAAGCTTTAATTGTTCAAGTTTCAATACACTGCAAATTGATAAAAACAGATGATTACTTTGAGTTCTTACCGTTCTGGTTGGTGACTT
>WNDP01000032.1 GCA_009912575.1 Acinetobacter bereziniae
TCAAGCTTTGGGTGTGGGCGTAGATGTGCATGATTATGACCAAGTTGCAATTGTCACAACTGTGCAAACGTCTAAACCACATCAGCAAGTGGGCTTTGAACGCTTTAGCCACTTAGGTCCATTGGCATTATTACCTTTGCCTGGTGAATGCCGCCGTTCAGTTGTTTGGCCAGTAAAAAAAGGAACAGAGGGTGAGTGGCTAGGGGAAGAGAATGATCAGCATTTTCTCGATGCTTTGCAACAAACCTATGGAGATCGCGCGGGTAAATTCCAAAAGACAGGCAAACGTTTTAGTTTTCCATTGTCACAAGTACTGGCAGATAAACAGGCGGTTGGACGTGTCATCTTAATGGGAAATGCGGCACATACGATTCATCCTGTGGCAGGGCAAGGATTTAATCTATGCATGCGTGATGCTGATGTATTGCTGCGTTATATCACTGCGCAGATTACCAAGTCTGAAGATATAGGTGAGCCTGAGATGTTGAAAGCATATGAACAGGCTCGCTTAACAGATCAACAACGAGTCATCAAATTTTGTGATTCGGTTGTACGAGGCTTTAGTAATCAGAATCCAGTTTTAAAATTATTACGCAATACGGGATTAGTAGCTTTTGATGTTATCCCAGGGGTAAAACCCTTGATTGCCAATTATGCAATGGGGTTGAAAGCATGATACAACCAAAACTATTAGATGTAGTTATCGTCGGCGGTGGTTTAGTTGGTGGCTTAACCGCATTACTTTTGGCGCAAGGCGGTGTTCAAGCAACAGTATTAGACGCAGCACCCATTTTAGACAAGCAAAAAGTTTTAGCCCAAGCGAATCCACGAGTTTTGGCACTCAGTCAAGCAACCATTCATTTACTTAAAACTGTGAATGTTTGGGATAAAATTGCCCGAAAAATGCCTTATACAGGGATGCAAGTCTGGAATAAAAATGGTTATGGAGAAATTAATTTTGGTCAAGAATCCATAAATTTTCCGACAGATGAACAAAGTTTAGGTTCAATGGTTGAGCCCAGTTTATTAAATCTTGCCATCCAACAAAAAATGTTGGAACAATTACAAGATTATCGTACTCAAATTAAAGTGGTACGTGTTGAACAAGGCGTCAGTTGTTGGATGATCCATCTTGCGGATGGCAGTTTGTTAAAGACCAAATTGGTCATTGGAACAGATGGAGCAAATTCATTTGTGCGTGAGCAAGCTTTTATTGACTACGATATTCTCGATTATCAACAAGCAGGTTTAACCTGTGCGATTCGTACCACACAACCCCACGGCTATGTAGCACGTCAAATTTTCCATCCTACTGGACCTTTGGCATTTTTACCTATGGCAAGTTTGAAGCCTGAACAGGCTGAACAATGGATCTCAATTGTCTGGACCTTACCTGATGATTATGCAGATGAATATGCCAGCTTAAATGATATGGACTTTTGTCAGCTTCTGACACGAGAAAGCCATCATATGTTGGGTGAGGTCATTGAAGCGAGCCCTCGTGCGAAATTTCCATTAAAAGCACGCGCAGCACAGCGTTATGTGAAAGATGGACTGGCATTGATTGGTGATGCGGCACATGTCATTCATCCTTTAGCTGGACAAGGAGTGAATATTGGTTGTTTGGATGCTGCGGTGCTGTGTGATGTCTTGTTGCATGATAAAAAACGTGGTGTTTGGGCGCAGGAGCAGACCCTAAAACGTTATGAGCATCAACGTAAAGGACAAAATGATGCCATGATGCATAGTATGTCGATGATTGGTTTCTTAGAAACTGCTGAACTATTTTCTGTAGTTTGGGCACGTAATTTTGGTCTAAAGAATGTAGAGAACACACCATTTTTTAAAGATCAATTTTTGGCAAAAGCCAATGGATTAGAAACTTTAAAAAGCACGCAATATGCCATTTCATGATATGACTGATATTTTTTAAACAATCATTTAAACAATATTACGAATTTGATGAAAAAAACACGATTTTATGTATCTAGAGACTAGTCGAATCCGCAAGAGATTGGTACATTTCTCTGTAAAACATCACTATTTTTTGGATGGTAAATTGACGTCATTGATGGGGAGTTCAAGATGACAGATACAAATGATTATGATGATAATTCAGAAGATCAGGCAGTCGACGATGATGAAGCTAAAGCAGCAGAGAAAGGTGCCGCTGCCAGTGATTCAACTGTCTCTGATACTGACTTAGCTGAAGCTGAAACACTCACGGTCACTGCGAAAAAAAGGCAACGTGAAGCTTTGGAGGATGAAGTCGCTGCATTTTTAGCGCGTGGTGGAAGAATTACTGAAGTTCCGCCAGATGAATCTGCGAAAGATTGATTTTAAAAACACCGTCAGGTGCTTTTTTAATGTCTTTAAAATTTAATTAGGGGCGATTGATTGGATTTAATGTATGTGGTTGCATTATGATTTCGCCCCGTTGTTGATCATTTCCAATTGCTTCAAAGTCATTACTGATTAAATCAAAAGTAATTTTTGAACTTTTAATGTGTTGGCCCACATCACTTTTAATCATTGCATTACCTTCTAAAGTGATTATGGATTTTTTCGCATCGAAAGTCATTTTAGTTGCAGAAGCTTGGATGTTTTCCTTGGTTTTATAGATTTTCTTTTTCAGTTTTAGAGGATTGCCAAAAGCGACGATAGACACAAGTTGTTTGTTTTTATCTTGATTAAGCTGTATTTGATCGCCTGTAATTTGCATACTGCCTTGTTTGGCCATGAAGTTACCTTTGTAATAACCAGAGGAACTATGGATATTAAATTGTGCAAAATCACCTGACAGTTGAAGAGGCTCAGCAAAGTCTGGGTCTTGTGCTGCAAATAAAGATGATGTCATCAGAGATAACAACAAGAGTCCTGATTTGGATATTTTAAAAAATGAAGTGTTTTGATAATTTGTCATAAGCTAAAAGTTGTTAACAAATGCTGTGAACGTTAGATAATATGCCAATCAACATTGAGAAAGCTTGAGTAAAAAATACTGTTCTCAATATTGATTGTTTGGTTAAAGTATTTATATCACGTGATTATTTGTCTGTAAGTTCTAAGGCACGCTGATAGGCAATTTTCTTTTTTATTCCCATAAGATCAGCGGCAAGTTGTGAAGCTGCTTTTACCGATAAATCCTGTAATAATCGCGTGAGTAGTTGATCTAATTTTTCTTGCTCTACATCTTGATCTTTGGCATCAGGTAGGCCACCTATGACTAAAACGATTTCACCTTTTTGTTGATGGTGATCCTTTTCGATAAAGCTCACCAACTCACCCAATGTCATCTTTTTAATGGTTTCAAATGTTTTGGTGATCTCACGTGCAAAGCCAACTGGGCGTTGTTGACCAAAAACTTGTGCCATATCTTTAACGCTATCTAAAATTCGATGAGGGGCTTCGTAGATAATCATGGTTTGTGTTTCATATTTCAATTTTTCAAGCTGAAGTAAGCGCTGAGTTTGTTTAGAAGATAAAAATCCTTCAAAACTGAAACGGTCACTTGGTAAACCGACGGCACTCAATGCAGCAATTGCAGCACATGCACCGGGTACTGGAATAACACGAATCCCGTTGTCTTGCGCTGCACGTACCAGTTTAAACCCTGGATCACTAATCAAAGGTGTTCCAGCATCGCTCACTAGTGCAATATCTTGACCTTGCTTTAGTTTTTCGATAAGTATATCAATTTTGTTACTTTCATTATGATCATGACACGCTGTAAGCGGAGTTGAGATATTATAGTGTTTTAATAATTGAGCGGACTGTCGGGTATCTTCTGCCGCAATAATAGAAACAGACTTTAAAACTTCAATAGAACGAAAAGTCATATCATCTAAGTGCCCAATTGGGGTCGCTACGACAAATAATTGAGCACTCATAAAGGTCTCCATGAAAAATAAGATAGTGTTGAGCTGTATTAAAAGGCTGGTATTGTTGGGAATAATTGGATTTACAATCCAAGTTCACGCAGAAATTCTTGTTATCTTACCTGAAACAGGCCCTATGTCGCGAGCAGGTTTAAGTATCAAACAAGGAATATTGAATGCATCTCATGCATCTAAGAACCAAATTCCGTTAAAATTTGTAGATTCAGATCAAAAACCGATCAAAACCATATTAAAGCAAAATGTAAATAAAAAGACTCAAATGATCATCGGTCCTTTGGCTCGTCCTGATGTTGAGGCTTTGATTAATTTAAAACCAAAAGTTCCAGTGCTTGCTTTAAATGAGGTTTACCCGACCCATAAAAGTGTTTGGCAATATAGTCTGTCTAAAAATGATGATGCTTTAGCACTTCTTGATTATATTCAGCATGATAAAGTCAGTAAACTCTATGTAGTGCGTGAAAAGGGTACAGAAGCTGAATCAATCAGCTTTTTAAATGCTTTGTTTGCGAACTATGCTGGAGAGGTTGATCCAGTGGATACAATGCCAAATGTGACTCGAGCAAGTGAAGGTATTTTATTACTTGGGTCAAATCAATGGTTGGCAAACATAAAGAAGCTTAAAAATAAAAATATTTACACTCAAGCCATTGCTGTGAATGAAAGTAAATCATTGCCGAAGGGGATGAAGTTCTGTGATGTCCCTGCTTTATATATCAAAGAGTGGGATGATGTCGTGAAAGCATATAAAGATCAGCCTGCATCTTTACCTTATCAGCGTTTATATGCGTTTGGGGGAGATGCTTGGTATATTGCTGAACAATTTGTATTGAACCCCAATGTGAAAAGCCTAACTTTCAACGGGCGTACTGGTAAAATTAAAATTGAAGGCAATCGTGTTGAACGGATTCCACAATGTTTTGAACGTTCAAAAAATAATTTAGTACCGATATAATTGCAAAAGAAATGGCGAAAAATAATTTGGGACAATGGGCAGAACGAGAAGCAGTAAAACTACTGCTTCAACAAGACTATGCAATTGTTAAATTAAATTATTTCTCACGTTTTGGTGAAGTTGATATTATTGCAGAATCAAAGCAAGATTTGGTTTTTGTTGAGGTTAAAGCAAGAACTTCAACGTATATGGGGCATGCTTTTGAAGCGGTGAACTTGTCAAAACAAAAAAAAATGATCAAGACTGCACTCAAATTTTTACAAGAATATCCACAATATGAACAATATTATTGTCGTTTTGATGTAATAGGTTTTGATTTACATCATAAAATTGCAAAAAACGTACAGCAAGACTTCAGTAAAATCTCTTATGATCAGTCTTGGATTGAAAATGCATTTACTTTGGATGCAGACTTGATTAATCTGTGACGTAGTTTTTTCCCCACAGTTTTTTCAAAAAAAATATATGTTCCAGCATCTTAACAGCCATTATAGACGCTGTTTTGTAAGCTAAAATCAATAGGAGTCTAGCTGAGTGTTAAAGCGTATTGTCATCACCATGATGTGTGTAGCAAGTTTGTCTGGTTGCGCTAGTTTTATCTCAGGTGGTACTGGTTCTTCACCAGTGGGAACAGAAAGCGGTGTCCGATCTTTAGGGCAGGTTTTTATTGATTCTTCTATTGAGCGTACTGCGAAAATTAATCTATATAAGCTGGATGCTCGATTTAAACAATATCGTGTAAATATCAATAGTTTCCATAGTAATGTTTTGCTTACTGGACAAGTACCTGATGCTCATTTAAAGCAGCTTGCCGAAGACAATTTACGTGCAATGAGTGATGTAAAAGCGGTGCATAATTACTTAACCGTAGGCAATCAGATTGGTTATAGCACGATTATGCAAGATGCTTCTGTCACCGTGAATACACGCGGTTTGATTATGAAGGCAGCTGTCGTTTCAGATAACAAAGTTTTGGTACATACTGAAGACGGCGTACTGTATGTTTTGGGTCGTTTAAATAATGCTGAAATCGCAGATTTAAATGATGTTTTACAAAAGGTTGGAAATGTGACTAAAATTGTGACCTTGATCGATAATATTGAACAAGCAAATAATTCCGTCCAAACTTCGTCCTTTACAGCACCTGTGGTGAATAATGTACAGCAACCTGATGTACAAACCCCTGTTGCGATAGACCCAAATGCTACAGAGCAAAATAATAATGTTATCCAACAATAGGTTAAAATTTCTCAAAGTTAAACTTAGCAAGCAGTTCGAACAACTTAAAACACAGTTAAAAGCGCATTATCAAGATTTTCGCTTATATGATTTAGGTAGCATTACCATCAATGGTCTAACCCCGAAAAAGGGGTATTCTATACGGCAAAATGTTGCTTATGGTCTCAAAGCGAGACAGCGTTTGGATTTGTATATTTCCAACCAAAGCAAAAACAAAGCTTTGATTGTTTTTGTTCATGGGGGCGCTTGGAGTCACGGCGATAAAAATGCCTATAAGTTTGTAGGTGAAGCATTTAGTCGCTATGGCTATAACATTGCGGTTATGAATTATCATTTAGCTCCTGAACATAAGTTCCCAAGCTATGTTGATGATTTAGCCGTTGCTTTAAATTATCTTGAACAACAGCAAGCACGTTTAGGGATCACTACAGATAGAATTGCCCTAATGGGACATTCAGCAGGAGCATTTAATATTGCTTCATTGCTGTATCATCCCAAAAATTATGCTTTAGCAACAAAGCCAAATATCAAAGCATTTATTGGAATAGCAGGACCTTACCATTTTGATTATAAAGGGGATGCTTTGGCTGAAAATGCATTTGACCAAACTATTCCATATCAACACGTGATGCCGTATTACTTTATTGCAAAGAATGAAGTCAAACATTATTTATTTTTGGCTGAAAATGATCAAATCGTAAAAGCTCAGAATTCATTTGATTTCAAGCAGCAATTGCATGAACAAGGTAATCATTGTGAAATCTTGACGATTCCGAAAACGGGGCACATCTCGATTATGGGAAGCGTTTCGAGTTTATTCAGTCGTTTCTTTATGACACGTTCGGAAATTATAAAAGTACTCGATGATGCAATGAACAAAGCCTAGCAATTGCTAGGCTTTTTATATATGGAGATGGATTAAATTAATCTTGGTGCATCGGTGTATTGTGAATCACATGTTCAATCATGGCATGTGCGATACTGCCTGTGAAAGGTGTTTCAGGCAGTTGATCAAATTTGAAAAATTGAGCATCACTGATTTCTTCTTCTTGCAATACGATTTCACCCGCCTCATATTCGGCTTTAAAGGCGAGCATTAAATTGCTTGGAAAAGGCCAAGGTTGACTGGATAAGTATTGTACATTCTTTACTTTTAAACCAACTTCTTCCAAAGTTTCTCTTTTCACCGCTTCTTCGAGTGTTTCTCCGACTTCGACGAAACCTGCAATCAGTCCATACATATTGCTTTTGTTCTTGGCATTTTTAGCCAGCAGAATTTCATTCTCACCACGTGTAATCACGGTGATAATACAAGGTTGTACACGTGGATATTGATGGTAGCGACAAGCAGGGCAGACCATAGCATATTCAATCGGGTGAACTTCAGTTTCATGCCCACAGTGGCTACAAAATTTATGATTTCGACGCCATTCAAGCAATTGTACAGCTCGACTGGCTTGTTCAAACTCAGATTTTGTCCACTGTGAAATTAGCTGACGAATAGGAATGAGCTGATAACCTTGTGGAATTTCATCTTCTATAAAAAGATCTCGGGCAATGATCTGATCACCCGAGTTAAAACTGATATCACTTGCCAATTTTTCGACTTTTGGGAGTTGTAGGTGTTCATCCACTAAAAGTTGTTGGTGATGAAAGATATAAGCAACTGATAATTCAGACATTAGGCTACCGATTTTAAATTTTGACTACTTGCTAATGCTACATCAAACATCGCCTGTAAAACAGGTTGTTTATTTTGTAGATTTTCAATCATCATATCTGCGCTGGCCAATACATCCAGTAATTTATTGACCTGATGTTGGTAAAAAGTCTGCTCTTTATTTAAACCAGACTGAATGAACTCAGCTGACTGCGCTAAAGCTTTTTGACCATCTTTGGCAGCAAGGAATAACAATGCGCCACCAATTTCATATAACTGCGATGGTAGTTGTTCAAGATGTGTAGATTGTGGATCTTGCAGATATTGAATCAGTGTTTGTGAGCTTAAATCAACCATTGCTTTGGTTTCAGTCAATAAAGCAGTGTGAGCTTCATCAAGACGATCTAAAGAAATATGTAAGTTGTTGACTTTTAACTGTAAACGGTTTGAAGTGTAATTGCGTTCTAAGATACCAATTGAATTCATTGCCGATAAAATACTGTTCATTAATTGCTGAGCGTAATTTTCATCTCTCAGCATATTTTCTTGAGACAATAGGTCAGCTTGTTGTTTGAGCTCACTGTAGGCTTCATTTAAGTTGAGTACTTTAAATACATGTGCAAGATCAGTCAGTTTAGTTTTTAACTCTTGCGTCTTTTCATCACTCATATTTTTGTAGTTAAACTCAATGTCATTACGGATTTGAGACATTTCATCAGTAATAAGCTGGCTGACACTATGGATCGTTTCAAAATCTGGACCATATAAATGGCGGCTAAAAATCTGTAGTTGCGTATCAGTCAGGATGTCTTCACCCACATTGATTTGTTCACGAATGTGTTGTGAAACCTCATCTTCTTGGCTAATACAAATACTCAGTACATTTGCAGTATCCATTATTGAAGCATTGAAACCGATAAGGTCACTAAAGAAAGAGGCGATATTGGTTTCAATACTGATCAGGGTTCTGAGTCGAGTATCATTGAGAATAATGTTTTCAATTTGGTTAAATGCAACGGCGACCAAAGACCAGTATTGTGCACTTGGTTGTTGTTTTGCGCTGTTGGCCAAGTAACTACCCACCAATTTGATCCCTTGAAGATCTAAATCAGTTTCTTGTTGTTTTAACAGCTTATGTAAACATAATTTATAAAGTTTATGCACATGTACTGAACTTTCCAATTTGGGAGGCTGTGTCAAACTAAAATTCGGTGTAACGCAATCTAATAATGGCACGATGGCTTGACCTTCTGGGGTCAAAGTCTGACCTAGAGAAAGTTCTAAACGATTCAAGGTATCATGCAAAAATTGTGGAACTTTAACTTCGCGTAGACAACTAAACTCAATATAGCGTTTGAGCATGGTTGTACCTTCACTCAAAGCAATCACATCTTGTGTATTGATCTCACGAGGGTTTTGCATGATCTTTCGCATAACTTTTGCTGAAAGTTCAGCAATTTTAGCGACTTGAGGCATGTCAATCAGCATCAGTACGTGGGTACATTGTTCAAGTTGCAACAAGGCATCATCAATACCAAAGGGTAGAGTTTGATCTTCAACTAAGCTGCTGACTGCAGACTCGACTTGTAAAATTGAATTATCGACTTCTTTTTTAATAATAAGTAATGCCGTCGGATCAAAATGTATAGAGGTTTGGTAAGACATTGATCTACACCTTTCCTGGGTATCTAAATGTTCTATTGCATAGCCTCATAATGAGGCTCATTTTCTAAGTTTTAATATAGCTGAACAAGCAAGTTTTTACAGAAAAAAACCATAAATAGAATATTTTATTTTGCAAAAATGCAGGCTTCCCCATGTTTTTCTTGATATTTCTTGACCCAGTTCTCATGTGCTTCTAATTCTTCATCAGATGCATAGATCACTGGAACATTAATTTCAATTTTTTGCCGTGCTGTATTCCCCTGAGCCTGTTCAGTATGTGCAGAAAGCGCATCCATGTCAAAGGATACTTGTCCGCCTGTCATGGCAAGATAAACATCGGCCAAAATTTCAGCATCGAGCAATGCGCCGTGGAAGGTACGGTCACGCTGAGGAATTTCGTAACGACGGACAAGGGCATCCAAAGAGTTCTTTTGTCCTGGATGCTTACTTTTCGCCATCGCAAGTGTATCTGTTACCCCACACACTTCAGAGAGTGCTGGTAAACCACTTCGTTTAAACTCCATGTCCAAGAAGTTCATATCGAAGCTTGCATTATGCGCAATGATTTCACTGCCTTTTAAATAGTCGAATAAGACTTGGGCAATTTCATCATATTTTGGTTTGTCTTTTAAGAATTCGTCAGTGATTCCGTGGATGGCTTCCGAATCACCCACAGGTTTTTGTGGGTTAATATAGATATGAATTGAGCTACCTGTGAGTTTACGGTTGACCATTTCAATGGCGCCAACTTCAACAATTCGGTCACTGTCCTGATAATAAAAACCTGTGGTTTCAGTATCGAGAATAAACTGTTTCGGCCCATGCAATTGCAATGTTGCAGGTGTAATCACAATCTGTGGATGAATGTTTGTGGTTGAGGCATTCTGCTCAATCGGAGTCGCTAAATCTTCAAGCGAAGAATCGTCAATCGTTGGTTCAGATGTCATCAGGGTTTCTTTCGGTATTTCCATGTCAGAAGTTATGTTTTCATCGGTTTCGACGAGGTCAAATCCGAAGGGGTCATCTAGCAGCCAGTCTTTTTCATCTTTTTTTTTATCTTCATTGTCTTGTATCTGTGTTGCTGTTACAGATGCGCCATTCTTTTTTGCTGCCAAGGTTTGCTCTGTACCCAGATTTGCCAATTGGTCAGCCATTTCATTGCCCGCATGTCCAGAATGGCCTTTGATCCAATTCCATTCAATTTCACGACCTACGCAGACACGATCAAGTTTTTGCCATAGATCTGGATTTTTTACATCTTTCCAATTTTTCTTTTTCCAACCTTCGATCCATTCAGTAATGCCTCGTTTGACATAGTTGGAGTCAGTCCAAATAATCAATTTCGCATCCATTGGACAAAAAGAAATCCCTTCGATGGCTGCACTCAGCTCCATGCGATTATTGGTTGTATCGAGTTCGCCACCACACAACTTATGTTCTTCTGTTTCAGTGATGATATAAGCACCCCAGCCGCCAGGACCTGGATTGCCTTTACAAGCACCATCGACATAAAGTGTGATTGTTTGTGACATAGTAATAACCAATGAAAGTGAATTAAGAGTTGAACATCGTGGTTTAAGAATTTATTGTATACGCAAATCAGCGTTTTCTACGCATGAACTGAGATTTTTTAATTTCTTGTAACATTTGTATGCAATTCGCATTCAAGTTTTGCCTTGTATGCGCCTTAAGCTCTACTAAAATGGCAAAGATAAAATAATTTACTAAATGTTGTTCGGAACCCTTATGTTTAAACCTACCACAATGGTGTGGCAACCTACTGCATCTGTTTTCTTTAAACTATCACTATTAACATCTGCATTGGCGGCACTGGGTTTGACTGCTGGGTGTTCTTCGAACCCTTCGACGTCAAAAGCTCAAACATCAAAGTCAACGGGTATGTTGGATGCGAGCAGTTTAGACTCGCTTGAAGATCTACTTTCAGCAACAGATATGCGTGCAGTAGAAGGTGACCGCTTATTGATTTTAAAACACGGTGACGTTTGGAAGCGTATGTCTGTTGGTTTTAAAATGGATGAAAACCATTGGGACCCTCGTATTGATGCTCAACGAAGCTGGTTTGTCTCACGTCAACCTTATATAGATCGTTTGAGTGCGCGTGCATCACGTTATCTTTACCACACTGTAAAAGAAGCAGAGCGTCGCGGATTACCGACTGAACTGGCATTATTACCCATCATTGAAAGTTCTTACGATCCTGCTGCAACCAGTAGTGCTGCGGCAGCGGGAATGTGGCAGTTTATCCCAAGTACAGGGAAAATTTATGGTTTAAGACAAACCAGTTTGTATGATGGACGTCGTGATGTGGTTGAGTCTACACGTGCAGCATATGAGTTTTTAGGTGGTTTGTATAATCAGTTTGGTTCATGGGAATTGGCATTGGCTGCGTATAATGCAGGTCCTGGGCGAATCCAGCAGGCAATTAACCGTAACCAAGCAGCTGGGTTGCCAACAGACTATTGGTCATTGCGATTGCCACAAGAAACAATGAACTATGTCCCTCGCTTTTTGGCGGTGGCACAGATTATTAAAAGCCCATCAAAATATGGGGTGAGTTTGCCGCCGATTGCCAATCGTCCGCATTTTAGAGAAGTGGCTGTTCCACCGGGCGCGCAACTGAATCAAATTGCATCCATCACAGGCTTAAGCCGTGCTGAATTGTATGCACTGAATCCAGGACATCGTGGTGAAGTTGTTGATCCATCAAGTACTTTACGTATATTAATTCCTGCTGATTTAAGCCCAACAATTGATTCTAAGTTAAGAGCGTTGAAATCAAGTTCTGATGGTGGTTTTTGGGCAAGTAATAATAGTCCGACGACAGCAACCCAGACTTTAACACCTGCTGGTGTAACATCGACTGTGACGCAATCAATTACGCCAACCCGTACGACACCACCTGTATTGAGTTCAAATAAAGCAACCACTACGACAACCAACACTGCAAATTCAGTAAATACTTTAAAGAATACGCCACAGGGCTCAGATGCTTTGGCGCGATTTGCCGCCAACGCAGATATTCCAGGTGCACCACGTATTCCTGTTGCTGTTACTACGGCTGCAAATGTTAAACCTGTTGCCGTGGAGCCACCAATTTCTGCACGAGAAAAAGCTCAAATTCTTGCTGCGGTGAAAGCTGATGGTGAAAAAGAAACAGTTAAACAAGTGTTAGAACCGCAAGCAACACAAGCAGAAAAAGAAGAAGTTGTTAAAGAAATTAAAGCAATTGCGCCACAAGGTACGGAAGTTTTAGACCCGTATGATGGTAAAATTAAATTGACTGCGATTCAAACCAGTCAATCAGTCGCAGAAGTGCAGGGTAGAGAAAACACGGTTGGATTTGCCTATCCTAAAGGCTTGGCTGATACTACACCTGCAAACTCTGATGTTGCGAAACTCAACCAAGATAAAAACTTCAAAAAAACAGATACTGAGGTTGTGGTTGAACCGCCAAAAGGTAAACGGAGTACTTATACTGTTTTGGCAGGCGACACTTTAGCGACCATTGCTTTAAAAAATGGGGTTAATTGGCGTGATATTGCCAAATGGAACCAAGTGGATCCTAATGGAACTTTATTTGTTGGCGCAACCTTATATTTATATGATGCTAAACCCCAAATTGATTCGCCTTCGGCATCACGAAAATCAACTGAGACAGCACCAAGCACTTATGTGGTTAAACCGAATGACAGTCTAACTGGAGTGGCCAATCAGTTTGATTTATCGGTTTCACAATTGGCGAGCTATAATAATTTAAACACCAATAGTAATTTATTTGTTGGTCAGAAATTAAATCTCAAAGATAGTGCAAATGATAAATTATCAGAAATCAACAAAACTGTGGTTCGAGCTGATACATCTAAACCCGTTGCCAAAGTAAGAACTAAATCTTATGTCGTCAAACGTGGTGAATACCTCAAAATCATTGCCGATCGTTATGCATTATCTGTACATGAGCTTGCCGATTTAACTCCAGGACTGGATATCTCTAGTAGTTTATTTGTCGGGCAAAAAATTAATGTGCCACTCAATGAAGTGAATGAGCAAGAGAGCAAGCTTGAATCTAAAGTCGTTGAGCAAAGCAAGTTTAAAAATTTAAAATCTGAGCCAAGCTATAAAACTGAAAACTATAAAGTTCAAAGTGGTGACAGTTTATCCAGTATTGCAGCACAGTCTAAATTATCTTTAACGGAGTTGGCGGAGTTAAACAAACTCTCTCCATCTCGAAACTTACTTGTGGGTCAAGTGATTAAAATCCCTGCTGGAAGCTCCACTCCAGAGACCTATACAGTTCAATCAGGAGATAGTCTGATTGCCGTTGCCAATAAATATAATCTGCAAGTCAATCAAGTTGCGGAATTAAATGGTTTGACTACGACTTCGGGTTTATTGGTGGGACAAAAGCTCAAATTAACAGGTACACCTGAAACGAGTACGAAGGACAGAACACATAGCAAAAATGAAGCAAAATCTGAAGCTTCAAGTAAAGATACTCATGTGGTGAAATCAGGTGAAACACTGGCAAGTATTGCCAAGAAATATAAATTACAGTTGAGCTATTTAAGCGAATTAAATGGTTTATCTCGTAATCAAGCACTTGATGTCGGACAACGTTTGAAAATTGAAGGAGATTTACCCAGTAAATCCACGCTTTCTAAGGAAAAGGAAGACGTAAAAGTTGCTGCAAAGTCTTCATCTAAAGCATCTAGTAAGAATACTGAGAGCTATGCGGTAAAGTCAGGTGAATCTTTAAATGTCATTGCAAGCCGTGTAGGTTTATCTGTACAAGAGTTGGCTGAGTTGAATGATTTGAGTCCTCGCGCTGGTTTACAGCGTGGACAATCCATTCGTATCCCAAAAACGATCACTGAATATAAAGTGAAAAGTGGCGATTCTTTAATTCGTTTGGCCAGTAGATTCGGTATAGATACTGGTGCACTTGCTGAAATGAATGATTTGAAACCAAACGCATCCTTGCGTATTGGTAGCATTATTAAAGTTCCAAATCTTTAATGAGTCTGAGTCATAGATAAAGACGAATAAAGATTAAAAATTTCAAAAATGATTTTTGAATAAAGGAAATTAGGGCCGATGCACCTGAGTTTTACACATGCCAGTATCTCTATACTGACATTGGGGTTGGGTATTGCAGTAAATGTTGCTGCTGCGGTACAGACCACGCCTTATATTGCGATCCATAATTCGCCTTTATATGTCAAAGCTCAGGCCATGCCTTATGCCAATATCAATGCGCCAAAAGGTGGTTACATCAGTACAGCAAGTATTGGTACATTTGATAATTTAAACAGTCTGAACGGTAAAGGCAGTTCGACTGAAGGAATTAATTATGTATTTGATAGTTTGATGGACAGTTCTTTGGATGAGCCCGGTGTGTTGTATCCATTGCTTGCTGAAAAAGTCAGTTATGACCCAGTTCAAACCAAATATGTCATTTTTCATTTAAATCCCCAAGCTCGTTTTAGTAACGGAAGGCCTGTTACTGCGGAAGATGTTAAATTTAGCTTTGATACAATTCAAACCAAAGCCAATCTTGGCTTTCAAATGTATTTATCTGATTTGGCAAAAACGGAAGTGCTGTCCAAATATCAGGTAAAAATGACCCTTAAATCTGCTCATAATCCGGATATGCCTTATATTTTGGCAAAGATCGCAATTTACTCAAAAGCAGATTGGAGTAATAAAGACTATAGCAAAATCACTTTGCAACCGATTTTGGGATCTGGTCCATATTTGATTGAAAGAATTGACTCTGGCCGTAGTATTACTTATAGGCGCAATCCAAACTATTGGGCAAAGGATTTGCCTATCAATCGTGGGCGCTATAACTTTGATCGAATTAAATATATTTATTATCGCAGTCCAGAAGTTGCTTTTGAGGGGTTTAAGTCAGGGCAATATACATTTTATCAAGAGAAAAGCGCACGTAATTGGGTGACTGCTTATCATTTTCCAGCGGTAAAAGCTGGGCTGGTCAAGCCCTATACCGCTAAAATTCAAACACCCGCACTGACTCAAAGCTTGGTGTTTAATACCCGAAAAGCACCTTTTAATGATGTGTATTTCCGACAGGCCTTAACCTATGCTTACGATTTTGAATGGATCAACAAGGCTTTGTTATACGGTCAAAATATTCGACTACAAAGCCATTTTCAAAACAGTGAGTTAGCTGCAACGGGAAAACCCAGTGTACAAGAACTAGAAATTCTTAAACCTTATCTTAAACAACTTCCAACTTTACAACGAGAAGGTGTTTTGGCAGATTGGAAATATCCTGTTTCTGATGCCAGTGGTTTTAATCGTCAAAACCTATTGATTGCACGTTCTATTTTATTAAAAGCAGGGTATCGTTTTTACCAAGGTCAATTGCTTGATCAGCAGGGGAAACCTATTCGCATTGAGTTTTTGATTCATCAAGATGGTGCGCAACGAACTTTACTGCCCTATATACGCAATTTAAAAAAATTAGGTATTCAATCCAGCATTCGCCAAGTAGATTTGCCACAATATACTGAACGTATGCGTCGTTTGGATTTTCAGATGACACCAATGGATATGCCACAATCTTTGACACCGGGCGCTGAACAGGCTCAAATGTGGGGCTCTAAAGCAGCTGATGAGGTCGGTAATTATAACTATGCAGGAATTAAAAATCCTGTAATCGATCAATTGATCCAAAAGATGATTGCTTCCCCAAATCGTGAACAACTGGTATTACATACACGTATACTCGATCGTGTGTTACGTGCTGGCTATTATCAAATTCTGACCTATGGCAATGACAAAAATTGGTATGCTTATTGGAATATGTATCATCAACCTGTAATTAAACCCAAACTTTCACTCGGTTTGGAGTATTGGTGGGCGGATCCTATTGAAACTAAAAAAGTAGAGCAATATTTAAAAAGATAATTGATGGAAAAATTTGTCTAAAAGACAACAGTATGCAAAACATAAGTGACTCAAACCAGTCGTAGTTAAATTGATTCATCCATCCTCATGAGGACATAAGGAACCTTGTTGCAATGAGCACATATATACTCAAAAGGCTGTTACTGATCATTCCAACATTGTTCTTTGTTTTATTGATCAATTTTGTTGTGGTTCAAATTGCACCGGGAGGACCTGTTGAACAAGCAATTCAACAAGCAGAAAACTTTCAACGAGCGAATATCAGCACTGGGGGAATTTCTGCTTCGATAGATCGTCATGAGTATCGTGGCGCGCAAGGTCTGAGTGAGGAAATAGTTGAGCAGATCAGAAAGCAATATGGTTTTGACCAACCTTGGTATCAACGTTTTGCAATGATGTTAAGAAGTTATTTAACTTTTGATTTCGGAACGAGTTTCTTTAAAGATAAACCTGTGATTGAACTGCTTTTTGAAAAAATGCCAGTCACAATCTCGCTAGGTTTATGGAGCACTTTGCTGATTTACTTGATCTCGATTCCTTTAGGCATAAGAAAAGCCAGACAGAATGGTCTTTTTTTTGATCGAGCGACATCATTGCTACTTGCAGTGGGCTATGCAGTTCCTGCTTTTGTTTTTGCGATTTTGTTCATTGTATTTTTTGCTGGGGGCTCTTATTTTCAGTGGTTTCCACTACAGGGATTTGTGTCAGATAATTTTCATCGTTTGAATATGTTTGAGAAGCTAATTGATTATTTTTGGCATATGACTTTACCTTTGTTGGCCATGGTGCTGGGTGGTTTTGCCAGTCTAACTTATCTGACAAAATACTCATTTATGGAAGAGTTAAATAAGCATTATGTGCTTGCTGCACGTGCCAAAGGTCTGACGGAAAATACTGTGCTTTATAAACATGTATTCCATAATGCTTTATTGGTGGTTGTGGCAGGATTACCAGAAGTGCTGGTAGGGGTGTTTTTTGTAGGTAACTTACTGATCGAAATTATTTTTAATCTTGATGGTTTAGGCTTATTGGGTTTTGAAGCCGTACAACAGCGTGATTATCCTGTGATTTTTGGTAGCTTATTTTTCTTAACGCTCTTCGGACTTATTTTAAGACTGATTTGTGATGTGTTATATCGAGTGATTGACCCTCGGATTGATTTTGAATCAAGAGGTGCGAAATAATGTCACCGATCACGCAAGCTCGCTTAGAGAAATTTAAAAAAAATCGCTTGGGTTTTGGCTGTTTCATTGTATTTATGACATTGTTTTTTCTTTCTATTTCAACTGAATTTATTGCCAATGATAAGCCACTATTGGTCAAATACGATCAACACTATTACATGCCTGTGCTTAAAGCCTATCCAGAAACGACTTTTGGTGGGGTTTTTGAAACAGAAGCTGATTATCGAGATCCTGTTGTTCAACAGTTGATTGATGAAAAAGGCTGGACGCTTTGGCCAGTTCTAAGATACTCCTACCAGACCCCGAATTTAGATTTAGCAGTCCCTGTACCATCGCCACCCACAGCACAAAATTGGTTAGGAACAGACGATCAAGGACGTGATGTTTTAGCCAGAATCCTGTATGGATTACGTATATCGTTATTGTTTGGTTTTGCTCTAACTTTGTTTGCTGCTTTTTTCGGTGTCGTGGTCGGCGCAATTCAGGGCTATTATGGTGGATGGATAGATTTAATTGGACAGCGAATCCTTGAAGTTTGGGGCGGCTTACCTACTTTATTCATGGTGATTATTTTAGTCAGTTTGTTTACACCGAGTGTGTATTGGCTGTTTTTGATCATGTTGATTTTTGGCTGGACAGAGCTTGTCGGTATCGTTCGAGCGGAGTTTCTTCGTGCACGTCACTTAGATTATGTGCAAGCAACTTGGGCTTTAGGCGTAAGTGATTTGATGATTATTTTTAGGCATATTCTGCCGAATGTCATGAATTCAAGTCTGTCGCAATTACCTTTTATGCTGACTGCAAATATTACTGCACTCACCGCCTTAGATTTTCTAGGTTATGGCTTACCACCTGATGCCGCATCTTTGGGAGAGTTGCTGCTACAAGGTAAAAATAATCTAGATGCACCGTGGCTTGCACTTTCAGGTTTTTTTACATTGGCTTTGGTTTTGTCGTTATTAATTTATATTGGGGAGGCGACACGTGATGCATTCGATCCAAGACGCCAAAAATAATGATGAATCTTTGTTGTTGTCCGTCAAACATTTACGCATTGAAAATAAACAACATCAAGTGTTAGTTGAAAATCTGAATTTTGAACTGCATGTCGGGGAAACAGTGGCGATTGTAGGAGAAAGTGGATCAGGGAAATCTATCAGCGGTTTGGCCTTGCTGGGATTACTTCCAGATGATTTAAAGGCATCAGGGCAAGCTTTCTATGATCAACAAGATTTGTTATCGCTCAATCAAAATAAACAGTTGAACATCCGTGGTAAAAAAATTGCCATGATCTTTCAAGAGCCAATGACGGCTTTAAATCCATTACATAAAGTTGAACGGATTGTGGGTGAAACCTTACTTTTAGAAGGGATGTCTAAAGATAAAGTTAGAAAACGCGTCTATGATTTGTTGTGTGATGTAGGAATGGATGATCCTGAGGATAAGTTGCAACGTTATCCACATGAGTTGTCGGGTGGGCAAAGACAACGAGTTTTAATCGCTTCTGTATTGGCACAAAAACCTGAAATTATTATTGCAGATGAACCGACAACTGCATTAGATGTCACTTTACAATCCCAAGTCTTAAACTTATTACAACTGCTGATTTTGAATCATAAAATGGCCATGATTCTGATCAGTCATGATTTGAATTTGGTCCGTAAATATTCCAATCAAGTCGTTGTAATGAATCAAGGGCGAGTTGAAGAAAAGGGATCAGTTCGAGATATTTTTCAAAAACCTAAAGCAACATATACCCAATATTTACTGGATCATGACTTTGGTGAAGCCAATCCTGCACCGAATGACAGCCATTTGGTTTTATCATTACATCGGCTTGGAGTTAAATTTCCCATTCGAAAAGGAGTTTTAAATCGTATTCAAGATTATTTTGTTGCGGTTGAACCCTTAAATTTACGTTTGAATCGTGCTGAATCTATTGGAATTGTCGGTGAGAGTGGTTCTGGGAAAACATCTTTAGCTTTGGCAATTGCACGACTGATCGAAAGCACGGGTAATATTGTTTTATTAAATCAAGATATTAATCGTTTGAATCAACGTAAATTAAGACCGCTACGTTGCAATTTTCAAATCGTCTTTCAAGATCCTTTAAGTAGTTTAAACCCTCGGATGACGGTTGATCAGATTATTCGAGAAGGTTTGGTATTACAAAATCTAAAAGAATCCGAAATGTCGATTCGAATTAATGAAATTTTGGATAAAGTAGAATTATCTGTCACAGTCAAAAAGCTTTATCCACATCAACTGTCTGGTGGACAACGTCAACGGGTTGCATTGGCGCGTGCAGTAGTACTGAGACCTAAATTACTGATTCTTGATGAGCCCACATCGGCACTCGACCGCACCACACAACGCGCCATTGTGAAGTTACTACGCCAATTGCAACAGGACTATCAAATGAGCTATTTGTTTATTAGTCATGATCTACAAGTAGTCAAAGCACTTTGTCAGAAAGTTTTGGTTCTCAAGGAAGCGAAGGTTATTGAGCTTCAAGATACACAATCCTTATTTGATAAGCCACTGAATGCGTATACAAAAAAGTTAATTGCTGCAAGTCAGTATTAAACTGTAGTGAAATGATGAGTTTTAATCTCTTCAGTCACATTTACAAAATTGACAAATTAAATTGTCAGATTTACGCTTGATCTATGTTAAATTCAAAATAGAGTAAAAACTCCAATCATCAAAGAGACTTGATCATGAGCCATCTTGCACAATCATTAGAAATAAATAAGACCGTATTTAAAAACCGCATTATTAAAGGTGCGATGAGTGAAGCACTGGCAAACCATGCTGGACAACCGAATCAATTGCATTTGGGATTGTACGATGCTTGGGGCAAAGGTGGTTTGGGTTGTGCGATCACAGGTAATGTGATGGTTGATTTCCGTGCTAAAAATGAGCCGGGAGTTGTTGTTGTCGAAACTGAGCGAGATCTTGCCAAACTCACTGAATGGGCAAATATCGGAAAAAAACACGGCATGGTGCAATTGATTCAATTGTCACATCCGGGACGTCAGTGTCCTAAAGGGTTAAATAAAGAAACAGTTGCGCCATCTGCCGTTCCGTTTAGTCCTTTATTGGCAACCACATTTGGTACTCCTCGAGAGCTAAGTGAAGCTGAAATTTTAGACATTATCCAGCGTTTTGCAGAATCTGCGCGAATTTGTGAAAAAGCTGGATTCGAAGGGGTACAGCTCCACGGCGCACATGGTTATTTGATCAGCCAATTTCTCTCACCATTAACCAATAAGCGTCAAGATCAATGGGGCGGTTCGATTGAAAACAGTATGCGCTTCTTATTGGAAATCTATCAAGCGGTTCGTGCCAAAACCTCAGAAAACTTTATTGTATCGGTCAAGTTGAACTCTGCGGATTTCCAACGTGGTGGAATTAGCGAAGAAGAAGTGGTGCAAGTATTTAAAGCGATTGATACGGCTGGTATTGATATCATCGAAATTTCTGGTGGAACTTATGAAGCACCAGCAATGGCGGGTGCAAAGGCTGACAAGCGTAAGCAGAGTACTATTGCACGTGAAGCATATTTCCTAGATTTTGCTGAAAAAATCCGCAAAGAGGTCAAATGCCATCTCATGGTGACAGGTGGTTTCCGAACAGGACAAGGGATGAATGCAGCACTGGATAGCGGCGCTTGTGAATTTATTGGTATTGCTCGTCCTTTGGCAGTAGAGCCTGATGTGAGCAATAATTTGATCGCGGGTCAAGATGTGCGTTATGCAGTAGAGCAAATCAAAACGGGTATTCCTTTTGTTGATAAAATGGCAATTATGGAAATCCTCTGGTATGCCGCTCAATTTAAAGCAATCGGTGAGGGCAAAAAGCCAAATCCGAAACTTTCACCGTTAAAAGTTTTCTTTAATTATGCAAAAAATAATGTCAAAGCCGTGATTCGAGGGCGAGTGAACTCACGCAAATCAGCTTAAGGTCATCTAAGGTTGATCAATAAAAAGACCATTGTGAAATGGTCTTTTTTAACGTCTGAACTTTTTTATAGTCAATTTGTGAAAAATTCATACAGTAGAATATCATTTCTATTGATCAATAAAATAAACGCGATCAATATATTGTTTGATGATATAAAGCCTGTACTGCCACTCTTTAGCTCTAAAGTTTAAATCGTTTTGCGTAGGCGATGCTTCACTTTTCAGAGATGAACAGTGACAAAAATCTTTTGTTTAAGAGGGGGCTTGCGCTGCGAACAAAGCAATGCTTTGTTTTTTGCTCATATATCCCCGCTCAACAAGGCGACATCCATGTCGCCTCGCGATAGCACGACCACCTATGATTTAAAAAGGCAAAATAAATGAATGATCAAAATCTTATAAAAAGCATAAAGTTCATTTGATATTAAAACGACTTGTATGAGAATAATCAGGCGGTTTGAGTATATTCAAAAAAAGCTCGAATAATGAACTTTAAAAAAAGCTGCCATAAGCACGATTGTCTGGCAGCTTTTATTGAGCGTTTTCGAATCAACAGCGCTGAGATTCAGCTCAAACATTTAAATTGTGAAATTCAGTTCAAATTAATGTGCACAAAAAGCCATATTAAAATACTCAAATAATTCAGGTGTGTTAAACCACAGTAGGCTAGACAAGAGCAGCAATAGAATAATAACGCCCCAGACTGCAAACTTTAACCATACATCAGTATCAGTCATCGACAACTGCCTCCTCATTCACGAAGAAGTGCACAATAACGCCAAACAGACTTAACGCAATTGAACAACCCCAAATGATGTTGTAGTTACCTGTTATATCATGGTTTAAGCCACCCAACCAGCCACCAAAAAATGAGCCGACTTGATGAGTAAAAAATACAATACCGCTGAGCATGGTTAAGTATTTAACACCAAACATATTGGCAACAATTCCATTGGTTAAAGGAACCGTTGAAAGCCAAAGCATCCCCATAATGATGCCAAAAGCATATACCGTCCAAATGCTGAGTGGAAGCATCAGAAATGCAATAATGGTTACGCCTCGTAAGCCATAGAGACCCATTAACAAATGAGGTTTTGAATATTTATCGCCTAACCAACCTGCGGCATAAGTTCCAACAATATTAAATAATCCGACCAGTGCAAGAAATACTGTACCTGTTGAAGCATCAAAACCATGATCAATCAGGTAGCCTGGAAGATGGATTCCCAAGAACACCACTTGGAATCCACACACCAAGAAACCAAAGGCCAACCACAAAAACGGTTTATGATGAAAGGCAATATTTAGAATTTGCTTAAAGGTTAAATTGGGTTTTATTGCCTGCTTGACTGCATTTGGAGGGGAATACATTGGTGCTTTCAGCATCCATGCCAGTGGTATAATCAACATGACTAAGACTGCTGTGATGACCAGTGCTGAAGACCATCCAAAATTTTTAATCAATAGGAGGGTCGTGGGTAACATGATAAATTGCCCAAATGAACCTGCCGCACTTGCAATCCCCATTGCCATGCTGCGTTTACTTGGGTGAGCAGCACGTCCTACTGCTGAAAGAAGTACCGAAAAAGAGGTGGCAGAAAGTGCTAAACCAATGATCAAACCAACACTGAGGTCGAGTAAAAGGGCATTGGAACTGACTGACATCAACAACAAGCCAATCGTATAAAGTACGCCACCAACAGCAACGACTTTTTTACTGCCGTACTTGTCAGCGAGCGCACCTGTAAAGGGTTGAACTGCACCCCATAGTAAGTTTTGAATGGCAATTGCCAAGCTAAAAACTTGGTGACTCCAGTTAAATTCATGGCTAATCGGGACTAAATAAAGTCCAAAACCATGACGAACACCTAAAGAAAGTGCCAAAATAAAAGCACTTCCGATGAGCATATAAATGAGTGGTTTAGAAAAGCGAGTGTCGTCCTGTAGCGCTGACATAAGTGGTCCATTGAATCATCATATGAGAATTGTAGAGGATTCAATGGCACTTAGCGATAGAATAAAATTTTATCAATCGATAAATTTTAGTGATCAATCTGCTCAGTTTAGGTCAATGATTTTAATTTATTGATTGAATGATTTTTCAATGAAATCATTTTAGTCTCAGAAATTAAAAACGGTAACCTACACCAACATAGGTAATCAGTGGATCGATATCAATTTTAGTCTTGGCTGTTACAAGCTCTTTATTTGTGTTTGAATTTGAAATGGTAATCGTGGCATCACTACTCATAGGTGCATAAGTCACAGAACCAACTCCAAACCAACGATCATTAAAGTCATAGGTTGCACCCAATGTTGCCATAGGCGCCCAAGCATCATCTGCTTCAACTTTAACCACTGGATTTGCTGAAGAGGTTTTTCCATCAAGTGCTGCACCTGCTTGCCCATCTAGGACATTCTGGATCATGTGACCGGCTGCAATCAAATCATCTTTCACACCATTATCGACTTTTAAATGGGTGAAATGTGCATACATCACACCAACACCGACATAGGGTCTAAATTTATTTACACCAGATTTACCAAATTGATAATGTAATTCTGCTGCTGGTAACCATGCAGTTGCTGATGCGGCTTTGGAATGCTTGGATAAATCGGTAATCGGAATATCTTTTTGTAAGTCAATACTTCCGAGTGGTGTGGAATCTTTGCCTGTTAAAGGGGCATAGATTTGACCCTTACCTTCAATCTCTACTTTGGGTGGGATACCTGCTTTAAACTCTAATGAAATATTGTCTGTAAAATAGTAGTTACCCATCAAACCGAATGTATCAACATCTTTGGCTGTTAAGCCTGTACCTTCAGCAGTCCAGCTCGATAAACCATTGACTGTCGCTGTACCTGTTAAAGCGCCTGGGATTGTGTCACCTAAAAGGCCGATTGCACCATATAGAAAAGGATTTGATTCCTTTACAGCCGCATCCAAAACGGCCTTTTTTGAAATATCGCCTACTTTAGATTGGGTTCCTTCTGCAACAGCGGTATTCACTTTGATAGGATTGCCATTACCTTGTGGCATAGCATGTAACCAGCCTGCTGAAACAGAAAATCGCTTAAATCCATCACCATCTTTAAAACTGAAATAAGGTGAATCAGCATGTGCCATCATGGGTAAAGTTACACATGTGGTGATCACGCAAAGTAATGATTTCTTCATAGAATTGGACTCCATGTCCGCAATTGATACTAATTTTTATGTATTTTTATTATTAGGATTTTTCACTGTGTTTGAATGTTGCTTTTACAAGGTCTTTTTTTAAGTGAATGTTCTTTTTTTAATGTTTTTATTTATCATTGGGTTGATAATCTTAGCATCTGTGTAATTGTGTTAACATTGCATTACATTGTAAAAATAGAAGATTTTTGCGTTAAAAATATTTAAAAACAATACTTTATTTATGGTGGGAAATTGCAGTAATAAAAAAAGGCCATATCAATATGACCTTTCTTTAAACGACTGAAGTCAGTTCAGTCAATGACTTTACTTATTTCTGAAAGCGTGACAGGTCTTCTTCAGGACGGGCGGTTAAAACTTCAACACCATCTTTAGTCACTAGAAGTGTATGTTCGTATTGCGCTGAAAGGCTATGATCTTTCGTAACTACAGTCCATTTATCACCCATCAAGCGTGTTTGCCAAACGCCTGCATTGACCATCGGCTCAATGGTAAAGGTCATACCTTCTTCTAAAACCATACCTGAGTTTGGTTGTCCATAATGTAAAACTTGGGGTTCGTCATGGAATACAGTGCCGATACCATGACCACAATATTCACGGACAACGCTAAAACGCTCTGACTCAACATACTTTTGGATTGCAGCACCAATATCGCCAATTGTAGAACCTGGTTTAACAGTTTGCATACCACGGTACATTGCTTCTTGAGCAACTTTACATAAGCGATCGGCAATAATTGAAGTTTCTCCACCAACGACATACATCATATTGGTGTCACCGTGATAACCATCTTTAATCACCGTAACATCAATATTCAGAATATCGCCTTTTTTCAGGATTTTGCTTTCAGATGGAATCCCATGACACACCACATGATTCACAGAAGTACAAATCACATGTTGGAAGGCTGGTCGACCTGGTGCAGCGCCATAGCCTAAGCAAGCAGGTATAGCATCTTGTGTGTTGACAATATAGTCATGACAAATCGTATCCAATTCAAGTGTAGTCACACCTGGTTTGATATGCGGTTTGATCATATCCAAAACTTCTGCAGCCAATCGACCTGCAACACGCATCTTCTCAATTTCATCTGCGGTTTTGATTAATCGACGGGGCGCTTCGTAAGTACTGTTCATGATCTTTAAAAACTTTTGGAAATTTGTATGTGACTATGGTATAAATAGCCGCCCAATTTATCAAATGCTTTCTGTGACTTTCTTTATGAATCGTTTATGGAAATTTTTATAAGGGTAATTTAAAAATCCGCACATATGTCGTCACATTACTCTGGGTGCCTGAAAGGGTGGAGAATGCGGACATATGGAGGCCTAACCCAAACTTTTAAGGTAAAGAAAATGGCAGATTACAACGTAAGCATGCGCGACCTTCTTCAAGCTGGTGCGCACTTTGGTCACCAAACTCGCTTCTGGAACCCAAAAATGCGTCAATACATTTTTGGTGCGCGTAACCGCATTCACATCATCAACCTTGAACATACTGTTCCTGCGTTAAATGATGCTTTGAATTTTGTTAACAATCTAGCAAGCAAAAAGAACAAAGTATTGTTCGTTGGTACAAAACGTGCTGCTTCTAACATCATTCGTGAGCAAGCTCAACGCGCTGGTCAGCCTTATGTTGATCACCGTTGGTTGGGTGGTATGTTGACTAACTGGAAAACTCTTCGTCAGTCAATCAACCGTTTGAAAGATCTTCAAACTCAATCACAAGATGGTACTTTTGCTAAACTTACTAAACGTGAAGCATTAGAACGTACTCGTGAAATGGAAAAACTTGAACGCTCTTTAGGCGGTGTTAAGAACATGGGTGGTTTACCTGACGCATTGTTCATCATCGACGTTGATCACGAAGCAATCGCGATTAAAGAAGCTAAAAACCTCGGTATTCCAGTAATCGGTATCGTTGATACAAACTCTAACCCAGATAACGTAGATTTCGTTATTCCTGGTAATGACGATGCGATCCGTGCTGTTACACTTTATGCTTCTGCAATGGCTGATGCGATTCTTGCTGGTAAAGAATACGCTCAAACTCAAGCAAATGCTCAAGCTAAAGGCGAAGAAGCTGCGAAAGAAGCTCCTGAGGCTTAATGCGTTTTGACGCAAGCTTGTCATTTTTGTGAATTAAAATGATGACAAATTGAGCGTCGATAAAGCAAAACGGCCCAGAGAAACCTTTGGGCCGTTTTTGTTGAACAGATTCATATTCTACCGTATTTAGGAGAACAACATGACTGCAGTTACTGCGAGCATGGTAAAAGAATTACGTGACCGTACTGGTCTTGCAATGATGGAATGCAAAAAAGCATTAACAGAAGCAGACGGTGACATCGAATTAGCGATTGATAACCTTCGTAAATCAGGTCAAGCAAAAGCAGCTAAAAAAGCTGGTAACATTGCTGCTGATGGTGCAATCACGATTGCTCAAGAAGGTAACAAAGCAATTCTTTTAGAAGTAAACTGTCAAACTGACTTCGTCGCGAAAGACGAAAACTTTGCTGGTTTCTCTGCTAAAGTTGCTGCTGCTGCACTTGCTGCTGGCGTAACTGACGCTGCTCAAATTGCTGAATTGAAACTTGAAGACGGTTCAACTGTTGAAGAAGCTCGTATTGCGCTTGTTCAAAAAATCGGTGAAAACATTCAAGTTCGTCGTGCTGCAATTGTAGAAGGTGAAAACCTTGCAGTTTACAAACACGGTTTAAAAATTGGTGTTGTTGTTTCTTACACAGGTTCTGCTGAAACTGGTAAAGGTATTGCAATGCACGTTGCTGCGTTCAACCCAGTTGCTGTAACTGCTGAAGACGTTTCTGCTGATCTTATCGCTAAAGAGAAAGAAATTGCAGAAGCTAAAGCAATCGAATCTGGTAAACCAGCAAACATCGTTGAAAAAATGGTAACTGGTTCAGTTGAAAAATACTTGAACGAAGTTGTTCTTGAGCGTCAACAATACGTTATCGACAACGACAAAAAAGTTGCTGAAGTATTGAAAGCGACTGCAACAACTGTAGCTCAATTCGTTCGCTTCGAAGTAGGTGAAGGTATTGAGAAAAAAGCTGAAATGAGCTTTGCTGAAGAAGTTGCTGCTGCTCAGGCTGCTGCTAAATAATTTTACTTTTTGAGTATAATTATTGAAAACCCCTCATTTTGAGGGGTTTTTTTATTGCTGTTGATTTTATAGAAAAATAAATTCAAGAAGAATCAGTAAAATGATTTTATACAAATGATGAGCGTTATCCTTTTATAATCTCTACTATTCATATTGCTTAGACTAAAACTTAATGGCAAACAAAACTCAACTGGGTATCGGTGCTGCAATCGCAGTAATCGTCGCTGCTTATTTTGGTATTGATCTGAACCAGCAAAACAAGGAATCAACCGAACAAGCTCAAGTTAATTCCCAAGATCAATATAATCGTTCTTCACAGTCAGATTCAAAATCGAGTGATCAGCAAAATTTTCAAAACACTCAGTCAAACAACAGTCAAGATCAGCAAGGGTTAACGGTTATCCGTCAAGCTTTTGATGGGAAGTTGAGCAATGTTCAAGTACAGTCCGTAGGACGAGTAAAAGCAATATTACGTGACGATAATGAAGGTTCCCGTCATCAAAAATTCATACTTTCATTGGATAACGGTTTAACTGTTTTGGTCGCACATAATATTGATTTAGCGCCACGAATTGATCATTTACGTAAAGGGGATCGTGTTGAGTTTTTTGGCGAATATGAATACAGCAATCAAGGTGGTGTGATTCATTGGACGCATCATGATCCAAGTCGCCGTCATAAAGATGGTTGGCTAAAGCATGATGGAAAAACCTATCAATAAATAGTGCATTGTTCATTCGGTTCTATAAAATTTCGTTGATTGTTATTCTATTCAGATTTAGACAGCAATTTTGTTCTATACCTTGTTTCTAATCGTGCTATTTTTAAGCCATCAGAAGACGTTTGAATCGAAAACATGCAGGAGTGGGCAAACTATTTCCACCTTAAAGAATTGGGCGGATTAGAGTTGTTAAAAGCACAGTATCACCATAAGCAATTTTCAAAGCATGTGCATGAAGGTTATTGCATTGGTGTGATTGAAGATGGTGCGCAAAGTTTTTATCGAACAGGGCAGTTACATACAGCGCCCAAAGGTGACATTATTTTAGTCAATGCAGATGAAATTCACACGGGTTCATCTGCGGTTGAGTCGGGTTGGAAATACCGAGCAATTTATCCAACGCCTGAAATGTTACTTGATGCAGGACAAGATTTTTTTAGTGTCAAAAATAGTGTGCCTTGGTTTCCTTACGCTGTCGTTCACGATGTTGGTTTGGCACAACAATTTACTTTACTGTTTGATTTATTAGAACAAAAAGAAAATACGTTGCTCAAGGAGAGTCTGTATTTATCAACTTTGGCTCGTTTAATCAGTCGTTATGGTCGAGCAAAGTTAACACCCGCAGAGCTTCCTGAAGCACAACGTAAAGTTGAAATTGTCAAAGATTTATTGAGTGCTTTTCCTGAGCGTGATTATTCATTGACTGATTTGGCTGCGACAGTGGGATTGAGTCCTTGGCACTTTTTGCGGGAATTCAAAAAGTATACGGGGTTGCCACCACATAGTTGGCTTGTTCAAGTGAGATTGCTGAAAGCACGGCAATTATTAAAACAAGGTTATACGATTGCAATGACCGCTCAAAATTGTGGTTTTTCAGATCAAAGCCATTTTAATCGACATTTTAAAAAGGCAATGGGGGTAACACCTTCCCAGTATTTAAGCACTTTAAATATTTAGCCTAGCTCAACTCAACATCTTTTAAACGTATAAGAAATCCTTAGAACAGCAATACAACAGCAATTTCATTCAAGCCACATCCACTGCTTTTGAAGATACTCATCCTATTCATGGTTTTGGATTTAATTAATGAGTCATCAATTTGAACCTTGTTCTGCTGACATTCAATCGCAATCTGACTTGAATAAAAAAGCATTTTTACGAGGCGTTGTTGATATTTTACCCTTATCAATCGCTGTATTGCCTTGGGGGATTCTGGCGGGTTCGATGGCCATCAACGCAGGATTGACCTTTGCACAGGCATTTTCGATGTCGGCTGTTGTATTTGCAGGTGCTGCTCAACTGGTGAGTTTGGGTTTGGTTATGGCGGGGGCTTCGGTTTGGACCATTTTTATTACGGTGTTTTTCTTAACCAGTCAACATTTGATTTATGCCTTGAACTTCCGTAAGGATGTTACTCAATTTTCTTTTAGACAGAGATTGGTGATCGGATTTCTGTTAACCGATGAATTATTTGCAGTGGGAATAAGGGAAAATAAGCAACGAACCTTCGCTTATCTATTTGGCGCTGGCTTATGTTTTTATTTAGCATGGTGTTTATTTAGCTTATTTGGAATCTTGCTGGCACAGTCGATACCTAATTTAGAAAGTTTACATCTCGATTTTTCCATTGTTGCGGTATTTATTCTCATCATTGTGCCAATGATTAAAAACAAAGCGACCTTGATTGGGGTGATCTTTACCTTAATCTTTGCCTGTATCTTTAAATATCTTCAATTCGAAGGTGGTATTGTATTGTCAGGAATTTTTGGCATGTTGAGTGCGATGTGTGCAGCAAAGTTGATAAAACTTAGATGCTTAGGAGTTCAACAATGACATGGTTATTGCTACTAAGCTTGGCATTTATTGTATTTCTAAATCGTTATTTCTTTCTCGAACCCAAAGTTGCATTTAAGTTACCGCATTGGATTGAAAATATGTTGCAGTATTCTGCACCTTGTTTACTCACAGCCATTTGTGCACCGATTGTGTTCTTCAATGATCAGCAATTGCGAGCTTTACCTTTGGATGCTTATTTTTTAACAGCGATCGTATGTATTGTTTTAGCGCTGATTTCTAAAAAAATCTTAGTCAATCTTGGTCTAAGTCTATTGTGTTTCTATGGTTTGTTTTATTTATTCAATTGACAGGAAATGAAGGGGAACCTCAGTACGGAATTTCCCCTCATCATATTTGCGTTAAAAAGCCAGTTTTTGGCGTGTTTTCCATTTTGGCAGTACTTTACTTAGATATGCATCCATGCACCATACAGGACCAATCAAGAGAAATTGAAGGTCTTTAAAAAATGATGGCTTTTTTCCCTCAATTTTATGCCCATAAAACTGTCCGATCCAAGCCAAAACAAACACGCCAATATAAAAACCAACGCCAACAGGAAGTAGATAGATTACCCATGCCATAACAGCAATCAATGCGGTCATCGCGACAGCAAGAACAATATCTAAGCGGGTGTAGAAAACCAGTGTAAGCACTAAAAGAAGGGCTGTAAGCAAGGCACTAAAATGTGCAAGGATTCCAATGATGGCAAATAAAATCGCAGGGACACAGGCCCAGTGGATGGCTTTATTGGTTTTGTTTTGATGACTTTCACTATATTCATCAAACCATTCAGTAATATTTTTCATTTGGCGCTCCATGCAGGTGGTTGGCTTTATTGTTCATCTAGCTTTAATTTTCCTGAAAATAATATAATTCAGAATTGGCTTGAGGTCAAAATCCGACTGACCAAATCAATTCCGATTGCTTTAGTCGACCTATTTTAATGTGTGCTTTGATAGAAATTTAAAATATCACGTGCCCAAGTTTGGTGTTGTGGTTTGAGCGTGACTTTGATTTCTTGAAAGTTTGTGATGTCATTACCATCACTTTCATCGCTATAGTAAGCAATACCATGTGTATGCGTGTTGTGATTGGGAATCTGATAACTAAAATAAACTTTGTTTTTGTTCACTCTGACGATTTTTAATAGATGATTTTTGTCATCAATAGCACCAAATTCATTGGCTAGACTGAGTTTTCGAACATTCGGAAAATATAAACTGGCACTGTGCATGGCACAGCCAACACAAGCAGATGAATTGTAAATTGTGATCGCTTCATCTTTTTGAGGACTTGCAAGTACAGCATAAGCGACACCAGAAGGTCCTAAATCTGTACTGATGACTTGCCATGTTTTAGGGATGAGTATGGGACCAATGCCCGGCAATAAGATAATTTTGAAATTTTTAGCCTGTGTTGTGGACAATTGATAATTAAATTGACACTTCACAGCTTGGGACTTGTTGTTACATGCGGAATCGTCTTTATAAAAGCCTGTATCGTTAAATGGGTTGGGAATGGCAGCAATATATGTGTCGACGAAAACATCATGATTAAGTCTGGTCACTGGTAGCTTTTCGATGTGGTGTTGTTGATGTGGCGCTTTGTTATTTTTCAACATTGGAAAAGTGGCTTTGAATATGGAAATATCGCCATAAGCAAAACCACTGAGCAGGAATAAAGTCATGATTAAAAATTTTTGCTTGAGCATGACTTTTCCTTATTGATCTTTATTGAGGGCGTTGATAAATCAAGCGACCTTCTTTATAGGTCGCTAATATTTTAATGTCTTTAATCTTTTGAGACGGGACTTTTAAAGGGTCTTGGTCTAAAAGTACAAGGTCCGCCAATTTTCCTTGCTCTAAAGTACCTTTATTTTTTTCTTCAAAGTACTGGTATGCAGCCCAATCAGTCACTGATTTTAAAGCAATATAGGGACTGACTTTTTGATCTTCACCTAAAACATCTCCAGAACGTGTAGTTCGATTTACGGTGGCATCAATCACCATCATATTCTTGGGTGGAATAACAGGCGCATCATGATGTTCAGTAAAAATCATATTCTTGCGTAAAGCAGATCCAGTTGGAGAAATTCGGTTAGCACGTTCTGCACCAAGCGTTTCATGTTTGTGCCAATCACCCCAATAGTAGGTGTGTAATGAAAAGAACGATGGAATTAGTCCAAGTTTTTTGGCTTGATCTAATTGGTCTTCACGCATAGTTTGCGCATGAATGATGACATTACGGCGGTCCGCATATCCATATTGAGTATTTGCTTTGTCAATCGTTGTTAAATATTGATCAATTGCAGCATCTCCATTGGCATGTGCAAGAATTTGCCAGTGATTTTGATAAGCAAGATTAATGGCATCTTGAACTTGTTTGATATCAGGATAAGCAGGATAACCTCGATAATCTTTGCTTTTGCCTTCTGGCGGAACAAGATAAGGCTGAGTGAGCCATGCAGTTTTGCCTTGAGGAGAACCATCTAAGCTGATTTTTACCCCGCCAATTCTAAAATGGTTTTGGTAATTTAGACTGCTGCCATTTTTAAGCATGTAGTCTTTTTCATTTATGATGTCGGGATAAACCACAACATCAATATTTAATTGGTTGATAGCGGCAAAACTTCGCCACAATTCTGCTGTGCCGTGATCGGCACGACCTTCTTGTACGGTGGTATAGCCATTTTTAATGTAGGTATTGAGCGCTGTTTTGCCATATTTTGCATGATCTCAGGTGGCACTTGACTAAAAGCAGTTGCCATTGCTGAGAAAACGGCAGCTTCTTCAAGTACGCCATTGGGTTCTTGAGAATTTGCTTTACGGCGAATAATCCCTCCAGTTGGATTAGGTGTATTCTGATTGATGTTTAAAACTTCAAGCGCTTTATGATTGACTGAGGCTAAATGACCTGATTGGTGTAAGACAATAATGGGATGGCTGGTCGAAACCAAGTCTAAATCATCCGCAGTTGGATGGCGTTTTTCATTCAGTTGTGCATCGTCATAACCATTGCCAATAATCCATCCTGAGGTTGCCTGAATAAAATCAGGATTTTTTTGTTGCCACAAGGAAAGTTCATGAATCAGGGATGGAATATCGGATACATTGCCATCTGGTGTTGGATAGAGGTTGGCAACAGTTTGCTGTAAACCTACGCTGTTTAAATGGCTATGTGCATCGATAAACCCAGGGAGTAGGGTATAACGTTTTAAGTTAATTACTTGAGTATTCTTTTGTTTAAGCTGCTGTGCTTGGTTTAAATCACCTGCAAAGACAATTTTTCCATCTTTGACAAACAATGCTTCTACATAATGTGGTGACATCCCTTGCATGGTTAAAATTGAACCGCCATAAAAAAGTGTACTGGCTTGAGCATTCGAGACTATTATATTTTGGTGTTCTGTAGATGTTGACGGAGCGAGGTTGGTGCAACCACTAAGTACACCAAAGCTACTGATGCAGATGATAGGAGCAATAAATCGAACAAGCTGGGATGGGTTAAGTTGCAACATAGTGAATCACCCTAGTTTTTGTATTGTTAGAATTGAATATACGTCGCTACAGTTGAATTCAAAATAGCGTATTGAATAAGAATTAAATTAACAAAGATTTCATGCTAAGTATAGAAATGATGTTTACTTTTCACATATTTAAACTGGGCTATTTAGTCAATTTTATGAATTTAAGGTTTGGATTGATAAAGATTAAACCAGTCTTTTTCTAAAATAAAGAATGCTAAGTAAAGCAAATGCTAAGCCAATAAACGATGGGGCATAACCAAAAGGCGTTGCGAGTAAGCCGACGATAACAGCGCCTGCGACAGCACCACCATAATTAAAAATATTAACTCGAGCAATAATTTCATCTCGTCGATTTTCATCTAAACGACCTGCGGCGGAAAAGGTCAATGGAACCAATGCTCCTACAGCAATACCAGCCAGTGCAAAACCAATGATCACGATAACGAGTGAATGACCTATTCCAGATAATACGCAGCCGAATGCTCCGATAAGGATTGTGACCAAAGCAACCCATGTGGCTGTTTTAAAACGCAGCAAATAATCAAGACTTAATCGCGTCAGTAAAATTCCAATTTGATAAGCTGCATAACCTAAAGGCGCAATCGTTGCTGAACTTGCTAAAACATCTTTGAGATAAATGGAGCTCCAAGTACTGATTGCGGAGTCGACAGTAAATACAATCAGAATAATTAGCCCAAAAATGAGTAGTTGTTGATATGGAATCGCTGGCTTTTGCTGTGGATCTAATTCTGCGCACTGTTTTTGCTGAAATAACCAGTTTCTAGACAATCGAGGTGATGCATGCAATCACTACAGCGATGCATAATGCTGTCGTTGCGCCCAGTGGGGTTGAAACAGTGGCTGACATAATCAATGCGCCTAAAAAAGCAGCCGCTGTATAGCAAGCAAAGAAACCGCCAAAAACACTTTTCCCCAGTCGTTGTTCCATCATGACGGCTTGCATATTGAGTGCTGCATCTAAGCAGCCTAGTCCAAGCCCATACACTAAGAAGCTCGCAATCATCAGCATCACATTTGGGCTAAATGCAGCAATTGCTATTCCAATAGCCTCAAAAATAAAACCAGTCACAATAGCAAGTCGTGATCCAAGTTTGACAGCAATACGATCGGCTAAAATTGAACCGAGTGCTGCTGTAATACACACACCAAGAATAATCAGAGATAACTGGTCATCAGAAAGTCTGAATCGGCTTTTTATCGATGGAAGTGCCGTCATGACAGTGGCGTAACCCAGTCCTTGTGTCGCAAACCCGAGTGCAATCACTTTGTGTGTTTTGCTGAGAATTCGATGGTCTACACGCTGGATATTATGTTTTGGTTCCATGCCTGACTCACTTGCTTAATTTTAAATTTTTGCTTTTTGTTTGGGTATGTTCTTGAACACTTCCTGTGTTCATTGGATTTTATTTTGATTGGAAACAATTTTAAAGAAAAGGGGAATAATTCAAAAAATAAGGGGGCAATTCGGACATGTGTATTTTCAATGTCTCGTCCTAAAATAGATTGACAGTATTTTATTTAGAGCTGAACCGTACCATGTTTGTCGGAGACTCAACATTCTGAGAAACTACTCCGATGAAAAAATCAAACTATACCCCTGAAATCAAAGAAAGAGCGGTTCAACTTGTTATTGAATCCGAAAAAGATTATCCATCGAATTGGGCTGCAATCACTGCTATTGCTCCCAAGATAGGTTGTACCCCTGAAACACTGCGTGTTTGGCATCAAAAATATTTGGATCAACAAAATCCAGTTAAAGTACAGCATCTTTCAGATCAAGAACGTATAAAACAACTGGAACGTGAAAATAAAGAACTGCAACGCGCTA
>WNDP01000320.1 GCA_009912575.1 Acinetobacter bereziniae
AACAAGAATGTATAACGACGCTACTGAACAAACTCAGTCGGCCAGACGCCGTAGAGAGGGGGTTCAGCTCAATTTGGTTCACTACGCATCCCCACCGCTCGCCATCACAAATCTGTTTTGCTGTAGTTTAGTTTTTTAAGAGACAACTAAGTTGTGCTTGTGGCTCATGTTGTTGAATATTATTCACTTTGTATCAGCTTACTTCATATAATAATTGAAAAAAAAATGTAATTTAATTCTTTTATCATTTTAGCGTATTTCTTGTTTTAATTATTCTAAATAATGTGTATTAATGTTCATTCTTTTATTACGTAGAAAAAAATCACTACATTGGTATTTATAGAAACTTTCGAGAACGGTTTTCCTTGATGTAGTAGTGAGAAAATAATGTTATAGTCAACCTCACGGTTCATGTCCAGATCGGCTATAAATCATGCAAGGACAAAAGACAGTTTCTCTTTTACTGTTACATGGAGTTAAGGCTGCAAACTCTTGGATAATCCACAGAACAAAGATGCATCAATATATTGACCAAAATAATGTCTACCTAAAATAAAACAAGGAGAAAAAACGCTGTTAGCTGGCTAGTCAATAAAATTTGCACAAACATGAAAAACTCAAGTTTCTTAACAATTTTGAATTAAGCAATACATATTGCAGATGTACACAAAGTATGCGAGAAACTCGATCAACAAAGTACACACACGAAGAAGCGACTATAAGCTGACGTGATAAATTGGTTTTCAAAAATGACTATCAAATAATTGAATAAATTATATCAGAAAATAATCTTTTACTTAGCTGTTGATACAAAGTAATTATAAAGCTATTATATCGCTGTTTTTCAAACAAAAAGTGTTAAAACGATAGAAAACTGTGAGAAGAAATAAAAGATTAAAAAAAGAATTCAAGAAACAATAAGAAAAACTAAGCAAATATAAAGAGACATTATACAGCAAAACGGATAAATTATAGGAAAAAAAACTAATTGCGAAAATAAAGAAAAAAGAAGGAGAAAACAAAACCAAAAAATTAGAACACAAAAAGAAATAGAGAAGTAGAAGTCTTGATACAAACACAAAATATTAAAAAGTTATAAAAAATTTGAAAAGTAAAAGAAAAACAAACTAAAAAATGAAAGTAAATAATTTAATTAAATTTAATTAAATTAAAAGATTAAAAATCAAATAAAAAACAAAAAAATGATAAAAAACACAAAATATATATAAGTTTGATTTTGTTTATTATGTTGTATATATATTTTTTATGTGTTATACTTTTTTCTTTGAGATAAATTTCTTTGAGTCAAAAAAACTCTTTCAATATTTCTTTGACTTTTACGGTTTTTGGTTATTTATTATTTAAAAATTAAATTTTGTTTTCTTGTCATCTTATCAAAGACTTATTAGCTTAGAAAAATATGATTGAATGAATGTATAATTTGGTTTAATGTATAGTTTATAATTCATTTTACAAACGTTTTAAAGATTAATGGAACAGTTTTAGATCTATCTGTTCGAATTTATTTATTTAAACAGTTCCATAAAAGTTTTAGTAGTTCTGGTAAGTTCAACAATATTTTTATATGTGTGTGTGTTTTGTGGGATTCAGATGCTGTTATTTATTATGGTATAAGAGCTTGCAGCGTAGAAAATTCGGAAGTGGCAACACTTTTAAGTGTGTGAGATTCTACTTCTGATCAATAAGTTACAGAAAGCAAGTAAAATTTCAGCCTTTTTAAATGTCAAAAGTTGGACAAATCTGAATCTAATGTACATTTGTTTTGCAGAATTGACGTTTAACAACCTTTTGTTGTACAAATTTTTTTGTAGTGAAGTGCAAGCAAAGAGGCTAAATGTACAAAACGTTTATTGTTTAGGATAAATTGATGCATGCGTTTGTAGGCAGATGTGATGTAATCTGACAAACTCAGTATATCCTAGGACACTAACAGCCGCTCTTTAATAATATCCCATATTGAATGTTCTTGCCCGTTAAGCTCTAAGTGGTTTTTGTTCAGAAACGTACTTCTACTGATGGACTAATGGATGTAAATTCAAATTTTATGTTCACTCATGAATATTTCTATTCAATACCGCGGCTGGACGATCCTCTTTTTATCACCATTTCTCATTTAGCTGCTGAATGAGTTATTTGACACTGATAGTACAGAGAAAAGTTTGGAATGACATAAAAAGCTAATTGAAGTTTCAAGGGGTTGCTTCATTTATTCATGAGCATTGTGACAAATTTTAAAAATGTAATTTTGCTTCTTTCTGTTTTATGCTAAAATATAAAGCCAGGTGAACATTATTGCAGCGTTATGGTCAGTCTATGATAAGCGTTTGAAGGCTTACCAAGAATCCCCATAATATTGTGAATGTGGGCTTATAAGCATCGCATCAGAAATCAAGGATGGAATAGTAAGCAGGACCTATGTATGCTAATTTTGTTCGATTCTAAACCACCCCACTCAAGTCGCTACCTAAGTACTTCGTTGCATTTACATAAATTTCTAAACAAAACAACAGTTATTTGATTTTGATTGGCAAACTTACTTGAATAAACATTCATACTCATAAGCCTACAACAAAGTTTATTCTAAAATTATCCAATGCTTGAACTATTGCGTTCAATGTTTAAATAACTTGATTTTTCCTTAATTTAACTAGAAAATAGTTTAAATAATATAGATGGTATTGCTTTATTAGATCAATGGATAAATAAGAACTGGAGAAAGGTATTTAAAGATAGTGGAGAACCAGCATTCTTAAATATAGATAGATTAATTTATTTATTTGGCGAAACAGGAAATGATATGTTTACTGTTATTAAAGATTCTGGCGCAAAACTAGTTAAAGTAACAGAAGATAATGATTATGATAAATGGTGGAAAAAAAATATAAAAGAACAAGTAGTATATTCTGTAGAATCTGGAAAATCTATTATAACTAACAAAGATTAAATTGACAGATTTTATTATATGCTATATTTATAAGTTTCAAAAAGATAAAAACGAATTATTAAAGAGGAAGGTTTATGGGAATTATTTCGTCCGTAGTAGATAGTATTGATGGTCTTTTAGATTATTTAGGATCTGCAGGAAAACAAAGTATATCAAACTACGTTGATATGGAAACAGCTAATGATGAAACTACATTAGTATCAAAAGATGGTTCCTTAGTATCTATCATAGAAATAAAAGGAATAAAAAGCTTAATATCTGCGCATACATTTGAAGATAAAGTCGTTACTCCTGTTAAAACATCTCTTCAATCACTATTTGAAAGTAAAGGGCATAAAATTCAAGTATGGTTTGAAGTAGATCATGATAGAACCAAAAGAGCAATACAAGAAGTTCTAAAACCTTCAAGAGAAACGGCAAAAACTCTTGGTTTAGATATGGATGACCTTTTG
>WNDP01000321.1 GCA_009912575.1 Acinetobacter bereziniae
CTGCTTTGATTCCCCCCTGCGCTGCGAATAGGCTGACTTTTCCTAACGCATGTCCCAACAGATTTTTTTGGGTACTCAGGTTAATGCTATCGCCTGCGCTATGGTTAATGATGCCTGTTGCTGAAAGATGTATATCTTCAGGCGTACTCAAAGCAATACCATCAACAGAACTGAGTAACATGATGGCTTTTTTATACTTGGCAACATCTTTTTCAATTTCTTCTGCAAAAGCTTTCAATTGCTCAAGCGACTCAATTTCATCCGTTTTTTGGTTCTTGGCAATATCACTTAAGGCTTTGCTGTTGGTTTGACTGCCTTCAAGTTGCTTTTTGGCAAGCTCACTTTCTAAGTGATCACCTTTGGCTTGGTTTTGAGCATAGGTCGAAATCAGTAAGCCTTGCCCTGCACGTACTGCACCCCATTGGTCTGTTCGTAATTCAAAACCCTCACCACGATCATCACTTTCCGCTTTATCTTTTGGATGACTGAGCTTTCCAAGATTCAATTGACTGGCGCCATGACTACTCTGTAACTGACTGCTGATTTGCCCAGTGGTGTCATCAAACCTCAGTTGGTTATAGCCACTGCCCTGATATTCCTTACTTTTAATCCCAGCCAATTTCTTGGTATCTGGCAACTTGCCTTTGCCATCAAACTTGGTCGAGCTGCGTTGTGCTTCATGGATTCGACCCACTACAAAGGGTCTATCAATATTGCCATCAAAGAAGTCGATGACAACAATCTCTCCAATACGCGGTAAGAAGCGTGCGCCATAGCCTTCGCCTGCCCATGGGGTCAGTACATCGACCCAAGCCGAGTCGGTATCATTGTCATTCGAGCCTGCACCACCATCATGGGTGTTGTCTTCATTACGGGTAAACAGGAAACGAACTTTGATGCGCCCCCATTCATCTACATGGATTTCTTCTCCACTCGGCCCAACCACCTTGGCGCGTTGCGGTGATGCCATCGGGCGATGTTGCAGTGGATTGTATTCAGGAACAATCGCAATATTGCGTCGTTGTACGGTTAATGTATTGGCTTGACGTTCGTCGCTATTCTGTGTGGTGATTATGTTTGTTTGCCAATTGCTTTGTTTCAACAAAGCACTCACTTGATCACTTAAGTCTTTTGGAAGGTTATTTTGATTATAAAAGTCCTTCGCAGTGATTAAAAACTCTTTGTCTGCGCCTGAGTTTTGGTCGATCTCAGGGTGGCTAAATTCAAACCAATAGCCTACATGTGTGTCTCGTACTGTTGAGACCGCAGTAAACTGCTTGGCTTGTGCATCGTAGTAATTGCTGAGGTTTTGGTTAAAACGTTCGATCTGACTGTTGCCCGATGGCGTTGCGCCATCTTTCACCATTGAGGTCTTGTATCCATGCAGGGCTAAAGTGCCATGCTTGTTCTAGGCCTAGACTAGCATTGTCATAATTTTCACTATGAGTGTGCTTGCTTTGCACACTGCCTGCACCTTCATCCGTATCCAATACATCGGCTTGCCAACGTTGGATATGGACTGAAGTCGGTTGAAGTGAACGTTGCCCAGTAAAATTGGTGATTGAATCACTGGTTTCTACAGCTGAGCTACGATGAAAACGGATATTACGGCGTTCTAAGGCACTAAATTGCGTGTTATCATCAATTAATCTTAACTTTTGTGCTTGGATTTGTTCTGTTGTACTCGACACTTTGAGCTGTGCTTCATCAATCAGCCAGTTTATGCCCTCACTTCTCATCAAACGTGTTAGAAAGTCGATATCACTTTCAGATGCCTGCATGAGGAATGGACGAACGTCATAGTCTTTGGTCAGTCCGCTCTTATCTAAAAGTGAGGCTTGAAGCAAACAACGGGCTGCGTTGCACCCATTCCTGAAAGACAGTTTGAATAACCTCAACAGCAGATTTCGCCATAAATACGCGAGAATTTCTACGATGTTTCCACAGTGCGGTTGGGTCTTCAACCTTAAGGCGATAGATGCTAAGAGAACCATCGTTTGCGCCTGCTTCTGCTTGGGTAACAATTCCTGAGATTCGATTCAGTTCGGATTTATCATTTGACGATATCAACGGCTACTTGGGCACCTATAAACTGCTTCAAAGGTATTTCTGAATTTGTCGAAAGACAGATCAGTTGCAGTTGAATCCCCTGATTCAACTGATGAGTCCCTTCAATGCGTTGAAGAAACACTTGATCATTGAGCGTGGTATTCGAAAATTGCTAGTGTATAGCACGTTTTTTTGCTACGAGTCCCAACTGCTCTAGAGCAACATAAATATTGTTAGACATGGTTTATTATTTGATTTTAGATTGTGATCGAGTGTACTAAAAAATAGCGACAAAGTCTATACAGACCTGTCTACATTCTTTCAACGATATGCTTGAGTTTTTCTCAAAGCTCAGTTACATAAGTGATTTAGAATAAAAGAAAAAGAACCTTTTAAAAGGTAAAATTTTATTCTTTTCTTTTGAAAAACTCTGATTCTAAAATCTTATCTTCAATCATCCATCAGCCTAAAATGACACATTATTTTTAAAATCTATCCGAGGTTGCATGGTTTTTTAATGTATGAATATTTGTATTTTTGTCATATCTAAACACATCTTTGACACTCAATTTTATCTATAATATTCAACAAAAAATGGATGTGTGAAATGAAAATTGATGAAGAGTTAACCTTAAAAAAATTCAGATATTTCTTGCATTTATGCGTTGTGGAAGTTTATCTAAGACTGCTGCTGAAATGGACCTCAGTAATGTCAGTGTACACAAAGCCCTGCATTCTTTAGAAAGTGCATTGCATTGTCCGCTGTTTAAAAATGAAGGGCGTCTCCTAATTCCATTAAAAAGTACTTATGTGTTACAGGAACATGCACAAAAAATTGTGCAAGACATTGTCACCACAGTCAATAAAACTCGTGAGGCAGCGGGCTTTGCTGCTAAAGTGCTTAATCTTGGTTCACTCTACTCCTTAACAGTCAACACCTTACCGAGTGTGATCAGTGGATTAAAACTACGTCGCGGTGAACTGGATATTCAACTGCTATTAAGCTCCAATCGTGACTTGGTTAAAAAACTTAAGGCGACCGAATTGGATGCAATTATTGTTGCACTCAATGAGACCACTTCAGATCAAGCTTTTGAACATTTACCCATGTTTGAAGATGAGATATTTTTAGCAGTCAATAAAAATTCAAAATATGCTGAATATCCAGAAATTAATTTAAGGCTGCTCAAAAATGAAACTTTTTTAACCCTCGCTAAAGGCTTTGCTACACGTAGTGACAGTGATGTTATTTTTGAGAAAGCAGGGATTGACCCAAAAGTTTTTTTAGAAGTCAGTGATATTTTCACTTTGATCAGTATGGTCAGTTCAGGGGTTGGATTTG
>WNDP01000322.1 GCA_009912575.1 Acinetobacter bereziniae
CACGATTGATCAAAGCACGATTGTAGGATGACCAATTTGTTGTACGATAAATTTTAGGTGTAGGCTTATTCATCTGAGAATTATATTGCTGAGTAAGCCTTAAGAGGTAGGTTTATGCAACAAAGCCTAAATATAGTAAAAAATACTGAGCAACTTACAATCTAACTCAAACACGAAATTACATCTCTCACATTTTTTGTATTCGGTCGTATATATTCTGCTTTTTTAAGCAAATTTCCAATGTTTTAATGTACCGATTTTAGACAATCAGACCAGTGATTTAAAATCAGTACACATTTATATGCCTCATCACTACTCTTTTACAAATAAATCAACCATTAATTCATCGTCTGAATCTGTATAGCGATACTCAGAAAAGTCAGTAACACCTGACTCTCTAAGAATATCATCATCAATCAATAAACGCCCAGTCAACGCACGCTGTTGACTATTTAATATATGATAAGCAGCATCTGCCATAATATTTGGTTTGCGTGCCTTACTGAACATCGCCTTACCACCTAAAGAAAATTCAATAGCTGCCGTTGCAATGATCGTTCTGGGCCAAAGTGAATTCACACTAACGCCATAACTGGCAAATTCTTGATTCATTCCTAAGGTCAACATACTCATACCATACTTTGTAATGGTATACGGCGCATAACTGGCAAACCATTTCTCATCCAAATTCAAGGGCGGAGAAAGATTGAGAATATGTGGGTTATCACTGTTTTTTAGATAAGGTAATACTGCTTGACTACACACCATCACTGCACGTGTATTGATTTGATACATCAAATCAAAACGATTTGGGTCAAGTAGTTCAACACCAGATAATTTAATTGCACCCGCATTATTGATTAAAATATCAATCCCACCAAAATGCGCTACAGCTTGTTGCATTGCTACAGCAACCGCAGCTTGGTCTCTCACATCCAATTGAATTGCCAGTGCCTGCCCACCTGCTGCTTCGACCTCTTTCGCAACAGTAAAAATCGAACCGCCTAATTTTGGATGTTCTTCTGCAGATTTTGCCGCAATCACGATATTCGCGCCATCTTGAGCAGCTTTTAGTGCGATTTCACGTCCTATTCCACGACTTGCACCCGTGATAAAAAGTGTTTTTCCTTGAAGTGACATAACATCCTCTTTGTATTTGTTTTTACGCTTAGACTCTGTTGACACTTTACAAATGCTTGCGAGATTCGACATTTTTAACCAATACAAGGTTTTTGATACTCAATCGTTCTAAATCCGCAAGAAATAAAGCTTGAGCAACAAAATATTCTCGTCCCATGAGGTTATGATTAAAACTACCACAAACAATGCAATGCATAGTTGAGATGTCAACAAACTCTAATCTACTGAATTTTGTTTTATCCTTATAGTATTAAATCTTTTAATTTATGTACTCATGAGTACATTAATTATTTTTCTATCTTAAAAAAACAAAAGCTTGCATAAGCAAGCTTCTGATAAAAATCACAATATTTAAGCCGCCCCAACCTTTGGACTCGCTCCAATCTGCCAAACAAAAGGTAAAGGCTCACGATTTACTTCCCAATCACCAATCACTTTTTCTTTATAAACTAAAGGATTATGTGAGGATACCACTCGAGCATTTCGCCAAAAACGATCAAGCTGCTTAGATGTGGTACTGGCTGATGCACCCAATGCATTAAATAATTGACTCGTTAGATCCAAGACCAATTCAGAGATCACCACTTGACCTTGTGCCGACTCAAGTTCGGCATCATTATTCGCCTGAATATCTTTGACTTCAGATTCGCCTAAGTGGCTAAGATAAGCTTGTTGCAAAGCTTCTGCTGTTCGTAGAGTAATGGTTTCACTGGCATAGGCTTGTGTGCAGTTGCTTTACCAATCACTTGTAAAATTTGCGGGTCATTACGAACCAGATCTGCATTACCATGACTAAAAATACGATCTCGCTTTTGTACTTCATGAATAAATGTGGCAACAGCAGATTGAGCTATACCTGATAAGGTTGCCAAATGAATGACTTGATAAAATGCCGTTTGGTATTTAAAGCGTTGTTCAAAAGGCAATATATGATCACGTTCAATTGCAACATCGCTTAAGGTTAATGTGCCACTTCCCGTTGTCTTTTGCCCAAAACCATCCCAATCGTCTGATACCTGCACACCCGAGGCATGGCGAGAAATAGCAGCAATCACATGTTGGTCAGTTGTTTCGTCATAGGCGAATAGATCGACCCAATCGGCAAAAATAGTGCCTGTTGAATAGTATTTTTTCCCATTGACCAACAGTTGATTATTTTTTTGTTTTACTCTGGTGATCACATCACCGATTTTCACTTGACCAATTTCAGTCCAAGCATTTCCCACCAAATCACCTTGAACAAAGCGGTTAAACCACTGCGCTTGATTGACAACTTTATGCGCGTTTAAACGATCTTCAACAAAGGCAAAATGTCCACGCAATGCCTGCACGATATTAGAATCTGCTTTGGCAAGCTCTATCTATAAGCAACTGGAACAATTGAGGTAGAGAAACACCATCACCACCAAACTTCACAGGGACACGAAGAGCCCCAAAACCCACTTGTTTTAACCAGTTGATTTGTTCATAGGGCAATGCACGTTGCTGTTCACGTGCAAGTGTTCCTTCGGCTATTTTTTCGAAAATTAGACGATACTTTGCTGCAACTTTTTCATAATTGGCTTCAGTCAATAGATCATCATTAATATTTGTTTGAATATCTTGTTCACTCATGCTGGTTCTCCATTATCCCATTCTTATCACCCTTAGCTCCACGCATGTCGTGGCAAGTGAATGTTATTTAAATAATAATTTCCAACCAAATTAAATTTCCAACGTACTGGGTCATGTAAAGTATGAGTACGTGCGTTACGCCAATGACGATCTAAATTCAACTCGGATAAAGTTGAACGAGTACCAGATAACTCAAATAATTTATTGGACGCCAAAATTGCAATTTCAGTGGTTAATACTTTCGCCTCCGCGACCAATAATGTCGCTTCATTGGCATGTTCTTCTGAAGGTTGGGCAATTGCTTGATCAATTGCATCACCTGCCAAGTCTAAAACGGCTTCGGCTGCCCTTAATTTAATTTTTAACTCACCAATATTGGCAATGGTATAAGGATCATCTGATGCTTTTTCCAAACCTGAATCTACCCAAGGACGGGAATGCAACCTAACATATTGAATCGTTTCTTCAATCGCCCCACGTGCAATACCTGCATCAACTGCAGCTTGAATAAATTGTGAAATTGCTCCTGCCACTGTTGGTTTTTCAAAAGCTTGATAAATTGGCACAATATATTGAGCATCCACCT
>WNDP01000323.1 GCA_009912575.1 Acinetobacter bereziniae
GTGCTTTGGCTCATCGTGTAACAGCAACAGATCGTGGTACTACCTCTTTTCAATTGGGGGTCAACAAAGTCAGCTGGTTACTGATTCGCTTTATGTTGGTCATGGCACCCGTTGTGCTATTTATCAACGGATTCACCAAAGGTGATTGGAGTGAAGCCTTTTTATTCGCGCTTTCAGTTGCAGTCGGCTTAACACCTGAAATGTTGCCGATGATTGTCACCTCAACTTTAGCTAAAGGTGCAGTATTTTTATCTAAGAAGAAAGTCATCGTTAAACGTCTGGATGCCATTCAAAACTTTGGGGCAATGGATGTGTTATGTACAGATAAGACAGGTACATTAACTCAGGATAAAATTTTTCTATCACAACATGTCGATATCCATGGTCAAACCTCACATTATGTTTTAATGCAGGCATTTTTAAACAGTTACTATCAAACTGGATTAAAAAATCTACTTGATGTTGCTGTATTAGATGCCGTTGACCCTGAGATCAAAACACAAAAGTTACGTTATAAAAAATTAGATGAAGTACCTTTTGATTTTGATCGACGTCGTATGTCTGTTGTGGTGAAAACTCCTCAAAACAAAGTCCGCATGATCACCAAAGGTGCAGTTGAGGAAATGCTCAAAGTTTGCCGTTATGTTGAAATTGATGGCAAAGTAGAAGCCTTAACCGTACAAAAGCAAACGGCTATCGAAACACTGACTCAACGTTATAACCAAGATGGTTTACGTGTGGTGGCTGTGGCTTATCGTGAATTTTCAATTGACCAAGAAAATTTTTCTGTTGCCGATGAAAGCGATCTGATTTTAATTGGTTATGTTGCCTTTTTAGATCCACCAAAAGAATCAGCCACGGCTGCTGTAAAAAGCCTGCATGCGCATGGCGTCACCGTCAAAGTACTGACTGGAGACAATGAATTTGTCACACAGAAAGTATGTCGTGAAATTGGTATTCAATGTGAACGCATCTTACTCGGTGGAATTCTTGAAACGTTGTCAGATAAACAACTGAAAGAAGCCGTTGAGCACTATGATATTTTCGCCAAACTTAGTCCTGTTCATAAAGAACGTATTGTTGAACAACTCAAAGCCAATGGGCATGTGGTCGGATTCTTGGGCGATGGAATCAACGATGCAGCAGCAATTCGTGCTGCCGATATTGGGATTTCAGTTGATACAGCCGTGGATATTGCCAAAGAATCTGCAGATTTAATTCTGCTTGAAAAAAGTTTGATAGTCTTGGAAAAAGGCGTAATTGAAGGTCGTAGGACTTTTGCCAATATGCTGAAGTACATCAAAATGACCGCAAGCTCCAATTTTGGTAATGTATTTTCAGTATTGGTTGCCAGTGCGTTTATACCTTTCTTACCAATGTTACCGATTCACCTATTGATTCAAAATCTACTTTACGATATTTCTCAGATCGCTATTCCATTTGACCATGTAGATGAAGAATTAATTGCTCAACCACAACGTTGGCAGCCGGGTGAAGTTGGTCGTTTTATGATTGTGTTTGGACCAATCAGCTCAATTTTTGATATTTTAACCTTTGCCTTAATGTGGTTTGTTTTTTCAGCAAATACGCCAGCACAACAAACCTTATTCCAATCAGGTTGGTTTGTGGTGGGTCTACTCACTCAAACACTAATTGTACATATGATTCGCACAGCCAAAGTACCATTCTTTCAAAGCCGTGCCGCAACACCTTTATTGGTCATGACCGCAATCATTATGTGTATTGGTATATTCTTACCAATGGGATCATTGGCGAGTTATTTAAAACTGGAAGCATTACCACTGAGTTATTTCTTCTACTTACCATTTATTTTAATTGCCTATATGTGTCTGACACAGTGGGTTAAAACAATGTACATCCGTCGTTATGGTTGGCAATAAAAACCAGCGTCATTGAAGCTAAAAAGCCTTTCCCTTATTCAAGAGAAAGGCTTTTTTTATTTCAATTTAAAATGTTGATATCTCAAGTATTTTTCCTTCAACATCTTTGATTAAAATAACCTGAGTTCGATATAATAGTCTAGATAAAATATGATACTCGGAAACGCCATCCGCAACTGTTTGAGGCAGGACTACTTTTATAAAGTATTGTTTCTGCGACTAATTAAATGTGTTGACGAGTTTTGCGGGTGATAATGGTTTTGCCTACTTTTCCCGAAAGAAAAGTAGGGCTAGCCGCAGGCTGATCCTGAAATTGGGTGAAAATTCAGCAAGACTCCGCAGAGTTTTTTTCAATAGGTTAAAGATGTGGTTGCGTTAAACTCACGTTAAAATAATCGGTTCATACCATTCAATGTTGCAACACGATAAGCTTCTGCCATGGTCGGATAGTTGAAAGTAGTTTCAACAAAATACTTGATGGTATTATTACCACTTTGCATCACAGCTTGTCCAATGTGAATAATTTCGGCCGCATTATTGCCGAAACAGTGGACACCTAACAATTCCAAGGTATCACGATGGAATAAAATTTTAAGCTCACCTACTGTGTCACCCGTAATTTGCGCACGAGCCAAGTGACGGAAAGATGCTTGCCCCACTTCATATGGAATTTTTTCCTCAGTCAACTGACTTTCAGTTTTACCAAAGAAAGAAATTTCTGGAATCGTGTAAATACCTGTTGGGATATCTTTTACAGGTTTGACATCTTTTTCACCAGCCATGTTCGATCCTGCGCAACGACCTTGGTCATATGCAGCTGAAGCAAGCGATGGCCAACCCACCACATCACCTGCAGCATAAACATTTTCAACTTCGGTTTGATATTGATCGTTGACTGCAAGTTGACCGCGACTGTTTGGCGTAAGACCGACATTTTCAAGTCCCATGCCGTCGGTATTTCCTGAACGACCATTACACCAAAGAATGGCATCTGCTTTAATCTTTTTACCACTTTGTAAATAAAGCACAACATGATCATCAAAAGTTTCTAAGTGATCAATTTGTTCATTATGGCGAATCAACACCCCTTGTTCACGCAAGTGATATGACAATGCATCTGCAATTTCGTCATCTAAATAGCTTAAGAGTTGATGTTGAGTATTAATTAAATCAACTTTATGGTCTAAACCAATGAAAATAGACGCATATTCACAGCCAATAACACCTGCACCATAGATAATAATCTTATGAATAGTGAAATCGAGATCTAAAATTTTATCCGAATCAAATACACGTGGGTGATTAAAGTCTAAACCTTGTGGATGGTAAGGACGGCTACCAGTCGCAACAACCAATTGCTTGAAGCCCAAAGTTTCTTTTACACCATCTTCACTGAAAATAATGACGG
>WNDP01000324.1 GCA_009912575.1 Acinetobacter bereziniae
GGTCGCACACCACTGGAAACAGTACTTGATGGGAAGCGAATTTGGGCTGAGAAGAATTTAGCTCAAATTTAACCTGACAGGCACACTAAAAAATGGGTAACTGTCAGATCTGGTTTGAGCTAGTACAAATTATGAATATTCAACGTCTACCCAATCTGGAAAAAAATTAAAATTTGAAATTTTTGCAGAAGACAATCCACAAATTAAAAATGACTGTTTTTATAAAAGTAAAAATAACTTTCAACAACTGGGAACAACTAAAGGACGTGTTTGGTTAGATTGGTCAAATACCCAAAACATGAGTGACAGCATTTTGATTAACAATAAACCAATCACCAATCAATATACACTGCTTCAATTTAAGAAAGATTTTCCAAATAGTGCAAAGAATGGTCATCATGTTCTAATTTTAACTTCTTCAGAAGTTAAACAATATTTAAAAAAGCCATCTGAATTTGAAATAGGATATACCGCCTATGTCAATTTTACTTTTAAAAATGGCAAGCTCAACAAACTGGAAATCAACCAAGCTATGGCTTGCTGAGTTCTGAGCATAGCTAAACATGAATATGCCAGACTTTAATATTTAGATCTTCCCCAATGTCTGGCGACTCGATCTCTTATCTTTACCCCTGTTCTGATAGATGTTTAGTAATGTGATTTAGTCGCTTTGAAACTTGTCTATTGCATGAATTTGCGATTAAATTTAACTGAACATATACAGGGAATGCAATGATGCAATTTAAAATTCACGTCATCGATGTTAAAAACCAATTACAAAACTATATTTGGCTCATAGAGCACCAACAAAGCCAACATGTTATTGCCATTGACCCGACTGAAGCATCATTGGTTGAAGATTATTGCAAGGAACATCAACTAAATTTAGAGCAAATTTGGCTGACACATTGGCATAAAGATCATATTGGTGGAGTTCCAGAACTGATTGCGGACCGCAATATTCCAGTCTATGGACCGCGTGCTGAACTTAGTCACATACCTTTTATCACACACCCTTTACAACATGATGATCAATTTGAGTTTCATGGACTGAATATTGACATCATCGCTGTACCGGGTCACACCTTGGGTCATATCGTCTACTTTATTGATGCTCTCGACAGCTTATTTTGTGGTGATACACTTTTTGCCATGGGTTGTGGTCGAATGTTTGAAGGAACTGCTGAACAGTTTTATCATTCACTAAATCGACTTGCTGCACTCCCACCAAGAACCAAAGTTTACTGCACTCACGAATATACGTTATCTAATGCTCAATTTGCCCTGCATATCGAACCTGAAAATAGAGCGATTCAACAGCGGGCGGAACAAATCAAACAACTCCGTGAACAAGGTAAAATTACCTTACCCAGCAGCATTGAAATTGAGTTGGAAACCAATCCATTTTTACGTGTTGAAAGCGCCGAAGAGTTTGCACGAATCCGGGCAATGAAAGACAATTTTTAATTCACTAGGTCAATTAAAGCACCTATGTTAAAGCTTAGCCAACCGAAGCCTATTTTATTAGAAGCTTCTGAATGTGCAGTCTTGTTATTACACGCTTATACCAGCACTGTCCGAGATATGAGAGGACTAGCTGAATTTTTACATCGTCATGGATATACATGTTATGCAATCGCCTACTCAGGTCACGGCTTAGACATTGATGAGTTTCTAAATTACACCCCAGTAGATTGGTTACAGGATAGCATTAAGGCTTATCAGCACCTTTTACAGCGAGGCTATAATCAAATCGCGGTCATTGGAGTGTCTTTGGGGGCTGTTTTATCACTTAAGCTCAGTGAAATGCTCCCAATTTCTGCTTGCATTGCGATGTCGACACCACAAGATCGAAGTACAAATGATCTCTTTAAACGTTTAGAACTATATGCCAACTACCTTGGTCAATTTCAAAACAACAATACAAAGCAAAATTCAGCAGACTTAGAAACAAAATCCAGCATCCAACTTCAAGCACTTCAGCAATTGATTCGAACGACTATACAAGATACAGCTTTAATCTCGGCACCAATTTTTCTTTTATATGGAGCGTTAGATGATGTGCTGTATCAATCAAGTGCTCAAACTATTTATGATCATGTGAATTCTACTGAAAAAAGAATTAAAAATTATCCAAATACTGGTCATCTCATGACACTTGGACAAGATCAAAAACAACTATTTAGTGATATTTTAGATTTTTTACAACAACATCACCCACTACAAGCTGAATAACCACGCTATTCGTTAAATTTACTTACATTTAAGAAAAATAAAATGAGAGAAAACCAACTTTTTAAAACCCACATCTTTGCATCAAAATATTACAAACATGTTTCAAACAATAATTTAACTTATTGTTTTATTTTATTATTTTTTCAACCATTCATATTGTATTCATATCAAAAAAATACGCATTGATACAAAAGCGTCATTTCTCAAAGTGCTCAAATATTGATATAAAAAATAAAATTCAACAAATTCCCCCTTTAAAAATTTAAAGGTCATCCCTATTAAATTTATAGGCAGGAATTAAGGAGATCTTCTGTGAAAAAAGTTGTTAAGGCAAAAAATTTAATTGCATTTCGTATTTGGTTAGAAAAATTAGGCTATTCAGTCAAAAACTTAGCGGATGGTAAAGGATTTACTTTCAGTTTTAAAAAAGAATATGGTTTAGTGACGTGTGATTTATCTGGTAATAATTTGGCAATGCAACTTGGTGAAGAATTTGAGGATCACTTAAAAGCTTAATTCGAGTATCTGTTATTTTTAGTATTGAATGAAGTCTCTCTGAAAAAGACCAAATTGATTTTTGATTTGGTCTTTTTTATTGCCTTAAATATAAAATTACAGACAATAAAAAAGCATGATAAAAATCATGCTTTTTCGAATATGGTGGGGACGGAGAGACTCGAACTCTCACGCATCGCTGCGCTGGAACCTAAATCCAGTGCGTCTACCAATTTCGCCACGTCCCCGGATAAAACAACTATACGAATATAGTTTAAAATAAGTTGGCAGAGGATCAAGGATTCGAACCTTGACGAACGGTTTTGGAGACCGTCATGCTACCATTACACCAATCCTCTATCACATTTCATTTTGCTTTGATGCCACAAAATGAATTGCTTGGTGGGGACGGAGAGACTCGAACTCTCACACCTTGCGGCGCTGGAACCTAAATCCAGTGCGTCTACCAATTTCGCCACGTCCCCAATGGCTGTGTATATTATAGAGATCGTTTTGTTATGACAAGCCTTTTTTTCGAAAAAACCACTCGTTTGTTTAAATAAAAAACAAAAGG
>WNDP01000325.1 GCA_009912575.1 Acinetobacter bereziniae
AACATTTCTCCAATGTTTTTAAAAATTTTTAAGCCTTTTTTAGAGCAATTTATGTGGCTGTTTTTGTGGAAAAAATCAACAACCAACTTACACATCTCGATTTTAGAGACAATGTAACAGTTTACAAGTTTTTTTTAACGGTTGTTTTTTTAAGTAATTAAACGTAAAAAAGTGACATTTCCTGTCACTCTTGTTCAAAAATATTTCAGTTCGTTTATTTAAGGTTAATTCAGAATAATCGGCTGATTTACCAATTCATTGATACTATCATTTTTTTGCTGATTGTAAAATAAATTCAATACTTTACCAATCTCGCTTACACCACTTTCGACTGCCAAACGGTAGTGTTTATTTTGTAACGTGATAATCATTTCATCACAAATCTGTTGCCAAGTTTGTGGTGTAGTCGTTTGATGGATACCACGATCCACAACAATCTCTACTGCCTTTTCACACAAATTCAAATAAAGTAAAACACCGCTGTTATATTCGGTATCCCATACCCCCAACTCGGCAAAGAGTTGTTGCGCTCTTAGACGCGTATTTTGATGATAGGCTTGATGGCTGGGGATATGCCCCTCAATCACCACTTGTATTTCACCCACATGACCTTCTTCAGCTTGTTTAACTGCTTGAGCAATCGCATGTTGGTCTTGTTTAGAAAAATAGCGCTTTGATGCAGGCATATAAAGACAATGCTTGAGCCAGCGCTTAAAACTCGGCTGTACTTTTTCATGTAATTTTGGTTCAGTCAAAATTTCTGTTGTATCAGTTTTTGTTACCATGAGCCTGATGCTCCTCCCCCACCAAAACCGCCACCGCCGCCACTATAGCCACCACCTCCACCAAAACCGCCACCACCGCCGCTTCCACCACGTCCACCGCCAGAGAGAAACATTTGTAGGATTAGCTGAGCCAGAGAAGTAATCAATAAGAAAAATATACCAAAGCCTAAAATTAAGCTCATTACGATGCCAGAACCATATATAAGCCCAGCAGCAGTTGCTGTCACCCCAGCTACTGCTGCACTTAAGCGATTACCAATAATGAATGATGCAAATATACCCGCTACCAAAATAATCATTGCCGTACTCAATGTTCGATCTTTGGCTTCTTGAGCTTGTATTGCTTGGTTTTGACGTTCTTTAAGCTCATCTGCAGCTTGTTGGGCAATTTCAGGATCTAAATTTAAAATACGTTCAATTTCTCCCACAGCGGCTTGTAAACCTTGTGCATATTGCCCTTGTTTAAATGCTGGAGAAATTTGATTGCGTATGATTCGACTAACTATAATGTCAGGCAATACGCCTTCTAGACCATAACCTGTGGCGATATGAATTTTATGGTCATTCACAGCAACAGCGATCAATAGACCATTATCTTGTTTTGCTGAACCAAGTTTCCATTGCTCTGCAACACGCATGGCAAAATCAAAAATACCTTCTTGCCCTGTGGTTGGAACAATAATAATCCCGATTTGTGCTTTGCCTAGACGATAAATATCACGAATCTGTTGTTCTAAACTCTGCTTTTCAGCCGCAGACAAAACATTGGCTTGATCAACCACGGGTTGATTCAATGTCGGGATATTTCTTTCTGTCTCACCCTCAGCAATATCATTGGCGACTTTTGCTTGGTTTGATGAAGAGCTCTGTGACGATTGTTGAGATGTGGTTGTCGGTTGATTTTGATTTTGACCATCTACTGGTGATGAACCCATTACATTCGGCAAGTTGGTATTTGGGGCAACTTTTCCTAAAACAATAGCTTCTTGTGCTTGTTGTTCATCTGTGGCTGTTGCTGTTTCAGCCCAGACCTGAGATTGAACAGAAAAGATCAGCGCCAAAAGTACATAGAATAATGTACTGATTATTTGAAATGCTGATTTTCCGTTCCGTTCAAGCATAATTCACCTTTACTTAAATAACAGAGAGGACTTTCATCTCTTTCGAGTGATTCCCCGAATAAGATGGAAATCGAGTATTTAATTAAAATTCACTGTTGGTGCTTTTGATGCGCCTGCCTCAGCACTAAAGTTTGGTTTGGCTTTCATTCCAATCACTTTTGCAGTCATTGCTTGTGGGAACTGACGTACATAAGTATTGTAGTCTTGAACAGTCTGAACATATCGTGTTCTTGCTGTACTGATTCGGTTTTCAGTACCCTCTAATTGGACTTGTAAATCACGGAATTGCTCATTGGCTTTTAAGTCAGGATAGTTTTCAGTGACTGCCAAAAGTCGAGATAATGCACCTGTCATTTGTGATTGGGCTTCTTGGTATTTTTTAAACAATTCTGGATCGTTCAATACTTCTTTGTCTACTTTTAAACCTGCAACATTAGCACGTGCCTCAGTCACTTCAGTTAAAACTTTTTCTTCATGGGTTGCATAACCTTTGACGACATTCACAAGGTTAGGCACTAAATCTGCACGACGTTGATATTGGTTTTCCACTTCAGACCAAGCCGCATTGACGGATTCATCTTTAGCTTGCAAAGTATTATAACCACAACCTGAAAAAGCCAAGGTACTCGCCAAAGTCAGTGCCAATAGACCTTTTTTCATTACATTCATTGCTCATTCCTCAGAGATATTTATTTGTATTTGTTGATATATCTGCATTCTATACAGTTTCAGGCAAAGTTTTGTTTAATTTCTGCTATCTATTCGCAATTAAGCTTTTGAGAATGACATACATTTTTTAAGAAAAGTGCGTTAAGGCGAAACCACTCATTATTTTTAGAATATAGTTTAAAAGGATAGGGCTTAATAGCCATATTTTCGAAGATATAAGAAAGCCACCCTCAGGTGGCTTTCTACAAATACTTATTCTTCGTCTTTTTGCTCAGGTAAATCTTTTACAGCTTCTGCGATTAGACCAAACATATAGTTACCATACGCATTGGTTTTATCATAATGAAAGCGCAAACGCGGTGTTATACGTGTTTTGATGCGACGACCTAATTCGTGGCGTAAAAAACCAGAAGCTTTATTTAACACATCTAAAGTTTCTTTATTTGCCGCTTCACTTTGCTCATCGCCAAGTTCACGCCCCATAACAGTCACGTAAACTTCTGCATAACCCAAGTCAGGACTGACTTTCACCGCAGAGATGGTCACAAGACCACCTAAGCGAGGATCTTTAAGTTCTTGGCGAATCAGTTCTGACAACTCACGTTGTACTGTATCCGCCATGCGCTTAAGACGTTGACTACCCGCCATTAAAGACTCCGTTTGATCAACTGAACATCATATACTTCGATCTTATCGAGGGCTTTGATGTCTTTATAGCCTTTTA
>WNDP01000326.1 GCA_009912575.1 Acinetobacter bereziniae
TGCTGCTCAATTAAGCTAATTTGTTGAAAAATAAATTAAATTGAGTTAAAACTAAGGGCTGATTAATCAGCCCTTAGTTTTGAGAAGAGTAATGAATAAAATATTAAAAATTAAATTTGAAAATTGTTTTGGTATTGGACTATTAGAACATGATTTCAAATTTGCACCAAGGCAGCGTGCACAACTTATTTATGCACCTAATGGTACTATGAAATCATCTTTCGCAAATATTTTTGATTTAATATCGCAAAACAAAATTAATGAAATTAAAGATAGAGTATTTGTAGATAGAATTCCAAAATGTGAAATTCAAATGAATAATGAGGCACTAGATGGAAAACAGATATTAGTTGTAAATGCTGAAACAATGCTATCGCAAGGTGCAATTACAAAATTTATTGCAAGGAGTGATTTAAAAAATAGGTATGATCAAATTTATACAGAATTAATGCATGAAAAAGATAAATTTATAAGATTATTGAAAAATCAGTCGAGAAGTTCAGACTGTGATACAGAGCTTAAAGCCTTATTTTATCAAAATGAAAGCTTTTTTGAATATTTATTAAGAATTGAACCTAATTTATCTGAAAATTTTGAAAAATTTGATTTTAAATACAATGATATTTTTGATAAAGGTAATAAGGTAAAAAAATTTCTAGAGGCACATGAAGATTTATTGGATGAATACTTACAGCGATATTCGCAATTATTAGAGCAATCTAAATTTTTTAAAAAGTCTTCAAATTCATTTGGGACTCTGCAAGCCTCTACTTTGTTAAATTCTTTAGATGACAATTCATTTTTTGAAGCAGGTCATAAAATAAATCTTAGTTCAGATGATATTATTTCAACAAGAGGTGAGTTATCTGATTTAATTAAAAGCGAAATTGATCAAATTTTAAATGATGCTGAGTTACTTAAAACATTTGATAAAGTGGACAAGGCATTAGCAAAAAATGCAGAATTAAAGGCATTTAAGGCAATATTAGAAAGAAATCAAGCCATTTTAATAAATTTAAAAGATTATGAAGGCTTTCGTAATGATTTTTGGTTAAGTCATATTTCTGAATTAAAAGGTGAATGTCTAAGAATATTAGGTATATATAAAACAAGAAGAACAGAACTTCAAGAAATAATTTCAAATGCAAATGAGGATATAGAAAAATGGAACAATACTTTAGAAATTTTTAACTCTAGATTTTTTGTTCCATTTAAAATTGATATTGAAAATCAATCTGATATTATCTTAAAAAATGATATACCAAAGCTAATATTTAAATATAAAGAATGTAATATTCAAGATAATGATGAAAAAATTTTATTAGATATATTAAGTCGTGGTGAAAGTCGAGCATATTTTATTCTCAGATTTCTTTTTGAGATTCAGGCAAGAATCGATATGGGAGATGATTTACTAATCATTTTTGATGATGTTGCTGATTCATTTGATTATAAGAATAAATATGCAATTATTGAGTATATTAAAGAATTGTTGGAAAACCCTAAAGTAAATGCAATTATATTAACACATAATTTTGATTTTTATAGAACTGTTTCAAAACGATTGGATATCCGTTCTTCTAGCTTCATGGCTAGTAAATGTAATGATGGAATTGTTAAAATTAATAAAGGGAAATATTTTGAAGATGTTTTTAAAAATATTTTTATTAGTAATTATAATCTAGAAAAAAAACTTTATAGGTTTAATTCCTTTTGTAAGAAACCTATTTGAATATTTATCTGATGAAGATGGTTTTAATTTTTTAACTAGCTGTTTAAATATAAAACCTAACACGATAAATATAACTGCACAAGCTGTACATGAATGTCTTATTAATGTAATTAAAGATAAATCAGATATAGAGTTAGATTTCAAAGATAAATTAATATTAGATATTATTTTTGATCAAGCAGAAAATATTATAGTAAATAATAATGAACATTCAATAGCGTTAGAAGATAAGTTAATTATTGCGATTGCTTGTAGATTAAAAGCTGAAAAATTTATGATATCTAAACTTTGTATTGATAAAGTTAATTCAATTTCAAAAAATCAAACTCAAGAGTTATATAAGTTGTGTAAAGAAATTGATATGGAACCTCATGTTCTAAAATTATTAAATAAAGTTAATTTGATTACTCCAGAGCATATTCACTTGAATTCTTTCATGTTTGAACCATTAGTTGATATGTCAATGAATAACTTGGTGAGTTTATATAGTTCTATAAGAAATTTAGATTCAACTATAGCTTAAGCTTTAATATAATATTTATTAAGTTTTTTAATATTTTAGTTATGTTACTTCTTGTTAAAAATATGAAATTTAATTCATGTTTTTAATAAAAATCTATGATATATAAACTATTCTACAATAGATCTCTTGCGTTAGTCAGAATTAGAGCAAATATGACCTATGATTTATAAGGTATTGCATTGAGTCAAAATGATTAAAAAACTACTTTCGCAAGAGATCTAATAGTAACCATCATCTTTTTAAAATCCAAAATAATAATAAACTGATTAATACTCATTGGGTCAAAGTCAGTATTGATAGAGTCAAGAAGTGCCAAGAGCACAGGGTAGATCTGTTGATCATCTATAAATAAATTTTCTTTTGGATTGAAGTAGTGAGAATAATAATCAATCTTAATATTTGCATATTCTGAATTTTTAAATTGAGTTAATACAAATTTTTTTTCTCTATCACTGATGCTATTTGAACAGATGGTAAATAATAGTGCGGTACAAAAATAATCAAGCTCTTCTTTATTCACTACTTTTATATTTAAATCATTTAAAAAATTCTCAAATACAATCCGAATAGTAATAAGCGCATCTGATAAATTGGTAGAAATATTTTTATCAATATTTGAATGCTTCATCATTTTTCTAAATTTTAGTGAATGAGTGGGTATTGTATTGCAAAACTAATGTTTTGTAAAACAATACTTTTAATGCAGAATATATTGCATTGCAATATGCTCGGGATACTTTGTTAAGCTAATATCAAGGAATGGATATAGGTCATGCAATACGTTATTTGCGGAAACGGAAGGGCTGGACTCAACAGCAATTAGCCGATTTCTCCAACACTTCAAAAAGTAACATTTCCAATCTTGAGAATGGCAATCAAGGGTACAGTCCTGCAATACTCCAGTACCTTGCAGAAGCTTTTAATTGCTCTGTTGCACAATTATTTTTGTTGGCTGAGAGTTTAGACGACGAAGAGAATATTTCAGAGAATTGGGATAAAATGCCTATTGATGCTTTATTTATACAATTACCCA
>WNDP01000327.1 GCA_009912575.1 Acinetobacter bereziniae
GTCGCACACCACTGGAAACAGTACTTGATGGGAAGCGAATTTGGGCTGAGAAGAATTTAGCTCAAATTTAACCTGACAGGCACACTAAAAAATGGGTAACTGTCAGATCTGGTTTGAGCTAGTACATCTTAATACTTCACTCATTAATGACGTTCCTGCTATTTATGAAGAGTTATCATCTGATTTGATCCAAAAGCTCACTTTTGTTAGTGATAGAAATTATTATCAGATAAATTACTATAATCTAAGCCAAAATGAGGCTATAGAAATTGCTAACTCAATAATAGCAAACCCGAAAAAATGATAAAATTTTTAAAAGATTAGAAAAAACCCCTATAAGTCTTGCAACTTATAGGGGTTTTGTCTTAAATTTGGTGGTACGCAGTTATTTGATGTTCACGCATCAAGTAACGAAGATCATAAGGTTTGACGACCGTTATGATTTCACCTTTCGGCTTGTACCGCTTTTCAAATTCTATCAAATTGATAAAAAATGGCAAGCATTGTATCAGTAAAAAGTCTTTCGTTACCTGATTCTCGTTCATCCAATAAGCAATACATAGACTGTATTCGGGACTTATCAGCTTCTGTGTACCCTTTTTAAGGACGATATGCGGTGCATGTGGAGGGAATAAGTGTCACTGGTGCATCGTAGCGATAGTGAAGATCGAGAGATTGGAGCTAAACCGTTACAGGGGAATCCCACATAAGCGGAGCGTTGAGAGTAGTTGTATAGGTTGGTTAAGTTGCATGTTGGGTGTTTACCCTCGCAGAGATACTGCCATACTTCGACAGGGAGCGCGTGGGGAGAGGTGCAGTACCTTTAGTCCTTGTCTGCCATGTATGTAAAGCATGGTGCGGATACGACCGATGCGTGGCTCCATCAGCCTAATCAGGTTAAATCGGCAATACTTAGGGGATGTGTCATTTTTTGAATGGCAGCCCTTAGGGAGAGTATTGCCGAAACTCTCTCAACGTCCACCATCTGCCTGAGCAAAGCGAAGGCTGAACCGTACCATGTTTCTTAGAATGTTGAGTCTCCGAAAAACCCGGTACGGTTCATTTTCTACTTATCTTGAATATGAATGGCAGAGATCAGATGAAATTGATAAGTTAATGGAAAGTCTTCCCAAGAGTAAGTTGCATAATTTAGCAGATGTTCCAAATATTATTAGAACTAATAATATGTCTTCTCAAGTTGCATCAGCGAAAATAGGACGTAATGAAAAGTGTCCTTGTGGAAGTGAAAAAAAATATAAGAAGTGTTGTGGTTTTTAGTATGTATTTTATTTTGTGAATATATTTATATTAATGGATAATTATTCACTCGTTATTAAAAAAATTAAGTTACGTAAGTTGCATAACTTACGTAACTTGGTGTAGTGCTATTTTATTTCGCTTAAGACAGTTTCTTGTAATTTTTCAGGAGAGAGTTGCTGTAGTTGACGTATTGCGGCTTTCAAAATTATAGATCGGTTGGCTTTTGCAACTCGGCAATTAATCAAAAGTTCATCAATTTCTTTATTTACATCTTCCGTTAGAGAAAAGGTAAATCTTCTATAATTCTGTTTTTTGGGTTCTATTTTTTTAGTACGTTTTGATGCACCTTTTATGAAATCATCTATCGATTCTTGATTAGCATCAAGTTCAGATTTTTTTAATCCTTTTAAAGCCATTAAAATTCTCCCAAGAATTCATTTGAAATCATTTCAATTTCTTGTTTAGCTTTTTCATCAGATGACATTTCAAAAACTGATAAACCATTTTCATCTGCATCATCATAAATATTTCTATTACAAGTGAAATTATTTAATGGAATTAGGTCGAATGAACTACATGCTTCTTTAGCATCTAGAATCCTTTGAAACTGGCTTGGTAATGTTGGGCACTGTGTAATTACGGCTCTTGTATACAGGTCAGGATTCACTGCTTTAGCTAATCGAATTAACTTTTCTACATGCACTAATGTTTTCAAATCTCGTCTCTTTGGACGAAATGGTAAAAGCATATGTGTCGCAATTGTCATTGCTGAACGAAGTGCTTCAGAATCTTGTCCACCAGCATCGATAATAATATCCTGATAGCGTTTTGATAGATCCATTAAAATTTGTCTGATGTTTCCGGATGCTTGAACTGATGGAATATTTTGAACACTGTCATTTTCATCACGTTCTTTTATCCAATCACTCGTAGTTCCTTGAGGATCAGCATCAAGTAATAAAATATCTCGATTTTTGGCTTGTAGGTAAACAGCTAAATTCTGTGCAAGACAACTTTTACCTGACCCCCCTTTTTCACCACCAACTAAAATAATCATTCAATAGACTTACGTAAATTAAGTAATTTTATTCTATATAGAATTTCAGAAAGATCAAATGGTTAGTGTGAAGACTATATTGCGTAAGTTATTTAAGTTACGTAACAGTTTAAAAAAATATTTGTATTTTAATAATGTCTAGTTTTTTTATCTTTAAAATTAGGTTATGTTTAGGGAGGTTTATTTGTGAGAAATCATATTTTATACATGTTATGAAAATCGAGAAAATTATCAAATTTGAATTTTTTTTGAAAACTCAACCAAAAACATAGTTGTTTTTTGACATGTAATATACTTCGAAAAGACTTGTAGTTTTTAAGCAGTAAAAAATTAAAGACCAAAAAAAAAGCCCTCTAATCTTGGCGGACAGGATGGCTTTTTTAAGGTTTCATCAGCCCACTTGTCATTAGCTGAATCCACAAAATATGCAATTATTATGAAGTGGAAAAGCAAAATTGACAAGTCATAATCAAAGACTTGTTTATGATAAAAAATGCGACAGCGTTTAATTTAATACGCAGAAAAGCCTTAATTTATGAAGAACAACAGAGTAAAAAGTCTGATTTGGACGCTTCTCTGAGCATTTTCCGTCTTTCAATTCCTGATAACTGTCCACTTTGGACTTCAAAAATTGCTCTAGCAGGTGAAAAACCAACTTGGTTCCACAAAGATGAGCCTAATTTTGCTGATTTCGCATATTTAAAAACTGCTACAGATTTTAAAGTCGGCACACTGATCATTGATATAGATAGACCCGTCGCTGACTCTATTGAAGCGATGATTTACGGCACTTTCAATGCTCCAATTCCGAATTTAACTAATAAAGCGAAATTCCCCATCTATAATCTTTGATTTGGGTGGGGATGGATAGCTCACCAAGCGGTTAGCTTGGTCTGTCTTGATTCTGAATATATTGCCTAATCGTTTCTATCGTTGCA
>WNDP01000328.1 GCA_009912575.1 Acinetobacter bereziniae
GAGAAGACAACACGTCCATGTTTTGCGCACGAGACAACGTACGTGGCAACAACTCTAGAGCAAATGCAGATACGTTTTGACTGGCAAAGGTATCTAGGTCTGGATTTCGATATGGATCAAACATCGCCACAACGGTTGTATGTGCAGCTAACTTTTGAATTTCGTCACCTTGAGGTGCCCGAACTTTCAAAATCAATTGACTACCCGAATAAACATCTTCCGTAATGGTAGCGCCTACCTGTTCATAAGCGCTGTCGATATACGCGGCTCTTACCCCTGCTCCACGCTCAATCAAGACGCGATGGCCAGCACTGATCAACTTTTTCACTGTCTCTGGTGTCGCTGCGACACGATTTTCACCAGCGATCGTTTCTGTTGGGATTCCGATCTGCATGAGCATTCCTCAAGCTAATTTTCTTAAGTACAAACACCGTAGTAAACGATGTTCTCCCCCAGGTTATGTTTTGTTCATTTTTTGGCAGCGTAATACTCTGGTTTCACATAAAAAAAACATTATAATATGAAAAACCAAACAAAACAGAACAACATAAAAAATACAATAATAAATATTTTAAATTGATAAACGCTGATAAAAAATTATTATATATTTAACTATTTACATCAAATGTTCAAAACTATCTTTAATTTTTGGCAGTAATTTGAGCCCAAAATAATTGTTTTAAAATTAATTTGAATTATACTAATTGTTGAGTTTTTGAAACCTTTGGTGGTAGTAAATAATAAACAAAATTGTTTTAACCACTTTTCACCAAAAGTATGCTCAAAACTATCTCTAATTTTTGGCTGTAATTTGAGCACAAAATTATTGTTATAAAATTAATTGGAAATGTATTATTTTCACCTGAACGGGTTTCATAATAACTTTTCTATTACACATTTTGTTGTGATTTAGTTTTTGATAACTTGTGTTTGTTTTAGATTCGTGCCACTTTAAAATACATTCAAGACAACCAATTTCCAGCAGTTACTGTTTTTCGGGATAATCGTCCTCATTATTTCCGAAGAGATGAACATTCTGGTATGTGGGCACCAGTCAGATACTGAAAAGGGCTGTTATAATAATATTTTAGATATATTTTTACAAACTACATATAACTATTTTATCTGCAAATAAATTTTGATGATGTATGTGAATACGGCGTTGTCCACTTTTTGTAATATACACATATAGACTATATAGAAACAAATAGAACAATTTTTAACTGTTGATTTTGTGTTGTTTATAAGGGATGCTTTTTTCTAGTTAATGTTTCAGAATATATTTTGTGATGACGGATATCGATATATTATAGTTTTTGTTACTGTATCGTATGTAATATTGTTAGATTTACATTACTGCCAGTGAATGAATAAAAAAGTTCAAATTATCATTTTCGTTAAATAAGCATTTAGTTGATTTAATTTTGTTAAATGGGTTGTTGAATAATAAATTCTTATTGCATTTGCTTTATTTCTGTTTTATATAATAATTCTTACATTATAACACTAACAACACAATACTAACTAAATCCACGATGTCTTCTTAGTAGCGCAGCCTCAAGTAGATATTGCGATTGATACACCTGTGCAGAAAAAGTCTGTGGAAGAAGCTTTTTACGGCAGCTTTTAAAAAGGTAGGGATTGTGCTAAGCTAGGAAACTAAAAAAGTGTAAGAGAAAATTAGATATATATATCTATAACGAAAATGCTGTCAATAGTCTTATACACAAACAAGTAATGTTTAATCTGGTGTTCAAAAAACATAAAAAACATGGAATTACCAAATAATGACGTACGGGAATGGATCGGTGGGTTTGTATTTCTAGGAAACAGGGAATGACTTTTGGCTTTAAGCCTTATTTTACAAAATAAATCTGTTTTCGGCCGTTTTTATCGGTCATATTGTCGGTTATAAAATAAAGGGTGAAAAGTAGAGTACACCTATGCCGCCATTGATACTACTATTTAGAATAAACTTTTGCACTTATCTGTTTTTGGAGGCTAACATTATTTCATTGTGACAGAATTCTTATTAATTAATGCTAGTGTTTTTTTTTATTACTTTCTCTTTAAAGATTATTCTATGAATATATCATGCAAAAATTTTAATTTTAATTTAATACCTTTGCAGTTGAATAGTGCTGAACATTGAAGTCTACAAAGTCAGATTGGATCTATGAGATTCTGCAATTGAAAAAACTGATATATTATTTATTTATTGATGTAATTTTTTATTGTTCAAAAAAATAAATAAATAGAGAGACAATGTTTGATCATTTTATTTAATATATGTTATTTTCTAAAATACTAAATTCTAAATACTTATATATTTAAATAAAAACCAATTAGAAAAATAAAAAAAAATCAAGTAGAAGAAAATATATAAAATTAAGTAATAGTTTTTTTGCTAATTTTTAGTTTGTTCATTATTCATTAGATTTTCGTTCCTACCTGGTGTCCTGTAACGTTACACTTTTTTATTTACTTTTAATAATTTTTGTTTTAAAAGTATTAGGAGAATAATATGTAAAGGGCTAGTTGGACTACAACTTATGTAAAATACTACAAAAAACAAACAAATTATTTCACATGATATGTTGTTGTTTCAATCACATTTCACTTTCTATTGTAGAACTATTTATGACCTTCGATTCAGGGAATTTATAAGTTTGACGTGTCTGTTGGTGTGTCTGTGGATTCGAGCAGCTTTTTTTTGGTTTACATAACAATATAAGATATGAAATAGTGAAAGTAGAAATATATGGGTCTGAAATAAACATGTCTATTTTAGAGTTATCAAGAGACTATAACAGATTTGACTCTGAATGAAAATATTATTTATCTAGAGCAGATTGATGCAAAAAATTATTGGCTACATTATCTATTATCAAAACGTAGCATTAATCATTGAAGTAAAGGAGTGTCCTATGTGCTAGTAGACTTTGGTTATTTTATCTGGTTTTTATAACAGGAACTGCTAAAACATTTTTCTATTTGAACACATATGTAATCTAAAAGTTGTCTAGCTCTAATTTAGGAATGTGGCCTATCTATGCAATCTATCTTTTTGTGGTATTACAGCTCCTGAAAACATAAACCGATTATGATGTGGATTTTTTTTATTGCAAAATTTATGTGGTCGAGAAGATAAATTTAACGTTTAAATATGTCTATCTATGGCATTGTAACGTCTGTATGAATAAACCAAGTTTGACGTGATTGTGATAGTTTTTAGCTATT
>WNDP01000329.1 GCA_009912575.1 Acinetobacter bereziniae
AGAAAAAAATTCGTGTCCCGATGCATCAGCGCCGTATTGCTTTGGTTTTTCAAAAGGCATGGTTATTTCCACATATGAATGTTCAACAGAATTTAAAATATGCCGAACATTTACGCACTGATCTCGACAAAAAATTTGCTTTTGAGCAGATTGTGGATTTATTGGAACTGAGGAACTTACTTAAGCGCCATGCACATCAACTTTCTGGTGGCGAGGCGCAACGTGTTTCAATCGGACGAGCACTGTTGTCTTCTCCAGATTTATTATTACTAGATGAACCCTTATCAGGTTTGGATCAACGCTTAAAACAGCAAATTTTACCTTTTCTTGATCGAGTAAAAACCCAGACTCAATTGCCGATGATTTATGTGACACATCACACCGATGAGTTGGCTTATTTAAATGCGCAAGTGCTTTATATGGATCAAGGAAAAATAATAGAGCGTTAAAATTATATCCAATATAAAATTGTGTCTAAGCACAGTAATTTGATGCAAAACAATCTATAATTCTGACTTAATTTTTTTGTTGTTTGTCCTTTTACATTTGCAATTATGTCTAAGCTTTCCCAGTATTTTGCGCAGAATCAATTTTGTTGCTTAGTAGAGTATCTCCCTACAAAAAATCAGGTACTGCCTGTCAGGGAAAGTTTGGCTGGTTTTCCAGCCTGTATGACCTTATCTGATCGTGTGCGTTCTGATGAGGATATTGCCCCCTTGATCGCGGCACAAGCATATCCAGATCATATCGAGAAAGTTTTACATTATGCAGGTAAGGGGAGAGACATTGATGATTTTAAATTATTTTTAAAGCAAGCAGATTCAGTCGGATTACGAGATATCTTGTTACTTACTGTTGATAAGCTTAAACAACACCATGATGGGCAGGGGCAACATGCAAGAACCCGCTATTTAGAATCGGTCAATGCAGTTATGGCTGCTCAACAATATGGAGGTTTCCATATCGGTATGGCTTTCAATCCCTTTAAATATACGCCAGCTGAACAACAAGCACAGTATTTAAAACTACATAAGAAATTAAATGCAGGTGCAGATTACATTATTACTCAATTGGGTTTTGATTTGTCTGCTTTAAAACAACTACAAACTTTTTTAGCCCAAGAAAAATATATCCAAAAAACGCTCGCTTGTGTAATGCCACTGACTTTAGCGCGAGCACAATTCATGGTGAAGCATAAAGTTGCCGGTATCGTGATTACCCCGCATATGTTAGAGGTTTTAGCACTGGATCAAGTCAATCAATGCTCAGAAAATGCGTATAAGCGTTGTGCTTTACAAATTCTGATTTGCCAGCATTTGGGTTATGCCGGGGTACACCTTTCAGCATGTCATAAAGCTGATGAGCAAATGCTGTTAGAACAGTATATTGAACAATATCGCGAGCTGAATTTGTCTCAATGCGAGATGCTATGGAACCAATTGTGGCAGTTGGCAGAGGGTGAACAACTTCGACCAAAAGTTGCGGTTAAACGGATAAAGTCAGCATTGAACAACAAGGTGAAATATCAGTTTTTAGACCTGATTCATCGCACCATGTTTCAGTCTAGCTTTGTGAAAGGGATTGGTACTTTTATTTTTAATGCCAGCTTCTGGAACAGAAAAGCTGCCGCCAAAGTACTCTTACAGACTGAATATTTAAGTAAGCATTATTTGCTGGGCTGTGAAAGCTGCGGACAATGTCGTTTGGCTGAAACTTTATATATTTGCCCAGAAACTTGCCCCAAAGGGTTAGCCAATGGCCCTTGTGGTGGTACCGATTTAGATCGCTGTGAGTTTGGCGATAGGGAATGCATTCATTCGGTCAAATCGCGTTTAGCGCATGATGTAGATCAAATTCAACTGTTAAAAGAACAACTGATTCCAACCGTTCCGATTGAGGTACGAGGAACCAGCTCTTGGAAAAATTGGTATAAGGCAGAGTAGCTAAATTTAGTGCTCTTCATCCATAGCATTACTATAAAACTTTTCACCTAATTTAATTCGATCACGGCCATTTTTCATACGCCAGCGATTGGTATCACGTAATGAATACACACAGCCACAATATTCCTGCTGGTAAAATTCTTCCCGTTTACTGATTTCAATCATACGATGCTCACCACCATTTTTGCGCCAGTTGTAATCCCAATATTCAATTTCAGGATAATGTGCTGCTGCTCGGATTCCGCAGCCATTGATCTGTTGCATGTCTTTCCAACGAGATATACCCAAGGAACTACTGATTAAGCGAAAACCATGTTCATAGGCATATAGGGCTGTTCGTTCGAAACGCATATCAAAACACATGGTACATCGGATACCTTTTTCAGGTTCGTTTTCCATGCCTTTGGCACGGGCAAACCAATTGTCGGTATCGTAATCGCAGTCGATAAGTTCAATATTATGTTTCTCGGCAAAACGAATATTTTCTTCTTTTCTGATTAAATATTCTTTTACAGGATGAATATTGGGGTTATAAAAAAAGATCGAAAAATCAATTTTTGACTCAATTAAAGTTTCCATCACCTCACCTGAACACGGCGCACAGCATGAATGGAGCAACAATTTATCGTGGCCTTGAGGTAATTCGAGTTTTTTTCGTTCCAGCGTCATGTTGAACAATATAAAAAGTGATGAATTGAGTATTGTAAAAGCTTTTATGCAATATAGGATTGCGATTAGGTGAAATGTTTTCATGTCAAGCTGAATGATTTTATATTAAATCTTTTTTTATTGAGGATTTTAATTGTTATATCAGTGGTTTATTTTAAAGTTGATGCACTTTAAATGTTAAATAGAATATCGTAGCAGATTATTTCATTGTGCATTAAAGTGAAAAAAAATAATTATATTGATCAATAGGTGAAAATAATTAAACATAACTTCAGTGAATCAGTTATGCTATAGGCAATAATCTGTGTCACAAACTCATCTGGTAATGACTGAATGTTAGAACTTCGACATCTAAAAACACTGACTGCTCTTCGTGAGCATGGCTCATTAGTGGCAGCCGCAGGAGATCTGTGTCTGACCCCATCGGCTCTGTCGCATCAACTCCGAGAGCTGGATCAATGGTTTGGTGTAGAAGTAGTTAACCGTCGTTCACGACCTGTCAGTTTTTCCAATGTAGGACAAAGATTATTAAAATTGGCAGATGATATTTTGCCTCAAGTACAAATTACTCAATCTGATATTACCCGTATCGTACACGGGCAAA
>WNDP01000033.1 GCA_009912575.1 Acinetobacter bereziniae
CTGTAAGCACAAATTTGAACAAGTAACCTTAGATATTGCTATGGAAAATAAAGGATGTAAATTTTCCAGTGAAACAAAAGAATATATGAAACAGAATTTAGAAAACACTTTTTTAAATTGTTCCAATCACCTTTCAGATCAAGATCGTAATGAAATTGGAAAAACATCTGCTGCCTTATCAAAAATTATGTTTTTAAAGCTTGGCAAAGATGAAGCATGCAAAGGTCATGCTTCACTCTACCCTAAGCGAATTTACAATTAAACTATAAACCCTTTCGCATTTCTTGCCATAACTGTCATTGAGTTTTCTTGCTGACGTTTAACAGCGTTAGCAGACTCAATAGGTTCTTTAGCTCCGTTAATCGTCATATCAGTTTTAAATTCTTGATGAATTGTGACTTGTGACGATTTATTGGAGTTAGATTGGTTTTGGTAAAGTTGCTGTTTGTTAGGGTTTCCTTTCGGTGGCGAAACATTGCTTAATTTTGGCACATTCCATATCTGGCTTTTTAAATTTGGTTGGCTGTTTGAAATCCCTTTAAATGCCAATAGCATGGCTTGTTCTTCAGATATTCCTGAGCTTCTAGCTTTAAGATACGCGTCCCTTGAAATTTGTAACATTTTTTCCAAACTTTCTGGGGTATGTAATGCCTTATTAATTCCATCTGAATATGCTGTACTTCCACGTTTAGAGTGAAAAACTTTGTTTCCATTTTTTGTGGTTAGTGTATCCGACAAAACAGGAAGTGAAGCCCATTCTCTTGCACCCTCATCACCTGCACCTTTTATATTATTGTGAAGCCCTTTAAGAAAATCACCTAATTTTTTACGCTTATTAAAAAATAACCATGCTCCCATTTTTTCCTGCATTTCTTCATCAAATATTTCCGCACCTGTTAATTTCATTCCTTTAATAATAAGAGGCATAGTATCTCGAATAATTTGAAATTTACCTGCAGCATTAAACTCTTTGCTTTTTTGTTTATCATAAACCTGCTGAACAGTCATAGAAGTTAAATTTCTGGTTCCTGCCTTATAACCATATTTCTTGCCCAGATTAACAGAGTTATAACCACCTTCTCCCTTACCAATGAAATGAGAAAATGATGACTCACTTACCTTTAAGTTAGTTTTAACCACATTCTGCGCCAAAGTAGCCACATTAACGATCGCATCAATACCTTTTTGAGTAACAGTCTTAACACCATCAGAAAATGCTGTTTTATTTTGAGATTTCTCATTTTTGTTGGGTTGAGAACTTTGAGCTTTGTTTGGCTGTGGTTTCTCAACGCTATTCGGCAATTGAGCTGTTGGCTTATTGGGTTGAGGTGCATTTTCAGCAAAATTAGCCAAGTCTTTAGCGTTCTTAGGCGTTTCGATCTTTGGTTGTGATTGATAGCCGATTTCACCACGTTCACGCTGATTTACACGTTCTTGGGCATCTTTATCACCAAAGAACGCTAACCCTTTATCAACTAAATTAAAACCAGTATCCATTCCATTGGCAATAGCATCACGTGGGGCTGAAACCTCACCATTTTCATCAGGTGTCGGATTGGCAAGCTCATCACCAACATTCGATAATACGTCTTTTGTTGTCTCAACAACTTCCTGAACAGCACCAACTGGATCGGAAATAATCTTTTGAACAAAGTTAATGACTTTATCCTTGATCTTCTCCAACAGATCTAAAAAGTCTTTAATCTTGTTGATGATGGTTTCAATTCCATTGGTCCATTTAGACCAATCAAATAAAGACTTCCCACCATCTCGCCAAGTCTTATAGTCGTCATAGAGTAAGGCCAATGCTGTGGCTAAAGCTAAAATGATACCAATCGGTGAAGCAAGGAAAGCCAAACGGAATAGTTTTAATACGCCTATAAAGCTTTTTATCATCGGAATGAACTTAAAAATCATTCCAAATGTTTTAATGAATCCGCCAAATACTAAACCCAACATAGCAAAGCGTAGACCCACACCAAGCATTTGCTTGATTTCGGGGTTCAATTGGCTAAATGCTGAAATCCCTGCCTGAATCAATTGATTAAGCAAACGCAAAATAGGAATTAACGCTTTACCAGCTTGCATCACGATGACTTGAAAACCAGTCTTGGTCACCATTGTTAGGTCACGGTACTCCGTCATGAACTCATTGCCTGATTTGGTCAATTCATCGTTCATACCGAGCTGTTCTTGTATCTTTTGGTATTTCTCCATATTCGATACAAACTTACCATCACGCATGGCCAACAATGTATTTTGATCAATACCTAATGAGTTGGCATACGCATTGGCTTGATATGCTGGCATTTGAGCAAGCACACCACTTAAATCTTTCATGACATCGACACGATCTCGCATCTCGCCATTGGCTTGTTTTGTATTGACACCAAGACTATTGATCATTCCCTCATAACCAGGGGAATTACGCATTTTTTCAGCTAAGTTTTCTAAAGTACCAATTGCACTTTCAGCATTACCACCCATTTGGCTAATGGCATTACCAAAAGCAGTGATATTGGTTGCACTTGCACCGATGCGTTGTGATGAAAAATAAAGCTTATCTAGCTCACTTGCTGTTTGTCTTACAGCGACCACAGCACCAGTGGCTAGAGCAAATAAAGCACTTTTTAAAGCAACAGCTTTTAGCTCAATGCCTCCCATAGCATCTTGCATTTGCCCTAAACCTGTGTTGTCAGTTTTAAAACCCAATGCAACCATGAAGTTGCGAATTACACCTTCTTCTGCCATGTAACTACCCAATTTTTTACTTTTCTTTTTCACGTGATTCGCTGATCAAATATTCATTATCAGCAACCACATCCAACGCATCATTCATTAATGCAATATCAGCCAAATCAACCTTGCCATTTTTTAAAGATTCAAATTTACACATTCCTTTTATGACTGGACGCATAAGCCAATCTTCTTGATCGGGTAAACTTTGAAACTCTATGTGGACTGACTCTGAATGGCTGATGCCTTCATAAGTAGTCCTTGAATAAAATTTGACAAACTGACTCGAATAACTGCAACCACTAGCGGTAAAATTTGCCCCATATCCAAATCATCAAACATGATGGACTGACCACGACAAACAATTGATGAACCACGCTTAACAACAGATAAACATTTATGAATGATGTAATTCACATCGTCTTCGGGCATTTTGGCAAAAGCATCCATGAATGGTTCAAGTGCTTGAGCTAAAGGTTCAAGATTACCAAGTTCGTTATTGTCACCTTGTTCGATAGATTCAATGGTTTTAGTAAAGTCACCTTTTGCAACCTCTGAAATAATCGGCATAAGTGTCGGAATAACAGGGGCAATTTTCCGTGATACATGAAACTGATCGAGCGCATTTAAGCGCCCGATTGTGTACTCATGTTCACCAATGTTTATCACTTCATTCATGGTTTAGTCCTTATTCATATGTGCCATATTTCATATCGACTTTAATTGAATCAAATATCCATTCCACTAAAGCACCATCTTTGGCATTGGTATAATCAGGTACTTTTTTAAATGCACATTTTGAGGCTGTATGGTTATCACCTGAGCCTGAATGATTGAGTGTGAAAGTATTTTTGCCCCATTTACGTGTAACACCTTTCTGAGCATTGTAAATGTTCATTAACTTGGCATTTGCAGATGAGGTTTTAAGTAGACGAATCGTGACCTGACCAGAGTTATCAGCATGTAATGAATGCATTCCTTCTCCATCTGCACCAATCGTCATGGTATTTTTATCACCTGCCATTGCAAAGGTAATACCTTCTTCGGCAACTCCTGCACCGTAACCAAGATCAATGACACCATCATCACTCGTGAAAGAGCATTGGGTATCCATAAAACTGTATGTACTCATAATGACTCCTTAGCGATTGACTGAGACAACAACATCAGCAAAATGGGTTGCACCTGCTAATTTTGCTGCAATTTGAAAAACTGGGGCTTTACGTGCTTCTCGTTCTGACTGAGCTTGATCATTCAAACTATTGGCATATACATAAAAACCTTTTGGTAGAAAATCACCTGTGTTCAAAGCTCCGAAACGATCTCCATTCCATTGCCCTTCACCTAACAGACCATTATTCATACCTTGTTCACACGCACGCTCAAGCACACCACATTGCAGATTAACACCAGCGGCAGTTTGAGGAATCTTGGTTGTACTGGTGTAATACAGATTCCACAGTGAATTTTCTAAATGATTTTGCAACCAATCTAAGCCGTGAAGTTCATCAATGAATGTGCCATCACACATCACACCTTCTTGTAAGATCGCTGTGTCGTTGTTGTAAGAAGCAAAAACATTACAATGCTTTGCAGTTAATGCATTGGCTTCTGAGATTTTTAAGTCTTCTGGCGTAATACCAGGTAATTGCTTAAATTTAAGAGTAATCGTGGTATTCGTACCATTGAAATTGACACTGAAAGCACGACCAAAAACAGATGCTGATGCATAAACGTTATGGCTTGAGAAGATGCAGAAGGTACGGCGATATTTTGCATTTGAGAGTTTATAAGCAATATCGGTCTTGCTTGTAACACTTGTGGCATCTTCGACTTGTGTTGTGTGACCAAATGCTCGAACAGGGTCAGCAGCCTCTATCAATGAAGCAACCGAAAGAACTTGTTCTTCGGTCAGATCAGAAGCAACAACCAATCCATACCATTTCAGTGAATCCAAACATGCAGTTACTGCGGTTTGGATGGTTTCAGGTGCTGCGCCTTCTTTATGCCAGTAGCCAATGTATAGGGTGCGTGGTTTTGGAGACTGTCCAAAATATGCCAGTGCTGCTTTATATTCAGGGGCATCTACACCATAGTCATGACCAACTTCGGCAATATTTGAATATTCGCGCATACGCTCAATGGTATCAACCACACCACTGGTTGAACCTAAGATAAGTAATGAGCCAAACGAGCGTGGCCCTGCTGCCAATGCAGCAAGGCTAATGCTGACATTGACGACATTAGAAACAGGTAATGTCATTAAAGACTCCTAATTTCGATGAGTATCGATTTGATAACTTTTAAATGTTTTGACCGCATACGTTCGTTTGGTTTTGCGTCTAAAAGTCGCAACCAAGTCATAACGATGCACATATTGTTGATTTAAAAAGTCAGGTGCGGTGGTTATTTCACTGCATCCAACATATTTGATTTTGTACTGATTTAATTGAGCAATGTTTTGCGGAATACCAAGACCATCTTTAAAGATATTGCCAAGTGACTGTCCATGCTTCCCATAAAATGAAAGTAATAATTCTAGGGATTCGTGACGTATAGAATCCATATCCTCATCATGTTGTTCAAAGTATGGTCCATCATCAGGCGTAATAGACTTAATGGCAAAAGCACACCAATCCGTTCCAATGGTGGGCATGGGTGGCGGTTCTTCTTGCCATCGAGGACGTACCCACTTTCCTTGCAAAGCAGTAATTCCTGCAATGAAAGGCTGAAAAATATCTTCTAATTCTTGGTCATAGGCTACACTACCGCTTGGTGGAATATAACCACCTGTTGCAGAGTCACCCATGTTCACCCCAAAGGTTTCAAATCACAGATGACTTTATTAAAGCCACTGCCATAATGTAGATTATCAAGCACTTGAACCACATAGTAAGCCTTTCCTTTCCATGTAATCTCATCTGCTTGCTGAATGGCACTACCCGCAGTTAAAGTTGTCTGGGTATGGATATTGATTGCACCTTTAATTAATGTGCCATCCTCTCGGCGATCCATATTTTGACCACTATTGGTTGTCACTACCCCACTAAAGTTAAAACTTTTTTGAGTTTTAACAGGTCGTCCATTCTCTCCAACTTCGACATCACTCCGTTTACAAACAAGTTGTTTGATCATGAAGTCTGGATCTAACAAAACATCTGAAACATTAAGATTAGGCATGATTTACCTCTTTATTACCATTCATCACCACATAAGTATGTGAATTACGGTACTGAGCGGTATCAACGAGTGGTTTTACTGACTTACGCCCACGAGTTTTTCTTGCTTGAATTGTCAGTGGTGCTAACGGGGCAAAATCACCTGCATTAATAAATCGCTTAACATTCATTGAAGCTTTCATACCTGCTGCATTTAGAAAAAAATGCATCCGTCTAGTATTCCCTTCTAGTGCAGCATCAACCGCTTGAGTTAGCTTTTGACCAATGATGTCCTGAACTTCTTCAATGGCAGGTACTAAATGAGGTCGTGCGGGTAAATTCATTGCTGGCGAACCAGTTTCAAGTAAATATCCTATAGCGGCATTGGTCATACCATCCCCATCAGCTCGTACCTCACCATGAGGGACACCAACCAATACATCAATCTGTGAAATTTCAGATACCGCTTTTAGAACATCCATTAGTCCTTTGCCAGTTGTTGAAACACTCATAACTGAATACCTCCTGTACCAACCATTAACATCAGTTGATAGAACTGCACGCCAAAGCTTGTCATATTCCAATGACCTGCATCTGTCATTAATACGCCAGATACATCCATAGATTTCGAAACGCTATCTACAGATTTAGATGTTTCATTACCAATGACTTTGCCTGTATCCCCACCTAGATCAGCAAGCGTCATAGAGCGTTGATATAGTGTGAGATAATGAGCAACAAATAGCGTTAGACCATAGTCAATTAAACTCTCAGGATCATTCGGATCACCCCATCGAGATTCAGGCAATAGTTTTTTTCCAAGCTTTAGATAAAACTCAAACTGAAAAGGTGGATAATCCACTGCATCAGCAAACATTGGCATTGCTTCACGAAAAGATAATTCTGTAATCATGATTATTTTGCCTTTGCTTGCTCTTTAGGTTTGTCACTCACATCTAATTGCATTTGAGATGACTTACTCAACTGTGCTTCGAGACTAGAAATTTGAATATCACGATCTTTTAGCTCATTTTGTAATTTTGAAATTTCTTCAGTCGCAGCATTTGATTGACTTTGTAGCGCCTCATATTTACTTTTTAAAGCATTGAAGGCTTTTTGAATTTCTTGATTTGCTGAAGTACTTACTGTGATTTCTTGAGCATGGGCTTTAACAAACCAGTGTTTCGCAATGTCTTCTGTCACCTCCTGCAAACCTGCAGGAAGTGTAATGGTGTGTTGCTGACCGTCTTTGTCTTTTCCAAGATTTACTGTGAGTTCTTTAGTTAGCAGAATCTGAACGGATTTCGTCATCGTCAGTTCTCCTTATAAACCATCAGCGTAATAAGCTGTCTCAGGATAAACCCACTCTACTGCACCCAATCGACCAAAATACGTCGTCAATTGACGTAAATCACGATACTCAAGCGGAGTCCGTTGTAACGGGACTAATGGGAAACGAACACGATTTTCAGATTGTGTATAAGTCATCATACGATCTGTATTGCCTACACCACGCTTCACACACCATTTTGATGGTTGAATATCTAAAGGCTTGCCATTCACTGACATGCAAAGATTATTGATTTTTAAATATTCTAAAACAGAGATATTGCCTGCTTCACTGATAACACGTGTTGTTAGCCAACCGAACTGAACTGGTGGTAATAACAATTTATCAGGACATACTGCGAACCCAGAAGCCACCCATGCATTATTTAAAATCAAGTTCACATCATCAACGATCTGTTGCGGTGTAGCAGTTGCCCAAGATGTATTAACGTTGGTTGCACCCACTTTACTTGAGTTCAATAAACCTTCTAAACCAAGTTGCTCATCACCAATATAGACTTGTTCATCAACATCCATATTGTATTTAAGCATTAAGCCTGTATGTTTCTGAGTATCGACTGGTCGACCTACTTTTTGTGCAGACTCTAGCTCTGGCAATGTAAAACCAATTTGCATTGCCCATAGTGTTAATGGAGAAGCAGTTTTTCCGATGTCCAAAGCAATACCTTGAATCGCATCGGTGTTTTTACCTACCCACGACTTACCATTACCTGATTGCCCACCTGCAGCTGCAAAAGTGCTGTTGGTAAAAGATGATGTTTCATCAGCAATTGATACATCAGAACGCAAATCAATATCACGTGTCCAAGTTACCGATGCTAATGGTTCATGCATGGTTTGGTCTAAACGTTCAAGCTCTCCAACCAAGAAAGCACCTGAACTGTCTACTGTTCGCTGGTCGAATGTCATCATATGATCGCGAGTGTGCGCTCGTACAGAAGTTGATGTACCCATAGATACAGCTTGAGCCATTGTGCTGGCCAAGAGTAATTTCTTCATATTTTATTTTCCTTAGACATAAAAAAAGACGCTTTATGCGTCATCCGTTCTATGTAATTTAAGATTAAATGTTGTAAGAGATTTCTACATTGCCGCTTGCATCAGCCGCATGCATAAAGATTGCATTTACTTCAATTGTATTCGCTGCATCTGCTACAGCTTCGATACCACCAATCGGTTTTGTTTCTGTACCGGCATCTACACGAACAAATACTTTTCCGCCAGTTTTTGCAGTACCAGCATTACATTTCACAGTCATATAGCCACGACGTAATACATCATTAAAGCCACTGACTGGAACAGCAGCACCTAAACCATTGCTTGCCGATTGAGTTGGGTATGATCGCACCACCAATCCATAAACATTAGCAGCAGTATCAGCAGTAGCAAGTGGCGAAAATTTACCGTTGGCATCTAACTTACCGAATAAGCCAAAACCTGTGAAACCTGAAACCGTATCATGTGCCTCAATCGTTGAATGAGATTTACGTGATACATCACCTGCAATACCAGATGGCATGCGGTATAAAAATGCGTTACTCATAATTATTTTCCTTTATTCCAATATGCACGATTTTTGGCGTTAATATCAGCAATGCTCGGTGCTGAACGACCAAAGTCTTTAGTGGTAATACCGTAACGGACACCAGCATGATTATTTTGTTGTTTAACCAATTCAGAAGCGCCAATAAAAGCTGCATCTACAGTACGCGCAGGGAGAACATCAAAATTTGTTTGATTTCCAATAAATGGTGCAATCACCTTTTGACCATCTGCTGTTGCATAGGCTTGTTTTAACGCAGTACGTTTGGCACTTAATACAGATTGACCGTTATTCGCACTATCGAAAGTTGGTAGTTTAATACCTGGAACCAAAACCTCTGCACGTGAAATTACTTCTCTCAGTGAATCACCTGTATGATTTTCGACACCATCTTCAGCTAATTTTGCAGCTGCTTCAGCTTTCAAAATATCATCAGTAGTTTCCTCTTCATCAGAATCTTCACTCTCGCTTTCCTCTGGTTCATCTGAATCTTTGGTTTTTTTCTTTTCCAAAGCACCAAGACGAGAATCCATTGTTTTAAGCATTTTAAGAATTTTACGATTGACTGAATCTGAAGTTTTACTCATTTCATTTTCCTCGTCTTCATCTTCGGTAAACTCGTCATCGTCTTGAGACGCTTTCGTTTCTTCTAAAGCCTCATCAATAGTACGTTTCGCCCCAAGCAATGCTTGATACCACGGCGTTTTTTGTTTATTCGTCTGTTTAGACATAAAACTATCTCCAATAGAGCACCGCGAACCGCAACGCCCCTTATCAACTAATGCAATATGATTAATGACAATATTGCTCTGCACCCCTTTGCCTTTACTGATTTCGGTATAATCAGCATCATAACCAAGAGAAATCTCAACTTTTCCATCTTCTACAGCCTTAATAGTGTCTCGGTCTGTAATCAATAGATCAGCCATCAAATAATCTGAATCCACCCCAATTCCACGATGAACGTTCTGTCCTGTACCTTTAGATAAAGTTTTCCAGTTATCTGGTGTCACCCAATCTTCGGGATGATCATCTGTAATCGGTTTACTTTCAGCACTGGCTATTGTTTTGGAATCAAACAGAACATCTTCTCCACGTTCTATGATGATGAGACCAGTTTCATCAGCGGTTACAGGTACTTCACCATCGCAATACATCAATTTGCCAATCCGTGCGATGGGAACATCACGACATAGCAAATAACCTTCTGGTGTGATTTCGCGAGTTCGACCTAACTGACCAATGGTGTAGATATTGGAGCGATCAACAGTTTTTTGATCTTTTATTTTTTTGTTTTTCAACATAATTCACCTTTGATTAGGCAATAAAAAAACCACTCGAAGGTGGTCAAAAATCGTCTGGTATAACAGGTTCGGGATAACATCGACAATTAGGTAAACATCCCGCATGCCCAACCATATTGTCTAAACTTGGTGGATTTTCCCAAGCTACAAATTTGCCATTCATTGCTTTATGACTTGTTCGCACATCAGGATCTTCACTTGTTCGCCAAATATAACCTTCAGAACCAAGATCCTTTGCACGTACTTGTGTGAACAAACTAGATGCTCGACTTACTTCTGTTCTTGCAATTGTTTTAGCTCTGGATTTAGTCACCTGTCCTGTAGCCATAATTAAACCTACAATCTCTTCAGAACGAATGCCTTCAATCAAAGCACGACTTGCTAAATCCTGTACGCGATTTGCAGCATTGAGTGGCAGCGACTTAATCAGCGAGACTTGTTCTGATAATAGTTGCTGATAAACGACACCAATATCCGTATTACGAATTTGATCTCTTACATCTTTCGACATGTCTTTTGCATAAATCAGCCACGTCTTTTCATCACGAAGTGCCACATCTGTTAATACTCGACCTGCAGCACTGAACGCCCATTCATCTAAAGTTTCTGCATAACGGCGTAAGGCGGAAATTATTAAGGGATATGTGCTTTGGTTCTCTATATCAAAGCCTTTTATTATTGAATCAATGTAAGTTGCAATCTGTCGTAACTGCCGAGCATATTTGATTTCAACTTTACGTGCCTGCATTGGTGTATGGCGGTTTTGCATTTTATTCACCAATAAAAACTGAATAGAACCACTAAAGAGATTCGGTTGGGAGCATCCTTAGTGAAGAACTCTAATAATCAAAGCTCTTTTTTATTTGTTAAGTTTGCGCTAAAATGGTCAGTGCAGGAGCAAGGACTTCCCGATGGTTGTATTTATACTTCACAGGGTTCCTGCCGTTAGGCAAGTGTTTTACACTCCTATTGACAGAAGCAGTAACCAGTCTGTAGTCAATCGAAAGAACGAAGGACGCCACCCCAAAGGCTCACTTTTGAAGTGGGCCTTTATTTTTGTTTTGTTTTTCAATTTTTTGACTAGCTTGAATTTCTTTTATTTGATTCTCAGTTCTGAAATGTGCTGACTCAAAATCATAAACTTTTCTAGTGTCGCTCCATTTTAAGAACACTGCGTAATAACGCCCTTTAACAGGTGCTTCAAGCATTAAATCATGCCCACGACTTTTAAGCCTTACATGAGGGTTTTGAATGGTCGGAATAATCTTATCTAACATTTTTGCACGTTCTTGACTTAATACTCGTTCCTCATTCCAATGACTTGCACCTGGTGGTTTTTCAGAAAATGCGTGATTGGTATCGTCAAATTTCACCTGAATTTGTATTGGTTCATGCCCACCTTTTTCAATAGATTTTCTAGAGTGAACAGCTAGTGCATATGTTTTATCCTTAAAATGAGTATCCCAATAATTTTGGGCTTCAGCCATTGTTGAAATAGTTTCAGATGAAGGAAGACTTTCAGGTGCAGGTAAGACATTACGCGCACTTTTACCACCATTTGCACTGGACATTGGGTGGATTGGAGCGAACCCAAGATTTAAAGCATTCTTACCAGACCGCCCAGTTTCGCTAAACTGTCCATTTTCATCACGTGGATGATCTTCCTCTATCCAAGTTCCCGCATCAACTGTATTCTCAGAATTAGGCGCAGGTGGTTTGTCATCTGCTTGCTCAATATCAATGTTCGTGATACTAGACCAAATGCCAGTAATCTCACTTGATTGGCGCAACTCTTTAAGTGCTGTTTGTTCAGTCACAATACCGTTTTCATAAGCACTCATGACTGTTGATGTCACTGAACTCGCAATAGATGCCTTTTTCTCATCATCCAATTGCCATAGCGATGCGAAATCAAACTTAAATGATTTAGGCAATTCACAGCCCAATTCAGATAAGCAAACAACTTGTAATAATGTTTGCAGAGGTGTTCTTAAACGGCGTTCTTGTTGCTGATTGATATTGTCGTAATAGTTACTTAAATCACTTTCACCTGTTGAGTTCATCCCCGCAGGTGACTGCCCAAATAAACGCACTAAAGGGATTTGTACAGCACCAGAAATCTGCTGACCAAATTGCAAAAGCACATTATCCAAACCTGTGAAACTATATTGATGTGTTTCAAATGAATCACTCGAATCCATTAAAGTTAAACCTTCATTGGATTGAAATTGACGAATTTGATTGATTTGTTTTAATAATGCTTCATAAACAGCACCACCTTTGGCGATGATTTCACGCAATTTATCAACTTTATAAGTACGTAAATGTGCCTTATAAACCAATTGACCTGCACCCAATGTCGCACTATCAAAAATAGTCAAACGATCAATGAGACGCTCAATGACTGACTGTCCCCAAAGGTTCTCTGAGATTGACTGCCAATAAGGTAAATCGACCCCATCAATCCGAATAATTCTTGAATAATGTATGCGTTGATTACAAAAACCGACAGCATCAGAAATCACATCATAATATTTAGGCTTGCCATAGTGAGGACCATATTCTGTGACTAAATCATGCAGACTTGGTATCACCATCCAACGGTCCAAGACCATCACCCCTTTAAATGCCCCTTTGGCAATTGTCATTGTATTTAGTGGAGTTTCAGATCTTTGACCGTCAATCAACATGACAGCGAGACAGCCACCATACAAACGCCCCCATTTAATGGTGCTAGATAGCTTGTCCCATATTTCAAGGCGATCCATAGCTTGATTGATAACTTCAACATCTTCTGGGTTATCAAAGCCACGGATATTCAACCCTTCTCGTGTCATGTCTTCTGCTACAACATCTACAACTTGACCCACAACCCAACTTGAACGATACATTGCTTCAAGTTTCAGACGATCTCGACTTACAAAGTCAAAGCCATATTGTGATTGATCATGCTGATTGCCAGAACCAAGTCCAACACGAGCAGCAAAGTTTTGAAAACTGTCAATTGTAGATTTAAGAATGCTCATTTTGTTCTCGTATTAAAGCTTGCTCCAAATATCGAGAGCAGAAACTAAAGGGCAATAACAAATCATCACAGCGTCTGCTCGGTTAGGAGAAATTGCGCCATCTGGTTGTTTATTGACTAAGATTTTTCCAACACCATTTTTCATGTATGTTGGCTGTGATAACTCCATGACAAGCTGTGTCATTTCATCCGAATGAATATGCTGACTGGATAAAGAAATGAGCATATCTGAGTCATATTCCTGACCATTCAATGCTCGATAGGTGTTTTGAAATCTAAGACGTAAATACCACCAAGACTGGGCTTTAAGGTTGGCAAAGAAGTCTTTATTCAATCGTTTCTCTACAATCTCACCTTCAGGATCATGTACAGAAGCAGAACCTCGGAATGGTTCAACATTGACTTCATCCCATCCTTTTTCACGTTGATTTTCATTAATCACGCGGGCATCGCCTCGAACGCCAGCACCAAGACCATCAGCATCGTAGTAAAGCGTTAAGTATTTATTTTCAATGCAAATATCCATTGCCTTTTGGGTTGTGAAGAAAATATCATCCCCACGCCCCGACCAAGTACCTAGATGATCTAAAACAATGCCATGACGACCTGCCATCGAATTTTTATCACGCCCTTCATCAGCAACATCTAATCCAGCAATTCTGTCACCTGTCGGTTCTATATTTAGTTTCAGATGAGCATCAATTGCTGCTTGCACCCAAGCACTTGGAATTAACACGCCTTCAATCGAAGCGGCATAATTAATATCAATTTCTTGTGCAAGAACGACTGAATCTAAAGTAGCGAGTTGCTTTTCATACCACGGATAAATCTCTTTACCACGTAATTCAACCGTCCAATTCTTGTCAGGATTTAATCGCCACGGCATGGTGAATACTGAAAACCGACCACTAAATCGATCTTGATAAAACCGATTTCCAATCCCGTTTGGCGTAGAACCTTTGATGACAACATTGGTATTTTGCGAGATTGCTGCATCTGCCGCTTCTGGGTTTGCAACAAATCCCCATTCATCAAGTAAGTAAATTGTTGTACGTCCACCACGACCAATATTGTCCCCAGCCTCACCTGTAAGTGTTGAACCATTGTCAGGATTAATAATTCTTAAATAGTTATCATGTTCACGGCGATTATAATTTTTAGGTTTCATCCATTCAGGTAATTTATTGAGCATATCTCTGAATTTATGAAATAACGTTTTAGGGTCACCTTTCTTATCGACCAAATCTTCTTTTCTGCTTCCAACACCTGCTGCAAAACCTTCAACAAATAACCAATGATGCAGAAAATAGCCAAGAACAACATAGGACATCCCCTCATCACGAGATTTTTCGATGACACCACCTGTTTGGGTATCCTCACGTTCTTGTAACCACATCACCAATTCAGCTTGTTTAGGACGCAATACAAACGGTAAATTTGCAGGTAACCCAAACGCCATTCCTCGAGGATCGTAAGTCCATACCCAATGATTAAACCAATGCACAGGATCATGACGACATTTTTCAAGTTCAGCTTGTTGTGCTACTTCAGATCGCTCAATTACTGCTTTGTAGTAATAGCGTCGAGTCATTTCAGAAATGGTTGCAGGTAAACGGACACCTATCGTCCATGCTTTAATCAGTGGTGTAATTTCATCAATGGCATAACTCATAACTTACCGTTAATTGCTAATCGGGATAGCTGTTCAGTTGTCAGATTTTCAAGTTCGGTTAAAGATAGTGGTGTATTGACATGCTGTATTGGACCACCTTCAGCCCCCGTATGTTCATGTTTCACTTTTTCGCTAAATAATCCGAGATGCTTTCCAATCAATTCATTCGCTTTAATCGCACTGCTAGAGTCAAATTTGTATTCTCCCGTTGAGTTTCCCTCACGGTCTTTGACTTCCTCTGCTTGCATACATCTTTCAGCAATTGTTTTTAAATTATTCAAAACGTAATAAGCATCGATTCCGAGCTCTTTAGCCCTTTCTTCTTGTAGGAACTTAATTCTTGCTTGGACTAATGGTTGTTTATAAGCTCTCCAACCTGAAATTCGATCTGAATAGCCTGCTTCTTTGGAAGCTTTATTTACAACATTAGAAATGAGATATGCTTGTGCTAAATGCTCCCAACGAGCGTTTTCTAAAGGTTCACTCCCCGCAGGAAGTTCGATCTGTTCTTCCATCTTTTAAACCCAATACAATATTATTTATAAATTCATTGATCTGTTTAACTCGCATTTCACACTGATTCTTAAACGCCCAAGTGGAATTGAGATGATTAAGTGAGAGTAAGCGTGCTTTATCTTGTTCGAGTAGTTTTAGATTCTTCTGTGCTTCAACTCTATTCATCACACTTTCCTCTAGGTGTAAAAAAACCCCAACAATTTTATGTCAGGGTTTATGTCTAAACATTTCTTTTTAAAATCATATTCTTGTTAAGTAAATTTCAATAAAAATGTCAAAGTTTTTGGTAATAAAAAAGACGCCTAAGCGCCTTGAATTTTTGAGTTAATTACGGGTGTTCAGCCAAACATGTTGCTAATATTGTCGCATAGCCATATGTCATGTTAGATGTGTACCCAGAAATATCCTGATCATTGATTTTAAAGTAATCATTTTTATATGTATCTTCAACCATTTCAGTGAATTCTTTGGTTTGGTTTTTCCCCGAATCTAAATCTGAATATAAGACTTCTAACCCTTTAACTCTTTCTAATGCAACTTCTTTAGGAACACCATCAATTTTCCAAAATGCCGAAAGCACATGAAATTGAGCAATATTTTCACAATAATTTGCATGAGCAAAAGCAGGGATAAGCATTAAAAGGAAGATTATTATTTTCATATTCTTTTTACTCAAAACAAAACCCCGCAATGCGAGGTTTATTTATTATTAGTGGGTTACCATAACTTCGTCCACTATAACAGATATTAGAGGTTTTCCACTTGTGCGTCAATAAGCATTCTTTTATCACTACCCGCTAAATAATATTTTCCACAATAAGACATCTCTCTTAACTTAGACTTCGATAAACAAAACTTTTTGCTTAATTGTTCTTCTGTCCATCCATTGATCATTTTTAACAAATAAAGAGAAACGCAGACTCTTGCCGACTTACACATATTTAATGACATTAGAGCCTCACGGGTAAATTTATCAATTTGCTCATACTCAAATTCACTGATCTGTAAGTATACAAATTTACCGTTACTCGATTTAGTCCCATTTGCTTCCCTCACTAACCAATATATTTGACTTACTTCTAAGTGGTCTGGTTCATGACCTCCTCGCATACGGCTAATTGAGATATAAGCACCGTACTGTTTTAGCCACTCATCCATTGTAAATCTTGACCAGTTCATATTCTCAATTGTCACCGCTACGTTCATAATTGCCCCTTAAACCTTGCTCAAATCTAAAATCGTCATCGTTCCCCAATGCACAGCACCAGTATCAATCCAGTAGCAATTATCACGCATACAAGGTTTCTGAGTGACTGTATGCCCCATAATTACTACATCAATGCCTTTGACATGTGTGTATTGCAAATTGTCTAAATCAAGTCGCTCTCTTCCCCACATTGCTGCATCAGTTGGTAATCTCTTCGCCTCAATTGCATATCTAACAGCATCAAAATTATCTAGATTATGCTTAAATAGCTCCCAGTCATTCTGCTCAATATGACCATGTACAAAGCCGTACTTTTTACCATTGAAATTTATTTCCAAAGCTAAAGGTAACTGTTTAAATTTGTTTATAATTTTATGCTGAGTTTGAGCATCCAATTCATAAAACCACTCTCCTCCATTTTGAATATGGCAGCGACCAAATGCATCATTAAATAAACCCTTAATACATAGGTCCTCATGATTTCCACGAACAGACGTGAACCAACCCTCATTCAATAAATCTACACACTCTAGGTTTTGAATGCCTCGATCCACCAAATCACCTACTGCAACCAACAAATCATTTTCAAAATCAAAACCAATTTCTTTTAAACGATTCATCAGCAAGTTGTAGCATCCGTGAATATCACCGACTGCATAGAGTTTGCCTTTGATCTCTTTGTCCCAAACTTTGACTAAGCTCATATTTCCACCACTTTAATCTTCACCAATCCGCCCTTTATGACATCTCCACGCTTAACCAGTAGTTCATCAAACTGTTCATCATCCTCACATAAACCACACTTCACTAAACTGTCTAAAACCGCTTTTAAGTGATTGTCTATATCTCTGGTACGTCGATCTGGAAAATGAAAAATAATCTCAGCTTTGAGCCTTGCTGTGCTTTTGTGAGGCTTTACGAATAAACTCACAATCTTTTGAAAATTTTTAGCTCGCTCACTTAAAAAACGTCTCTTTCCTGCTGCCACCCAGTAATGGTTTACACTTGGCGGTATCATGGCAATTTCACAATTCAATAAACTCATAAGTCCACCACCAAAGTGCTTGGGCTAAGGTGATTACGAATGTCTGCACAACTGTCTGTAATATCTATTGGTCGTTGTTCTAATGATTGAGTCCAATCACCTGAGAATTGAAACTTGCTCATGAATAGCGGTATAAATCTGTCATTGTTCCAACGTCCTCTGCCTAGAAACGTTTCTTGATATGGTTGATTGGGATATCCAAAAGTTAAGCCGTCTTCATCAGTAGCAATCCAAACAATCAATTCAGGAACTTTTGACCAATCGTATTTTGTAATTACATTGTTGTTATTCGTTGTCATATTCCCACCTTAAATAATTCTTTCGCTTTATCTGTTAAAAAGAATCGATGCTCATCTGAGTAAGAACAAACTTTACGTTTGATATACCCTGCACTTTCCAATTGAGATGTGTATCGTTGAGCTGTTCGAGTTGAGACATGAATTACTTTCTGTACTTCGGTATTGGTTGCAATCGGAGTCTCTTTAATCACTAGTAACACTGTCAGCATGCGCTCAAAAATAGCCACGTGTCCCTTAGGTATACCTACCCAATCCAAAGTCTTATCATCGTGTAAATCTTTCATACCGACTCCCCTTGCATCATCCGTTGATCACCCCAGTTACACTCAACCAGTGTCAAACCATCGTGTTGAAAGCGTGACCACAACCGATCACCTAAATCTTTTTTAAGTTCGTCAAGCGTGAAATTTGAAATCAACATGGTTGCCTTTCCCTCGTCATAACGTGAGTACAAAACCTTGTGTACCAATTGCAATCTGTTCTCATGGCGATCGTGCAAACCATATTCATCAAGAATCAGTAAGTCATAGTCAGTAAAGCGGTAAATCGCATTAGCTTCGCTGTCATCGGTTCTTTTCCAAGCATTGGCAATCTCATTAGCCATGTCCTCAGAAGTGATATAGCGAGCTGATTTGCGCTTATCCAACACGTTTAAAGCCACTGCACTAGAAAGATGTGTTTTGCCTGTGCCAGTACGACCAACCATGATCAGATTACGAATCACACCACCCATGAAGTCTTTAGCAAATGACATACATTGAGCTTTTGCATTACGTTGACCATCGTTAGAAACTACATAATTCCCAAATCCACTTTGAGCATGGCGTAGTGGTAATTTCGCACCTGCAAAGTGTTTATCACGGACCATAGTGTTTACTGCGTGATGATGTTCTTTTTGACCACGATCCAGTAATTCAAATGAACACTGTTTGCAGATTGATCTACCACGATAAACAACATGATTAACTTGATGCTTAGAACAAAACTCTGTTGATTGTTGAATATCAAAATTCACTGTAGACATTGCGTTCATATCAAGCCCTCACAGTTAATATCATCGGTTGCTGGCTTGTACTGCTGAACATCGCCCCAAGCGTCATTGACGTTGCGAGATGCAGTTTTAGCTGTTTGTTTTTCAGTACGATCAATCTTTACCAAGTGTTTTTCGAATTCTTGAATCAACCATGCAGCAAATTTTCTTGTACGCTGGTTTTCAGTCAGATCAATTTTGTTTTCCCAATGCGCATTGAAATTACCTAAATGAAAATTGAAATCAGCAAGAGATAAAATTTCTTCACAACGTTGACTAAATTTTGTTTGAGCCAAAATGGTTTTTAAGAAACTCAGATTTGGTTTCCAAGTTTCGTTTTGAATCGAATTTTTTTCTGCGCTCTCTTGTGTGTGTATTTCTTTAATATTTTCTTTTAAATATATTTCTTTTACAGAGTGACATTTGATGTTACTAGTAGTGGTGACATTGGATGTACCCACACTAGTATCATTCAATGTAACTACATTTAATGCACCAGTATCATTAGATGTTACTAGTTCAGGCTTAATTCGATCCTCAAATGTGACCGTATAAGTTGTCGTTTTACCCAGATTTTTAGTAATACGAATAAGCTGAAATTTGGCTAAATCAGCCATATTTTTTCGTACTGTTCTTTTGTCTTTGAAGCCCGTCAGTTTCATAACTAAAGCTTCACCAATGGATTTGTTATCTCCGTGAAAGCCTTTGATGTGTCGATTTAAAAGGATAAGGCATTTGATCGCCTCACCACTTAAAGCACTTAAATAACCTTCATCACAGATAAAATTAGGCAATGGAGTAAAGCCCTCTTCTTTCTTCGACATAGCTTGTCGCTCTTTTTTTGGAAATTGAACCAGCTCTCCTTGTGGGATAAGTGGTTCGTGTGCTAAATTTGTTTTCATATTCAACGCTCCAAGTTTTGAATGTATGACCGCTGCCTGCTCCAACAGGAAGCGGTTTTTTATTTAAATAAGATCCGCATATAGTCAGGCGAGCTAAAAGAATTACTGAGAAAAACTCGTGTAGCCTCAGCAACTTCAGGTGAGCAATAAACATCATTTGCATTCACCACCTTCAATCCAATCGCACTCAATAAACCGCTAAAAAGTTCAATATCAGTCAAGTCATTGGATTTTTTATCATTTTTCATTCGAGATAGTGTGCTTGCATCAATTCCAAATAGGTCCGCAACTTTACTTTGATTACTCGAATTTACTGCTCTCAAAATCAAAGATGCGTTATTGATTGCACTTGCATTGAGTTCTATCGATACTTTGCTCATGGTTATTCCTAAGCTGTTAGGGTTTGAAATTCTTTTAGAGACGGACAAAGTTCAATCGCTTTGAATTTTCCATCTGTGGCTTTTTCAGCACGTATTGCAACAATTGGAGGCATTTTCCAACGCCCGTTGAGATATCCACTCACTGTTGGTTGTTCAACCCCAATTGCAATTGCTGTATTTTTCTGACCGCCAAAATGGTCTATCAGATTTTGATAAATTTGAATTTTCATATTATTCAAAAAATATAGGTGAAAAACTAATAATATTAGTATTCCAATGTTATTTCAATAGGAATTCTAATTTGTTTATTTATTAGCGATCTAATATTATTGAGTGAAAATGGTAGGTGCTTATGGAACTTAAAGATCGACTCAAATTCGCTAGAAAGAATGCGAAGAAATCTCAAAAAGATGTAGCTGAGCATGTCGGTATTACACAACCAACTCTTAGTCAGCTAGAAAGCGGATTAATTAGTTCTTCCACTTACCTACCCGCAATCGCTAAATTTTTAAACATTGATGCGTATTGGCTTCAAACTGGTGAAGAACCAGAAGAAGGTCATAACAAAGTAGTTACGAATGCAACTAATGTATCTATTGTAAACACTCCCTTAAGAACTATCCCTCTCTTAGATTATGTACAAGCAGGTTTATTTCATGAAGTTGGATATGATGGAATCAATCCAATCGGGGCATCATGGACCACTTATGAAAGTCAAAGACCAGAATGTGTTTTTGCGCTTAAGGTCGAAGGCTACAGCATGTCACCAGAGTTTATGCCTGGAGATGAGCTAGTTGTTGATGGTTCACTGGAAGCTAGACCAGGGACTTTAGTAATTGCACAAGAAGTAAAACATGGCGTTGCAAGCACTACCTTTAAGAAATATAGAGTTATTGGTGTAAATGAGTTTGGCGTTGATATTATTGAACTTGTTCCGTTAAATCCTGATTATCCTATCCTCAACTCAACTCAAATTGATATCTCAATTATTGGTGTGGTTGTCGCACATAATAGGAAGTTTAAATATTAATAACTGCGAACCCGACGCAAGACTTTAGAATTGATCGGGTCAAGAAAATATCCTATTTAAATTTAAAAAGATTAAATATTATTATTTAGAGGGCTCTTTCAAACATGTTTGATTACTTATATGGTGTAACATTCCACAATGCTGTTGGGAATGGTAAAACAAAGCCTTGTAGAATTAGTGCATTAGATCGTGATAAAAAATTACATGATATAGTAATAAAATTATCTGCAGGCTGCGATAGAAAAGAAGCGGATCTTGCTATAGAGGCTATTGGTTCATTTTTAGCTTGTGATTTGGGTATTCATACTCCTCAGTCATTTGTTGTCGGAATTGATCCAAAATTTGTAAATTCAATTTCAGATAATTTATTTAAAAAAGAGAAAAATTTACTTTCACTAAGTTATCCATACGCTTTTGGGTCTTCTTATCTAACAGGATTTAATACAATCACATCTCCTTTACCTAAATTAACGGAGCTTCAACTTATTCAAGCTGCCAAAATTTTTGCTTTTGATGCACTTATCAAAAATTTTGATAGAAAAAAAAGCAATCCTAATTGTCTAACCAATGGCAAAGATTTTGCAGTTATTGATCATGAGTTAGCTTTTTATCCTAAATTATTTTCAATGGAACCAAATATTTGGGATACTGGGTATATGGATACTATACCTTACAAGGATCACATTTTCTTTGACTCTTTAAAGAATCAAAATATTGATTTATCAGAACTAAAAAAATCATGGCTTACTTTAAACAACAAACGATTAGAACAATATTCTTTAGCTTTACCAGATGATTGGAGATCAAGTGAAATTGCAGCTATTGCAATAAAAAATGCCTTGACGCACATTAAAGATATTAGGGACAATATCGAACCTGCACTTCATGAGATTAAGAGGGTGCTAATATGAATAAATTTGTATTTAATGATGAATTTAGACAGTATCAGTTTGCTGTGCTTCGTTACGTCCATGATACAGTTACAGGTGAGTTTATAAATGTTGGTCTATGCTTATTTTCAAAGGATGGAGCTTTTGGTGGAATTAAATGTCGCCATACTTACAAAAGAATAACAAGTTTATTCCCTACTGTTAATGGCGAAAGATTAAAAACAATTTTAAAACATATTGAGAGTGTTTTTGAATCCTTTCACTCCCCCAATGGAGGATTTATATTTGAAGACAAACTAGAAGATATTTTGTATTCAATATTACCTAAAGACGACAGTAGTTTGCAGTGGTCATTTGGTGGTTCTGGAATATCATTTAATTTGGAAGAAAGTTTAAATGACTTATATTTCCGCTATGTTGAAAAATATGATGCTAAGAACCTAAAAGATAAAAAAACTGATGAAGATGTTTGGAGAGTCTTTAAAAAAGACTTGAGTTCTTTTGATTTAGTAAGAGAACTTCAACCAAGAAAAATTACCACATCTGATGATGAATTGTTATTTAATTACACGCTTCAAAATGGTGCACTTCACTGTTTAGAACCATTAACCTTTGATCTTGCAACCAGTGAAAATATTCGTGAGAAGGCAAGAAATTGGTTAGGTAAAATTACTAGTTTGGCATCATCGAATGAAAATTTTGAAGTTTACTATATGCTAGGCCGCCCTCTAGATGATGAATTAATGCCAGCTTTTAATGATGCATTAAAAATTCTAAAAAAAGCACCTATTCCAGTACACATTTATAATGAATATGAATCAGCAAAATTAGCAAAAAATCTAGATGACATACTCAAACAGCATAATGATGTTTGAGAATGTCATTAATCTAACCCACCCTGTGTGGGTTTTCTTTACTTAACAAATTCCTAAGAAGAATCTACCCTATGGAAACCGTTTCATATTTATGTTTATTGACCCTTTCTATACTTGGATGTGACAAACCAGAGAAAATTTCACCTGAACGTCAACAGCTTCTTAAGGAATATAAAGAAGTGGATCTAAAAATCACATCGTATCTAGGCACACTGGCAGCACCAACAACACCTATAGAAGAACGTAAAAAAATTATATGTAAGGATTTCCCTGCTACATACGAAAAGGAATACATTCCAATCGCTCTAAAACTATCTGATCCTGCTGATATAGACATTGGCTCAGACCTTCTAAAAACAATAGCTTCGTATAAAACCCGATACAATATTCAGTGTTAATACTAAATTTTCAATAGATCAGCCCGCCATTTGGTGGGCTTTTTTTATGTAATAAATAATTAAAATTATGTAACCAATAAAAATATTAGAATTCCTATTGATAATAAATATAGGTATGCTAATATTTTCTCACAAACTAATAAAAAAGCCCCATCACTTGCAGGCGTCGGGGCTTTTACTCAAAGAGTGAGAACATTATGCAAAAGATACATTCTAAAAGTCAAACAGGAAGGCTATATCAACAACCTACACCTGAAAATACAGTTCAATATAAGAAATCAGGCTTAGTTATCCCTGCCCTTATCGTTATCGCAATGTGTCTTGCTGGCGTAGTGAATTGTGCAGGGTTTCAAAGCTCAATCGCTAAAGTAGGGGTAAAACAATGAATATGCCCTTTTCAAAACCTGAGCTATTCGCTCCTTGCTTTCCAATGCTTTCGATTGACACAGATACGATTGCAACAGATTCAAACAATGTTCAATTCGCTTTCGCTATTGGCAACTATTCAATTGATTGTGAAATTAAAGGCGTAGAAGTAATTGATTCAATTGATGTCGAATCTCAATTTGATCCTGAAAATGGATGTGAAGTTAATTACACCAAATTAGAAGTTGATAACAAAACTTTGGTTTTAGTCACTCACTCCGATTTTGAAGAAACACCACCAGGCTTGCATTTCATTCTTACTGATTCGCAAGTAACTGAACTAAATCAGTGGTTACAAGCTGATGCAATTGAACAATTGGAGTGTGCAGCGTAATGCTGCACTGAGGATAATAAAATGAATGCTCAAACTCAAAACCGTACCCATTGGAAGCAATTAATCAATCCTAAATATCTAGGTGTTTATTGCCTTCCAAACGGACAGGACTTAACTGTCACAATCCGCTCTGTAGGTCGTGAAATTGTCGTAGGTGATGGTGGTAAAAAAGAAGAATGTACCGTTGCACAATTAATGAACTCAAAACCAATGATTCTAAATAGAACGAACTGCAAAACAATCGAAAGAATGTATGGTCCGTATTTAGAGGATTGGGCAGGTAAATCAATTACCGTTTTTGAGTCATCCGTAAAAGTCGCAGGTGAAATAGTTGCTTGTTTGCGTATTAGAAAGGAAGTGCCATACATCCAAAAAGCGTTACACCCTATTACGCCACAGCAGTTCGATAAAGCATTGAAAGCAGTTGAATCAGGACATTACACTATTGAGCAAATTGTCGCTGGATATGCCTTAACTCAAGATCAGCTTAACCAATTAAATGGAGTCAAAAATAATGAAACTAATTAGAGCTTCATCAATTGGAAAAATCATGGGGTATCCAGAGAAGGATACATTAGCTGAAGGTGCTTATACCTATCTCGAATGTTTGGCATCTCAAGTTGCTTTAGATTGGGAAGAAGATTTGAGTTTTGGTGAAATTGAGAAAGGTCGCATCGTTGAGCAAGATTCTATCGACTTATATAACAGCTACAACTTCACAAGTTATGTGAAAAATACTGAACGTAAAAACTCAGATCTGATTACTGGCGAATGCGATATTGATGATCAAGAGAATAGTTTGATTATTGATATTAAAACATCTTGGTCCAAAGCAACCCACCCTTATCAACTCAAACTAGGTGGAAAGAAAGGATATGAATGGCAGCTTTTAGCTTACATGCATCTTTGGGATAGAAGACAAGCTGAAATCGCTTATTGCTTAGTTGATACACCATACGAATTGATTGGCTATGAAGATGAAAACTTACATGAAGTCAGTCATCTCGACAAAGCATTACGAGTCACTACGCTTCGTTTTAAACGTGATGCAACCAAAGAAAAACAAATGTTGGCCAAAGCGAAAACAGCTCAATACGTTTTGGCTGAATTACTGGACAAGAAAGGCATCGCAGCCTGATCAACTAATTTAAATAAACACTTTGAGCAATATTCTGCACATTTTTATGAATAATTTAGATTTTTGTGCAATTTTTTGCTCAGATAGAGGTAAACAAATGAGTAATAACAATGAAAGATTAGGTTTTGAGAAATTGACTGAAATCCTTACAGAGAATGAAATCGACTTGCTAGAAGATTTCCGTGAAGAGCTTTCTCCCCGTTTTATTAGTGGTTGTGGTCATCGCCCTGAAATGTCCAACGAGCTGGTAAAAATCCTCTTTCACCTGGTCAATGAAAAACTGGTCAGTGTATTAAATGATGATTTACCGAGAGAAATTAGAAAAGCGATTGGACAAGTGGCGTAAGTGAATTTATGAGCATTGGAGAAAACTTAATGGACGATCCATTATTAAAAACATCAGAAGTCGCAAAACTTACTTTTAGTCGAAATACGATCGACAGCAAATTAAAGAAAGGTTTATTTCCACAACCCGATTATGTTGACCCTGAAAGTAAATACCGCTACTGGCGACTTTCCACTATCAATAACTTCTTTAGTAAAAAGGCTTCTTAGGAAGCCTTTAATTTATCTATATAGTTAGACCAAGCCTGCATCATTTCAGCACGTTCTTCTAAAAACTTGGTTCTGTTATAAGCACGACCATGCATATCACGTACTTGATGGGCTAACTGTTGTTCAATTCGTTCTACAGGGAACTTTAACTTTTCTTCTAATAATGTTCGAGCGATTGCACGAAAGCCATGCCCTGTCATCTTGTCACGATTATAACCCATTCTTCGTAAAGCCATATTAATTGTCATGTCCGACATTGGGCGTGTTTTACTCGAGATACTTGGAAAAAGTAAATCAGACTTATAACAGAATGGTTTTAACTCTTTAAGCAACTCAATAACTTGATCTGATAAAGGAACGATATGTTCAACACCTGTCTTTTTCATAGTCTTAGGTGGAGTATAGGACCAAGTACGTTCTTCAAAATTTATATCCGACCATTTAGCATGACGTAACTCACCAGTACGAACAAAAACATGTGGGAGAATTTTTAAAGCGAACTTAGTGTGAACATAACCCTCATATTGCTCAATGTCTTTTAATAGTTGGCCAAAGTCTTTTTCTTCAACCAAAGCTGAATAATGTTTAATTTCTCTAGGCTTAATCGTCCCAATTAAATCATGTGCAACATCACGCTCACAAAAACCCAATGAAACGGCGTACCTGAATACTTGAGAGGCTTTTGATCGAATTCTATGTGCTGTTTCTATTGTGCCTTTTGCTTCTGCTTTGCGAATGACTTTAACCAGATGTTTAGCTCTTATCTCAGAAATCGGCATCTCTCCGAATTCTTCATATAAATAGTTATAGATCCGCTCATTTCTAACGACAGTCGCAGGTGTTAAGACTTGTTTGGTTTTAAATTCTTCAGCAATTTTTCTAAATGTATTTTCATGGCTAATTTTTGCTTCTTCTAAAATGTCATTTCGATAAGTTTGAGGATCAATATTTTTTGAAATTAACGCTCTGTACTCTTCTCGTACTCCACGAGCTTCGGCCAAAGTAATTTCAGGATAATTACCAATAGCTAAAGTATTTCTCTTTTTAGAGATTGGACGAGTATAGTCAAATCTCCAAAGTACAGCACCAGAAGTACGGAAAATTAGATTTAATCCATCACCATCAGACAAACGTAAATCTTTGGCTAATCCACTGTTTATATTAGCTTTAAATTGTTTTTGCGTTGCTTTAATCTTCGAATCCGTTAACGGCACTACTTTCTTTGGCATGGCTTTTTGCGTTACAAATTTTGAGTTTTAATTATTGTAACGCAACCTATACTGCAAAACATGCGTTACAACTATAAATTACTTTGGGCTACTTTGTGCAAGCTATTAAGTTATTTTCTTTTATTTATAAACAACTTAATGCCACTTTCTATAGGTTTGTGCAACAAATTTGGTACGCCCAGCGGGACTCGAACCCACTCCACAGGCTTCGGAAACCTGTACTCTATCCAGTTAAGCTATGGGCGCTTAAATTGAGATGGCACATCATAACAAAAAAAACCGTGAGGTAAAGCATTTATAAAACAACTCTTTTCATTGATGATCATGCTTTAAACAATGTTCTATATTTGCAATGTAGAATTCCGTCTAACTTACTTGGTTTATTGAAAAAGATCGCTCACAATACACACTCCTGAAACCATGTGAGAATTTCATGACTGATGCCTTGACGTTAAGAGATTTATCGAAAACCTATAGAAATGGATTCCAAGCACTCAAAGGAATCGATCTAACTGTTCCAGAAGGAGAGTTTTACGCACTTTTAGGACCGAATGGTGCAGGTAAATCTACAACAATCGGTATTATCAGTTCCTTAACACGTAAAACTTCAGGAACCGTGGAAATTTTTGGACATGATCTAGATACCCACCCATCACATGCCAAACAATGTTTAGGTGTTGTGCCTCAAGAGTTTAACTTTGGTCAATTTGAAAAGATCTTTGATATCTTAGTGACTCAAGCAGGTTATTACGGTATTCCACCTAAAATTGCGCAGACCCGTGCAGAAGAATATTTGGAAAAACTCGGATTATGGGAAAAACGTAATACCCAAGGTCGGATGCTCTCTGGTGGGGTAGACATTGAACTGCGTCGCTCAATGTGGGACTTTCTCACTGAAATGAATGAAAAAGGCACGTCTATTATTTTAACCACACATTATTTGGAAGAAGCTGAAATGCTTTGTCGCCAAATCGCGATTATTGACCGTGGTGTGATTAAAGAAGACACCTCAATGAAAGCTTTTTTAAATCAGCTTAGTGAAGAATCATTTATTTTTGATTTGGAATATCCAATCGAGCCCGTCACCGTTGACATCATCGGGGTTAAATTTAATTTAATTGATCCAATGACGCTTGAAGTTACGATGGACAAAGCACACGCTTTAAATGATTTATTCCAACTTTTAGAAGCTCAAGGTATTCGTGTACGCAGTATGCGTAATAAATCGAATCGTCTCGAAGAACTCTTTGTTAAAATGGTTGAGAAAAACCTGCAAGGAGCAGCACAATGAATTTTAATCAACTGCAAATTGCACTATACACACTCGTTTTAAAAGAAATTCGTCGCTTTATGCGGATCTGGCCACAGACACTACTCCCACCCGCCATTACCATGAGTTTGTACTTTGTAATCTTTGGTAATTTGGTTGGTTCTCGTATTGGTCAAATGGGTGGATTTAGCTACATGCAATTCATCGTACCCGGTCTGATTATGATGGCTGTGATTACCAACAGTTATGCCAACGTATCTTCAAGTTTTTTCAGTGCTAAATTTCAAAAAAGTATTGAAGAGCTCATTATGAGCCCAGTTCCATTACACATGGTTTTATGTGGTTATGTGATTGGTGGCGTATGTCGTGGTGTGCTTGTCGGTGCGATTGTCACTGCCATGAGCATGTTCTTCACTGACCTTTATATACATAATATTTTTGTGACCATATATACTGTGATTGTGACCTCACTATTGTTCTCTTTGGGTGGTTTTATCAATGCTGTATATGCAAAATCTTTCGATGATATTTCAATTATTCCAACCTTTGTTTTAACACCACTAACTTATCTTGGTGGAGTATTTTACTCGATCAGTGCTTTAAGCCCATTTTGGCAAAATCTCTCTTTAGTTAACCCGATCGTATATATGGTTAATGCTTTCCGTTTTGGAATTTTAGGTCATAGTGATGTCAATGTTACTTTGTCTTTAATCATAGTGACACTTTGCTGTGGCTTACTTTATGGTGTTGCTTACTATTTACTTTCTCGTGGTTCAGGAATGCGTGAATAATGTCTGTTGAACAATCTTTATTGGGTAAAGAAACCAATTACCCGACTACCTATCAGCCTGAAATTCTTTTCCCAATTTCACGTGCACAAGCACGTGAACAATATGCTGAAGTTGAAGGCATATATCAAGGTCAAGATTGGTGGCATGTTTTCGAAATTTCTTGGCTAAATGCTAAGGGGATTCCTCAAGTTGCAATTGGGCGTATTGCACTCCCAGCAACTTCACCGAATTTGATCGAATCGAAATCGCTCAAGCTGTATTTTAATAGCATGAACTTTACTCAGTTTGATTCTCGTCAAGCTTTTATCGATACTGTTGAAAAAGATTTGTCTCAAGCAGCGCAAGCACCTGTCACTTTAACTTTATTTCAAGTGGATGATTTAGACATTACCAAACCAACAGGTATTTGTATTGATGATCAAGAACCTGACCATCTGGTCAATCATCCAGATGCCAGCCTTTTGAGCTTTGATCAAGATACTTCAACAACAGATAAAAGTGTTGAAATTCAACTATTTTCACATTTATTAAGAAGTAACTGCCCTGTAACAGGTCAACCCGACTGGGGAACTGTTTTTATCCGTTACCAAGGTAAAAAACCTTGTTATCGTAGTATTTTAGCTTATATTATCTCCTATCGTCAGCATAACGGTTTTTACGAGCAATGCGTGGAACAAATTTTTGCCGATATTTGGCAAAATTTAAAACCAGAAAAGCTGATGGTTTATGCAACATATACACGTCGTGGTGGTTTAGATATTAACCCATGTCGTGTATCTGATGAATCATGGATGCCAAGCCCAATTCGATTGGCGCGACAATAAACATTGAGGTTGAACACATGCCTTTTTTTGGTTTTGTACCTTCTGAAGAACTATTAAAGAATATTCAGACAGGTATCGAGAAAAAAAACTCTAACGAACCACTTTATCCTTTACGTGATCAAACAGCGTTACTCATTAATGAAGAAATTATTGATACGCTTTTGATTGAGCTTGTTCGTCGCTTCCCTGCAAGCGACAAGCGAGACACTGCTGAAAAACTCGCGGGTTATGTCAAATCAACTGTTGCTGTATTGCTTAAACAATTATTAAGTAAAGCAGACAACGATGTGGTACGCCAGTCTGTAGATTTTTCAGAACGTAGTCTATTTAAAGATCCGCAAGGTCAATATCGTGTTGGGGTTAACTTAGATCCTAATTTGGTCATTAACCTAAAAAATAGTTTTGCTGAAGTTCAAGCCAATGGTGATGTAAATCGTGCCGTTTTAGCAGAGCAATTTAAACAGTTTGCAGATGCAACCACCAACCACTTTATGCGTGACTTTAATAAAACCCTTGATTTAGGGATGATTAAACGTAAAGCAGCAGATATTGGTGCAGCGGCTGTAGGTAAAGCTGTACATATCGCAATTGATAAATTGATTCCTAATTTAAATAAGGATGAAATTGCAGCAGTTGCAGAATATTACGACACTTTATTTTTTAATTGATCGATAAATTTTAATTGATTTTTTAAATATAAAAATGCCCTTTTATTAAGGGCATTTTTTCATGCTCTCAATGTGTCTTTTTAAAAATACATATAATTTCTTTTTAAATTCAAATAATTAACCATAGCTATAATTATATAGTGTTGGAGCATACAGAAAATTGTAGAATCAATCTCAGCATATCAGCGTAAATTGGCGATTCAGCTTTAGTTTTAACATCTTTCATCTATAAAATCCCCTCTAAATATTCAGACATAATTTTGTTGCGAAGTATTGATATTCATTGCCTTCGAGAGGGATTGTGATAGCATGCGCAAAACATACTTTTTGTACAAAACAGACCAATGGTACCAAGCTCTCAATATAAATTTTTACGGCATTCTCCTCGTGATGGTTTAAGCACCGCTACGCTCCCTTCTCGTTGGCAAAAACTACATATTGACCCTTGGTTGAGTTTATTCCTCATTTTAAATGCATTACTGGGCTTAACTGTGCTTTATAGCGCATCAGTACAGGATATGGGACTGGTTTCCCAACAAGCAATGAGCTTTGGCATTGGTTTCTTAGTGATGTGCAGTTTAGCCCAAGTCCCACCTAAAGTTTATCAAGCATTCGCACCATATTTTTATCTTTTTGGTTTGGTATGTCTGGTTGCGGTTAAGCTATTTGGTGAAGTGCGAATGGGCGCACAACGGTGGATTGGTATTCCAGGCTTTGGTAGTGTACAACCCAGTGAATTTTTAAAAATTGGTATGCCATTAATGATTGCTTGGTTTTTATCACGTAATCCTCTTCCACCAAGCTTTAAGAATGTCGTTTTGTCATTACTTATGATCGGTATTCCTTTTATTCTAATTGCTGAACAACCCGACTTAGGGACATCACTGTTGATCTTAGCCAGTGGGATTTTTGTGCTGTTCCTCAGTGGACTTTCATGGAAAATGATTGTAGGTGCGATCAGTGCAGTTGCTGTGGTTATTCCAGTGGCTTGGGAATTCTTATTGCATGATTACCAACGACAGCGTGTTCTCACCTTATTTAATCCTGAAGCTGACGCCTTAGGCACAGGTTGGAACATCATTCAATCTAAAACCGCGATTGGCTCAGGCGGATTTATGGGTAAAGGCTACTTAGAAGGTACCCAATCACATTTACACTTTTTACCAGAAGGTCATACTGACTTTATTATTGCTGCATTCTCAGAAGAGTTTGGTTTGATTGGTATCCTACTTTTGATCACCATTTACTTTTGTATTATTTTTAGAACTTTTCAAATGAGTTTACAGTGCTTCCATAATTTTGGTCGTTTGGTTGCAGGTACATTTGCTTTGTCATTTTTTGTTTATGTATTTGTAAATGCAGGCATGGTCAGTGGTATTTTACCTGTAGTCGGTGTACCACTACCCTTTATGAGTTATGGTGGCACAGCAATTATTACTTTAATGGCCACTTTTGGCATTGTGATGTCGATCCATTCGCATCGTTAATTTTTGATCATAAATAATTAGGAAATATAACCTATGTTTACTTTTGGGCTTTTACAAAAGGTTAAAAACATCACTTTTTGTGCAGCTGCTTTTTCACTGACCAGCTTTTGCCAAGCGAATGATTTTGCAAATAATCCTGAATACAATAATTTCAAAGCCAAAACCAAACTTATGGTTTGAGTGCAGAACAAATTGATTGCGCTATGAATGGTTCACGCAATTTGCCGAATACCATCAATATCATGGAACGCCCAGGTGAAAGCAAGCCATGGTATCAGTATAAGACTAACTTTTTAGCCGAAGGCACTATTCAGCGTGGCGTGCGTTTCAAACAACAATATGCAGATACGCTAAATCGCGCAGAACAGCAGAGTTTGGTGTGCCTCAATCAATCATTCATTTTGGGCATCCTAGGGGTTGAAACAGGTTATGGCTCGAATAAGGGCTCATTTATCACCCGTGATGCACTTGCTACACTGGGTTTTGGTTATCCTCGCCGTGCTCAATATTTTCAGGATGAATTAGGTGCCCTTATCGCATGGTCATATAAAGATGGTGTTCCAACCAATTCGATTGTTGGTTCCTATGCAGGTGCTGTAGGCTATCCGCAATTTATGCCAAGTAATGTGTCTAAGTTTGGTGTGGATTATGATGGCAATGGCCATGTCGACTTGCGTAACTCTGCTGTAGATGCGATTGGTTCTATTGCTAACTATCTTGCTCAGCATGGTTGGCAACGAGATCAACCGATTGCATTTTTAGCGCGATATACAGGAAACAATCCTGATTCAATTATTGCCAAAGATTTAACCCAACCTGTTCCTTATGGTTCACTGAAAAATTTAGGAATTTCTCCATTAAACCCAATTGTTAAAATTGATGATTTAGACTTGGTGAATATCATTCAATTAGAAGACAATAATGGTCCTATTTATTATATTACTTATCCTAATTTTCAAGTGATTACGACATATAATAGAAGTCGCATGTATGCCACCGCTTTATGGCTTTTAGGCACTGAAATTGTAAGTCGATAAGACTTGCAATTTCCTTCAAGTAGAATAAGTCAAGAATTTTTTTGTTAATTTGATCACAATATATAATTTTTAAATAAATTGTTACAATATTGGTTATTTTTTAATCAAAACCTGTAAGAATTTGTCCTTTTTGTAACTGTTTCTTAAATAATGCTAGACACCTTTAATGCAGCTTGAATATTATCCTTTCCGTTAAATGCAGTTGCAAAAGTGAATTTACAGACCTCTATGGTTAATTTTCAGCGACTTAGAAAGTTAAAATTGAGGTTCCAAGGAGTTAAACGATGCATGCTTCACTCAAATATGTGATGGCCCTGACCATGGGTCTGAGTATGACGCAAGTCAACTCAGAAATGGTTCAGTCATCATATTTAAATAATGATTCGGATAGTTCGAGTCTAGCTTCTCGTGTGATTAGCAAAGATTCAACAAATTTCAATTCTCATTTTTCAAACCTAAACAGTTTGTCAATTACTGAACGTTCTGGCGATCAAGCCCGTCGTCAAACTATTGCAGCAAAGATTCAAGTTCCTGAAGATGAGCCTTCAGTAATTGATAAACTTAATGAAGTTGCTTCTAATACAGTTCGCAAATTTAGCCAAACTGGTGTTGCATCTTGGTACGGTCGTCAGTTCCACGGTCGTAAAACTGCAAGTGGTGATACATTCGATATGAATGAACTCACTGCAGCTCATCGTAGCCTGCCATTAAACTGCTTTATTCGTGTAACCAATAAAGACAATGGTAAGAGTGTTGTGGTTAAAGTTAACGATCGTGGTCCATTCCATGGTAATCGTGTACTTGATCTCTCTTATGGCGCTGCGAAGCGTTTAGGTATTACAAATTCAGGAACGGCACGCGTTAATATTGAACGCGTAGACGGTCCAAACTCGTAAATCACTGCATGCATTTAACAAAAGCCACTTTCCAATGGCTTTTTTATTATCGCTTGTGTCCCGTCCTGAAATAAGTTTACACATAGGAAACTTATTTTATGGAACATGAACAAAGCCAAAGAGTTAAACGTACTCAGAGAGATGATTCTTTTGCCTTTAAAATGATGGTTATTCAGGAAGTTGAAAAAGGGCAACTTACTTACAAGCAAGTTCAGGCAAAATATGGTATTCAAGGAAGATCAACTGTTCTTGTCTGGCTTCGTAAGTTCGGACAACAAGATTGGATTTCAAAGACCATGCCAAAATCATCTAAACGTCAGCTGACTCCACAGCAAAGAATCCGTCAATTAGAAAAACAATTGGCTGAAGAGAAATTGAAGACTGAATTTGTAGAAGATGTCATCTACCATCTAGACAAAGAATGTGGGACTGACTTCCAAAAAAAGTATATCGAGCACGTTTCGAAGATTGGAAAAGCAAAAGACGATTAAGTGTTACTCGTTTGTGCCAATGGCTTAAGATCTCAAGACAAGC
>WNDP01000330.1 GCA_009912575.1 Acinetobacter bereziniae
GTCGCACACCACTGGAAACAGTACTTGATGGGAAGCGAATTTGGGCTGAGAAGAATTTAGCTCAAATTTAACCTGACAGGCACACTAAAAAATGGGTAACTGTCAGATCTGGTTTGAGCTAGTACATCTTTCATGACTTCGACACGATCTCGCATCTCGCCATTTTCAAGCTTAGTGTTCACCCCAAGACTGTTGATCATTCCCTCATAGCCGGGGGAGTTACGCATTTTTTCGGCTAATGATTCTAATGTGCCTAACGCACTTTCAGCATTACCCCCCATTTGACTAATGGCATTACCAAAGGCAGTAATGTTGGTTGCACTTGCACCGATGCGCTGAGATGAAAAGTAAAGCTTATCAAGCTCACTTGCTGTTTGGCGCACGGCGATAACTGCACCAGTCGCCAACGCCATCAAAGCAGTTTTCAAAGCAACCGATTTTAACTCTACTCCGCCCATGGCTTTCTGCATTTGTTCTAAACCTGTGTTATCAGTTTTAAAACCAAGTGCAACCATAAAATTGCGTATTACACCTTCTTCAGCCATGAGAACATCCGTCCTTTACATTTTCCAAATATATGTACAAACAACAATCGTGATTAAGATCGATATGAAACGCCAAGATTTCATTTTGTTTATCTCCGTTAGACACCAATTAATTAATTTGATAAGATCTTCCATATAGATTTATTTCCTCTTGTTCTTGCAAGTTCAACTGGATACCAAAAACCCCGTTAGCGCCAACTATCGGGGTTTTGCTTTTAAAGTTCATTATTCACTTTTTCATAACGAATAATATTTTTGCGCGTTCTAGTGAGCAGGTTTACAACGAAAAGTTTACTTTTCTTTTTCACTTTCTTGACTAATCAAATATTCATTATCTGCAACCACATCTAACGCATCATTCATTAATGCAATGTCTGCCAAATCAATCTTGCCATTTTTTAAAGATTCAAATTTGCACATTCCCTTAATAACTGGACGCATAAGCCAATCTTCTTGATTGGGTAAACTTTGAAACTCTATGTGGACTGACTCTGAATGCTCGATGCCTTCATAAGCAGTCCTTGAATAAAATTTGAAAGGCTGACACGAATTACAGCAACTACAAGCGGTAATATCTGCCCCATATCCAAATCATCAAACATGATGGATTGACCACGGCACACAATAGATGAACCACGTTTAACGACAGACAAGCATTTGTGAATGATGTAATTCACATCATCCTCTGGCATCTTTGCGAATGCTTCCATAAAAGGCTCTAAAGCCTGTGCTAATGGCTCAAGACTCCCAAGCTCGTTGTTATCTCCAAGCTCTATAGAATCAATGACTTTTGATAAGTCGCCCTTAGCAACTTCGGAAATAATTGGCATAAGTGTAGGAATAATCGGGGCGATTTTTCGTGATACATGAAACTGATCGAGCGCATTTAAGCACCCGATAGAATACTCATGCTCACCAATTGTGATGAGTTCATTCATTAATATTTAAACCTTATTCGTAAGTGCCGTATTTCATATCGACTTGGATTGAATCAAATACCCATTCAACCATTGCACCATCTTTCGCATTGGTATAATCAGGAACTTTTTTAAATGCACATTTAGAAGCTGTGTGGTTATCACCTGAGCCCGAATGGTTCAATGTGATGGTATTTTTGCCCCATTTACGTGTCACGCCTTTTTGAGCGTTATAAATGTTCATTAACTTGGCATTTGCTGACGATGTTTTAAGTAGACGAATTGTGACCTGACCTGAGTTATCAGCATGTAAGGAATGCATACCCTCACCATCTGCACCAATTGTCATAGTGTTTTTATCGCCAGCCATTGCAAAGGTAATACCTTCTTCGGCAATACCTGCGCCCATAACCTAGATCAATGACACCATCAGCACTCGTTAATGAGCATTGAGTGTCCATAAAGCTATAAGTAGACATAAATTGCTCCTTAGCGGTTCACTGAGACAACAACATCGGCGAAGTGTGTTGCACCTGCCAATTTCGCTGCAATTTGAAAAACAGGGGCTTTACGTGCCTCACGTTCTGACTGAGCTTGATCATCTAAGCTATTGGCATACACATAGAAACCTTTTGGTAGATAGTCACCAGTGTTCAATGCGCCAAAGCTATCACCGTTCCACTGACCTTCGCCCATCAAGCCGTTATTCATCCCTTGTTCACATGCTTGCTCAAGTACGCCACACTGACGGTTTACACCTGCGGCAGTTTGCGGAATCTTGGTTGTACTGGTGTAGTACAGATTCCACAGTGAATTTTCTAAATGATTTTGCAACCAATCTAATCCATGGATTTCATCAATGAATGTTCCATCACACATCACACCCTCTTGTAAAATAGCGGTGTCATTGTCATAACCTGCAAAAACATTACAGTGCTTTGCAGTTAAGGCATTGGCTTTTGAGATTTTTAAATCTTCAGGTGGAATGCCCGGCAATTGCTTAAACTTAAGGGTGATTGTGGTATTAGCACCGTTAAAATTCACGCTAAATGCACGACCAAAAACTGAAGCTGCTGCATAAGCATTGGTGCTTGAAAAAATACAGAATGTACGGCGGTACTTCGCATTTGAAAGTTTGTAAGCAATATCGGTTTTGCTTGTCGCGCTTGTTGAATTATCTACCTGAGTCGTATAACCAAATACGCGTACAGGATCAGCCGCTTCTATCAGAGAGGCAACAGATAAAACTTGTTCATCGGTTAAGTCAGATGCCACAACCAAACCGTACCATTTTAGTGAATCTAAACATGCTGTAATAGCAGCTTGAATAGTCTCAGGTGTTTGTCCATCTTTGTGCCAATAGCCAATATATAAAGTCCGTGGCTTTGGTGATTGGCCAAAATACGTCAATGCCGCTTTATATTCTGGAGCATCAACGCCATAGTGTTGGCCAACCTCTTTGATGCTTGAATATTGGCGCATACGCTCAATATTATTGATCACACCACTGGTTGAGCCTAGAATCAGTAAAGAGCCAAACGAACGAGGCCCTGCCGCCAATGCAGCAAGACTAATGCTGACATTGACGACATTAGAAACAGGTAATGTCATTTAAGACTCCTAATTTCGATGAGTTTTAATTTGAAAACTTTTGAATGTTTTGACCGCATACGTCCGTTTGGTCT
>WNDP01000331.1 GCA_009912575.1 Acinetobacter bereziniae
GGTCGCACACCACTGGAAACAGTACTTGATGGGAAGCGAATTTGGGCTGAGAAGAATTTAGCTCAAATTTAACCTGACAGGCACACTAAAAAATGGGTAACTGTCAGATCTGGTTTGAGCTAGTACAGTTAAATTTAAGGTCTGTTGATATTTCAACAGACTTCATAAACTGTAATAAAGAGTTATTCACTGGATAAATTGATTTTTTCCAAGCCCTGTTGCAACTCTTGCCATTTGCCTTGCTCACTCCACCCTGAAAATTTATAAACCACTTTCCCATTTTTTAGAAAATAAAATGTAGGCATTGTCCAATCACCTAGCTGAGGGAACTTTGATTGATCATAAACCACGACCAGTTCTGCCTGATGATCAATATCCTTACTCCATTCTTGGATAGATTCAGCACTTAAGAATCCTGTTTGAGGTTCAAGCCATGTGGTATAAGGTTTAAGTAGCCCTTTTATTCGTTTATTTTTAAAGATCGCATCTCTAGCTCTGAGTGAAACACCACAACCTGTACTGGCAACAATAATCACCTGCTCAGATAAATCTAAATTGAAATTTTGTACAGACATCGTCATATCTGGATTGAGCTTAAGTATCGTTGGCTGATCTAGTTTTAAATCTGTATCAAATTTGATCTTTGGTAGACTTTGCAAACTTATATTTGGATGATTTTGTGCAAATTGTCTCGCTTGATCGAATTGTCGTGCTGCAACTAAAGCTGTGTAATAAAGTCGATAGTCCATTGGTTTGGTTGAATTGCGCTGAACCAACTCATCAAACACCATTTTCATTGCAACAACATACTGCTCATCAGATAAATGGAAATTCACTATATCTAGAGCCCTTAGTAGTTCTCTTAATTGAATATCGCTTAGATTTTTAAATTTCTTATTTGCAATGATATCTGCCAGTTCTTGATGATAAATCATTTGTAACGGCTTCTTAAATTGATTTTGATCTACACTATCCAAAGAAGCCAGCTGCAGATTATACATACGATTAAAACTATCAGAGACATTTGCATAAGTTTGAGATGTAAACAAGAATAGTAATGCTATTAAAATATTTTTTTCATATACTTAAGATGCCGTATTAAAAAAAATTAATAACAAGTACGATCATGACATGTTACCCCTGTGAAGGGTTTACAACCACGAAAATCCACACATACATGGTCCCGAATGTCCCAACTACGATCTCTAGTGGTTATATTTTTTATAACCATTCTATCAAAATCATTTTTAATGACCAAATTACTCGTAGATATCAGCTCTTGTGCACCAAACAGACTTAAGATTTGATAAATCTCTGATGCAGATAATTCTGCCTCCAAATCTAAGTGCCCAAAACTGGTTAAGCCTCTTTCATTGAACCTAAGGCTACTTAAAAATCTCGCCTTACCATTCTTTGACATTTTCTCGATGGGATTCTTTGCTTTAGGCGTATTACGCATGTACGCATTCAAATCATCCAACGATTTAATCGGAGCAATCAAGAGATTAAGTTCACTTTGCCCTGAAGCAATCCGACCCTGTTTAGTTGTATTGTCTGCTGCAAATGTAGCGCATGAAACTAATACCATACATAGAAATAATTTAATTTTCATTGCTGTTTTCCTAAAGTATTTTTTGAAATCTTATTCCTCATGATAATAGCAACTATTATCAAATACAAATGATTATTATTTATGATAAATTTTGTTTGATCCTAGCCAAAATAATGGACAATAATTCCCTTTAAAGATAACGTAATGTTAACTTTAGAGATATAAAAAATGGCTATTGGTGATGGTGTCGTTGCACAAAGCAAAACTTATGCTGTTGGTTCTGTTCGCGCTTTGAATCCAGCCACACAAGAATTTGATGGGGCATGGACGAGTATTGAGTTAGTGCAACCAAATTATGGTGTTTGGTCTGCACAAATCGCATATGACATCAATTCACAATTGAATATTGTACTGAATTTAAATAACATTTTTGACAAAAACCATTACAGCGCAATTGGCTACCCTAGTTATGGAAACTTCTACGGTGAACCACGTAATTTCTTACTCACCTTAAAAGCAAGTTATTAATCATCTCAAGTTATTGAATATTTGATTAATCCATCAAAAGGATAGGAATTTTTCCTCTTTCTTTGAGTAGCAAACTGAATGAGGGATAGCTATATTATTAAGTGTAATAAATTCCCATTAACTTTCATTTAACATAATGGGCGTTATACGAAAAAATTTCAATTACTCCAATTAAATCAAAAACCTGTAAATTTCAAACAATCTCAAATAACAGCAAAAAGCCGATTTAGAAACAAGTCGGCTTTTTGATGAGTAGATATGATAGTTCTTACTAAGTAAAGTATCGCCTAAGCAAATCTATTGCAACTTTAGAATTAAAGCATGGCATTGATTAAGGGGTATTTATATCAAAATCTAGTTGCGACTGAACCTTTTGAAACTGCCCTTTAACAATATTGGCACCCAATGAGTCTATATGAAAACCAACCTGACTATTTGCTGTCAAAGACAAAGTTGCTACATAAGTGGAAAGTGCGAAAATCGAACCACTACATAAAGCAATACTTTTTATTGCAACTGATTTAAAATTCATAGCCCGCTCCAAATCTTATTTTGCTATTTTGATCCTGTTCTACAGTGTATTGCAGCCACATCAAAATAGATTAAAGATTTGATTTGTCTTCGGTTTGGAATTTGTATTTTAATTGTTGGTAAATTTCGGTTTTTTGAAATTTCGCTAAAAACTCTGCTGTGCCTAGAGGAAATTCAGCTTGATAAATTTCACCCCGATAGTACGCTTCACGTAAAGGCGTGGCAGAAATAGAACCCACTAAGCTGTCTAGCTCAACCATTTCCCATTCTGGAAAGAGTTTTAAATAATAAGAAGAATCATCTTTAAAATGTCCAATTAAACCAATTTTATCGTGTTCTAATACCACAGCGTTAACTAATGATTTTACCAACTCTACCCACTTGGTATCATTATAAACATCAACAACATGAACAAATTTAATTCGCTTTTGATCAGCAGCCGAGAAATTTGACAAAATCATCTGTTCCCTTTCTGAAGCCAGAAAAGGATTTTTGGTATTCCGCTCATTTTGT
>WNDP01000332.1 GCA_009912575.1 Acinetobacter bereziniae
CTGTAGACGGAACGCTAGTATCCGCATCTTTACCATTGTAATAAACAGTATGTGTTGCTGGATCAACTGTACCTAGACGGTTTCCACTGGCATCTTTGGCTTCGGCATTCCACTCACCAAACCAAACATCTTGTGTAGGTACTTGTTTATAGTTGGCATAACCAATCCCAGCATGAGAAGCTGGAAGCCCTGGTAAGTACGGGCTTAGACGTACAACACCATTACCATCTGCATAGCCGTTAAAACCTGAGAATGCAACAATTGCGCCGTTATAAAGAGTGTTAACACCAAAACCAACACCTGAGTTTGGATGAGTTGGTCCAAGTGAACCTGTTGAACCAACTACAATGTTACCAATATCACTTGATTCACCGACTATAGCTGCTTGTGCAACACCCACTAAACCAACAGATAGTAAAACAGCCAATGAGATAGATTGAAGTTTCATTTTAAGTTCCTCGATATGAGTTTTAAAGTTTTATCATTAAGAATAAAAATAAAAGTCTTAATGATTATCATTAAAAATAAAACATGTGCTGCACTAATTTTAATTTTTCAATTAAAGTGTAAAATCAAGGAGTACCTGTCTTATTTTCCACACATTTATTGCACACCACGTGCAATAAATTCGGTTAATTACCTCTAAGTTCCTTAAAACTTATGAGTAATGCTTAGTTTAAATGTTCGACCAGGTGCTGCAATTGCCGAACGAGTTAAAGGATCAATATAGAATTCGTCAGTGAGATTAGTCCCCACCAGTTCAAATAAGGTGTCTTGCTTCAGTCGATAATTGATATAAGCATCTAAAATGGTCATTGAGTCCCATGCCAAAGGGGTATTGGCGTAATAACTCATCTCTATATCGTTATAGTTTTTAGTTTCAGGATTTTCATACTTATGGTGATAACTCGCACGAGTTCCGACTTCGAGTTTTTGATCAATGAATCGTCCACCCAGTGTTAAATTAACTGAATATTTTGGAGTTGCCATACTGACTAAATATCCCCCTACAAATCCGTCATCAACACAGCGATTTAATAAAAACTGGTGGCTCGCCCCTAAAAGCATTGCTGAGTTTTCATCACAAACTTTATTCTTAAAACGGTAATTGGCACTCAAATCTGTAAAGAAACGGCCATTGTCGAAGCGACTTTGCAGTTCCAGTCCTTCTGTAGTGAGACTATCGACATTGCTAAATGCCAAAGTTGGACTACGTTCAATCGCATTCTTGGTTTTGTTATAGTAATAAGCCAATTTAATATCTGCATAACTGCTGTTTTTAAATAACTCAGATAGATTATGAACATAGGCAAGTTCATAATTTGATGCATGCTCAGGTTCTAACTTATAACCACTTAAGGTTCCAGAAAATCCAATCGTGCTTTCAAACATACTTGGCATTCTATAAGCTTCGCTATAACGCAAATACATTCGACTATTTGGGCTAAAATTAACCGTTGCTGAAGCTGTCGGTGTCCAACCATGATCTTTGCTTTTTTGTACACCTGTTTTGGTTAAATCAATATCTTCATAAGCGCTAGGAGTGCCACTACCAGAATAATAACCATAATCCCGACCTTGCACTAAAGTCCCGTTTAAAAAGGGATTATTGGCGATAGTTAATTTACCATGGCTATCCTTTTTATAATCAATTGTGTTAGCTTTTTGATAAATTCGACTTAAAATTCGAGCTTGCTTGCGTTCCTCAGTCCAACCTTCTGCTAAAGCAAGAGCCTCAATACTTTCTCGTGTTTGCTGTTCAAGTTCTGGTGTCATATTTGGGCGTTTAGTAAAATAAGTCATGCTTAATGCTGTGGATTTTTTAACCAAGTTAAACTGGGGATCACCCGCATTGACTCGCTCATTAAGAAAATCATCAAAAGCCCAATAGTTTTGATATCTTGCACCTGCGTTTAGCGTCAGCCATGACACAGGCTGATAGTCAAAGTTAAAATTAAACTCTTTTTCTTCTCGACGCCCTGCTCTCGGTAACATTCGATAACCCGAATTTGTTCCGTTAATATTCGGGTCTTTATAAATATCATCCGAACTGAGTTTTTCTTTTTGAAAACTCCCACCAACGGTTAAACCAAGATTAGACAGCAATTTAAACTTATTACTTAAGGTTATTCCTTGGCGTGTATTGTCTGAGTTTGCGATAGCACTGTTCACAAAAACGCCTAAATTTGCATTTGTATCATTGGGAAATCCACCAGAACTATAAGTATGGCTCTTGGTATCAGTCCGCCAAATATTGCTGTAAAAATCGACTAAACTATTGTTTTGAGGCTGATATTTGTATTCCATATTATAGGCTTTGGAGTCAATATGACTTAGAGGCCATTGTGGTACCCCTACTTTATTTTTGACGACTTCACCCCAAGCAATTCGTGAAGGTAAAATTTCTCCATTGATGATTGAACTGTCCCGATAACCGAACTCTAAACGCTGTTCATCAGTCGGCTTCCATGCCGCTTTCAAGTAATAAGATTCTGTTTCAAGGGATGTATTGGGAACTTCTGTACCCCCTGGGTAAACTTTGGCAAGGTATGGAACATAATTAAATCGTCCTGTGGCAGGTTTGTCATAAAAATCACTACCATTTTTTCCTGCAAAGTGATTGCCTTTATTCCGATAAGCATAAGCAGCCAAAACTTCAAAATTATCAGTACGTCCCGCCAAAGCAATACGTGTTGCAACATCATCGCCTGAATAAATATTATTTTCTTTATTCTGGCGTGCTACCTTAAATAAAGACGGATCATAATAAGGTTCGAATATTGGATTGCCTTGCCAGTCAGTTCCTGTAGCTGGATAATTTGGATTATCATAAATACTTTGTCCTGTGAGTAATTGCGGTTCTCTAGGTTTCACTGCATTACTGCTGGTTTCTACTTTTATTTCTCCCCCAAAATTTTTACCTTCTTTTAAAACATCATCTACAGCCAAAGTATGAATAACAACAGCACCACCGACACCTGTGTTTACATTGCGTGTGATGGAAGGTCCTTTGATGACTTGTAGCCCACCGATTAAATTCGGATCAATATAACTACGGTTATTCGCACCGTTATAACCGCGCCATACTGTTAGTACTTGCTCTGTCCCATCAATAAGCACTT
>WNDP01000333.1 GCA_009912575.1 Acinetobacter bereziniae
ATGCTGCATCACGCAAACCATCTACTGTGGTGTTATAAGTTGCCTCATAGCCACGTAAGTTGATCTTATCACCATAACCACCACCACCTTCACCAGCACCAAAACTAATGCCTGGCGTGGTTGCAAGAGCTTGTTGTAGTGACAGTAAGCCTTGATCTTTGAGTGCTTTTTCCGTGATGACCTGAACGGTTTTAGCTGTATCTAAAATAGTTTCTGTACGTTTAGTCGAGGATGTCTTTGTTGCTAAATATGCAGTATTTTGTTCTGCTCGAGCTTGAATTGTCGGGAGCTGTATTGTTGTATCTTCAGTTGCTGCAAAAGCTAGGTTAGGTAAAGCAATTACAAGTGCAACTGTTTTCACTTTTTTGTTTTTTACAGAATATTTTTGAGCCATTTTTTGCGTCCATCGCAGGTTGTATCAAACTTACCCAATACTGCTCAGGAAACTTCATGACGCAATAATGGAGAAATTGTTAAGGTGTGTAACCGATGTTGCGAATTCTAATGATAATTATTTTTATTCACAATAATTATGTGGGAATAGTTATACGGAAAAACTGTTTGATTAATTAAATATAATTAAAGAAAACTATAGGGAAATAACTGATTAAACTTGATCATATTATTGAAATAAAAAGTTTTTTTAATGAATGGTAAAAAGTAACTATTGGAAATTATAGAATTATTTTTTAGTGATGGTTAATAACAGTGGGTTTATGTTTAATAAAACACACAACGAGCTAAATTATAGGTAAAAAAAATGGCCCCCTATGAAAAGGGGCCATTTCAATTGAATTTTTTAAATATTAATTTTTAATATTTAAAGTTCAATGAAACTACAGCACTACGTCCTTCAGCTTCTGTTGCAAAGTGTGAAGCATATGCTTTGCTGAAATAACGGACATCAGATAAGTTGTTTACGTTGAGTTGTACGTTTACATTTTTATTGACATCGTATTTTACCATTGCATCATAACGTACATAGCCTGGTACCCATTTAGTATTTGTCGTATTGCCATAGACTTTGTCCATTGCAACTGCACCAGCACCTAGCGTAACTTGTGGTAATACTTTATAAGTTGTCCATAAAGTAGCAGAGTTTTTCGGTACGTTTGTTAACTGTTTACCTTTTGCTGCATTTGGATATGTACAAACACCAGCACGAGTACATGATGGACCTGGGTTAGTTTGTTCGCTGTCTAGATATGTATAGCCTGCACTTACAGCCCATTTGTCAGTAATATTACCATTTAGACCAAGTTCAATACCGTCAACTTTGCTGTCCCCACCGTTGGTATAAGTGGTAGGGTCAAGTTGAATGCGTGTATTTTGCTTTTCAGTACGGAAAATAGCGGCAGTCGCATTGAGTTTATCGTTAAATAAGTCCCATTTTGTTCCAATTTCAAACGTACGTGCTTTTTCAGGGTCAAGGTCTTTATTGTTTGCATTGACAGCTGTTTCAGAACCATCGCCTGCATCAATTCCAACTGGGTTCGCTGATGTAGCAAAACTTGCATAAATACTACTATTTTCAGTTGGTTTAAATGTTAAACCTGCTTGGTAGCTGAAAAAGTCAGTATTGTTTTCGACTTTGACACCTGTTGCATTGGTTTTTAATTCAGTATCGAATTTGTCCCAACGCACACCTAAATCTAATAACCACTGAGGCGTAATTTCAATATTATCCAATACATAAACTGATGTGGTTTCAGAGGTTGTGGTTGTAACTGCTCGGTTTGGTGTGATTGTTCCTAAGAAACGGGTCTTTTGAATTTGGATTAAAGGTGGACGTACACCAGCCATTAGACGCAACTAATCCTAAACTACATGCTCCATTTGCAACCGCACCAGTAATATTTTTAGTATTTGGATCTGTGATGGTATAGCTACCTTTGTCTGATTCAGCTTTGCTGTATTCTGCACCAGCATTAAAACTATGCTTCAGTGAACCAGTGTTAAATTTGCCCGTTAAAGCCAATTGATCAGAAAAACTATCTGTATCAGTAATACGGGTATTTGCACGACGCCAAATGCCTGTATCTTTTAACTGTCCTGTGGTTGGGTTAATAAAGTTCCCTTGACTGTCATCGGGCTGAGTCCAGACATAATTATTTTTTGATTTGCTATAAACTGCTGTATTGCTTAACGTAATTGAGTCGGTTAAATCATGTTCTAATTTAATTGTACCGATCTGATTTTCCTGTTTTTGGAAATCGCGATCTTTCCAACCATAATAAATGCCTTGTTTAACATCAATTGGTTTACCTGAACCTGCGGCATAGTTATTTGGGTTGTTGTATGGAACACCTGCATCAGGTGTATCATCCGTTTTTAAGTAATAGTAGCTTAAAGTTGCACGAGTGGCTGTATCTAAACCAAAAGTAATACTTGGTGCAATACCCGCACGTTTATATTCGGTTGCATCATCACCTTGACCAGCTTTGTTGTTATGGTGTCCCATTACAACAACACGACCAGCAATACCATTACCAAAATCTTTATTGCCGTCTAAAGTGATACGTTGATAATCATCTGTTCCACCTTGTACCGAGCCTTCTAAAGAATCTCCTTTCTTAGCGACTTTAGAAATCAGGTTGATGCTACCACCAACTGAACCTCCACCTCCTAACGAAGATGAAGAGCCTTTTGATACTTCGACTTGTTCAACTGCAAACATTTCACGGTTTTGAGAGGTTGAATTACGAATACCATCTACATATACATAGCTTTCAGAGCTATAACCACGAATGAAAGGGCGGTCACCATTTGGGTTACCACCTTCACCAGCACCCAACGTAATACCCGGTACGGTACGAAGGGCATCACTTAAAGTGGTTACTTTAGTGTCTTCAATAAGTTGTTTAGAAATAACTGATACCGACTTAGGTGTATCAAGAAGTGGGGCAACAAATTTTGTATTAGCCGACTGATCTACTTTTAAACTTTGTTCTGCAGTCGCTTGTGCTTTAATCGTTGGCAGTTTTGCGATTTCGTCCTGAGCGATAGCTGACGTTGCAATAACTGATAGTGATGAAGCGATTGCTGTAGTAACAATCTTTTTGCGTGATTTGATAAATGACATACTTTAACTCACAAAGA
>WNDP01000334.1 GCA_009912575.1 Acinetobacter bereziniae
TATAAAGAGTTCCTACACCACAATACTTATCAGTGTAAGTGTGGTGTCGAAAGGTGTGGGCTTTACCCACATAGGTCGCAAAGATTCCCCTACTATAATCTTTGATTTAGTGGTGGGAGTAGGTCAATTTTAGTCATGAGGGATTAAGGTTCTAGCTGTAGATATGCTGATTCTAACTGGTGTTTTGATGTTTCATGTTTCTATTGTGTTATAATAGAATTCAAATGTAACACATTGGAGTCAGAGCCATGCCAGAAGCAACTTTTACATTCCGAGTGGATGAGTCTTTAAAGCAAGAGTTTTCTAGTTTTGCAAAAGATATAGACCGTAGCGGAGCGCAATTATTGCGTGACTTCATGCGTGATTTTGTGAAGAAACAACAAGAATCTGCATCTTATGATGCGTGGTTTAAGAAGCAAGTACAGATCGGCTTGGATGAAGCTAATACTGGAAAGTTAATTCCGCATGAGGACGTACAGGCAGAATTTGCCGCTAGACGTGCCGCAACATTGGCAAGACTGGCAGCAAAGAATGAAGATTGAATGGACAGAAACAGCTCGCCAAGATCGTAGAAATATTTATGATTATCTTGATGAACGTAATCCTATAGCTGCTATTGAAATTGATGATTTAATTGAAGAAAAAACTGATTTACTCATTGATAATATGTTGATTGGTCGAAGCGGTCGGGAGAAAGGTACACGGGAGCTAGTTGTTCATCATCACTATATTGTGGTTTATGACGTTAAAGATACGGTTCGTATCCTAAGAGTTCTACATACGTCTCAGCAATGGGGCGATTTATCAGTATAAGTACGATTAAAGAGTATGAGTAGAGATAGACAAGGGAGCTTAATGCTCCCTTATTTATTAGAGGTTCTGTAATAAAGAATTTTCATTAAAATATATTTTTGCGCATGAATTTGACATTTTGTGCGTAAATTTTTATTTTTGTGTTTTCGGAATGTTTATGGGGCTACTATGGTGTTTAGGGCAAATGAATCTATATTAGAGAATAGAATGAGTGCTGAAAGATACTTACTTTCAAATCTCAAGGACTTACCTAAAGATCAGCAGGAACAGAGCAAAAGCTATTTAAAAAATATTATGGATAGCATGGGGCATGTAATTGATGTATATCCAGTATGGCATCCATTAATCGTTGATAAGTCAAATTGGATTTATTATCAAACGCCACATAGGCAAAATGGGTATTCAAAAATAGATCATAATGTTTTTTTTACAGATGGCTTTATCACGTGTCCATATAATGAAGCTTCTAATTATGGTCAGGATGTAATAGATGCTGTTAACTCTCTCTCAGTACCTAAGGGCGTAGTGATTACAGCAGAAAAAATACCTGTAACACTTTATAATTCAGGGACAACAGCGATCTTGGTTAAATGTTTATGGCAGGGATTGTGCACAAATAGTGATGGAAATATTGAAATGAGTGCAATTACACCTATGCTACTTTCCTCAGCACTAAAAATTTATGAAAATGAGCAAAAAAGTCTTACCATTGATGAAATGATGGCTGATTATTTATTAGGAAAGCCCTGTGGTAAAAGATCATCATTATTTGTTGGGCAAAATGAAGGATTGCAGATTAAAAAAATTTGGCAATCAATTTTGAATACTGGAATGATTTGATACAAATCTTTTTTAAGTTACATAACCGTATTCTTAAGAGTTTCTAAAATTAACATAATGCACGTTATACGAAATGCTTTTTATTTTGTCTTTTAAATCATAATTTTAGACTCCATAAAAAAGCTCAATCATACCTGATTGGGCTTTTTTAATGAATTATCATGTTCCACGCCTATTCTTTGATCGTTGTTTCACGGTTTTGTTCATCTCAGTTAAACAATCCTGATGAATCATAGGGTCTAAAAAACCAAATCTCAAAGTGTCTTTTCTTTGGCTCCGGATAGACTTCTTTTCTCAAAAACATATGGCATTAAATGTGGTTTAAGCTAACTTAAACAGGAAATAATATCGGTTTTTGGGGTTTTTATGAAGAAGTGCTCTAATCAGTTTTTGATGTTCGGTGTAGAGGAGTTGCTCAAACACGTTGGGAAAAATATTAGAACTGCAAGAATTCGTAGGAATCTGACAATTTTGGAGTTAGCCAATCGAGTCCATGTCGATGAACGTACTATTAGCCGACTGGAAAAGGGTAATCCCAGTATTAATTTTAAGAACTTGGTGACGGTTTTAATGGTATTAGGTCTAGAGGATTCTGTCTTTGACCTTGCTGATCCAAACACAGATGAAGTTGGGAAAGCCTTAGAATTACAAAAACAGCCTAAGCGAGTTAGGAAAATGGATCAACTGAGTGATGATTTTTAATCAGTCAAAACAGCTAATCTTCATTGAATACAGCATTTAATACGCGCCCTAATAAACCGCGCTTTTTAGGTTGTGGCAGTGCCACATTTTGCAACGTGGCACGCTGTAGCGTTTCAGTGTCGCAAGCTATAGCGTTAGAGTGTTGCGTTGCGACATTTTCTGCTACATTTTTATCCAAATCTTCTTTATTTTCAGTATTTTGATTTGTTGTCGCATGCTGTAGCGTCAGGGTGTGGCACTGCTGTGTCAGGTGCCACACTTTTTAATTCAATTAGGGTCTGCATCCGGTCAATTTGTTGCATTAAACGTTCTTCACGTTCTTGGTATTTTTTGACTTCATTTTCTAAATGGGAGATAAGTTTTTGCGTAGCTACATCATTACTGTTTTTTGGTCGTTCTTCAGTCGGTTGAGAAGTTTGTTCAGGCCCACCAAAGCATCGAATTACTTCGGCAATATCAAATTGACCATCACCGGAGCGTGATATGCGTCCATTGCGTACAGCTCTGTAGATAGTCGAACGATCGACATTAAACTGTTTGGATACTTCGCTCAGTGAGAGTTTAGCCATTTAGTTTTCGAGTCCAATTTATTTTATTTAACTAATAAATAAAGCGAAATTCCCCATCTATAATCTTTGATTTGGGTGGGGATGGATAGCTCACCAAGCGGTTAGCTTGGTCTGTCTTGATTCTGAATATATTGCCTAATCGTTTCTATCGTTGCACCGCCTGT
>WNDP01000335.1 GCA_009912575.1 Acinetobacter bereziniae
GACACCCATGACTTTACAAGCTCTGGATACATTCTGAAGTTCTTCAGCTAAATTGAGTAAGCCTACTTTGTGTTTAATGATTTGATTGTTAGTATGCAACATAAGAAAGTTACCTTTGTTTGATTAAGATTCGACACCTTTATCAAAACGGGTAACTTTCTCTTTTTCAAGATCAATGTCTGATCAGATCTGAACTAATACACATAAAGTGCATTCAATATAAGGTTCTTTTCAAAAAATTAAATTGCCACACTAATTTTATCTTTTTTCTCGATAAAGGCCACACTCGCTTGATCCTGATTAATCATATCTACCGCTTTCTCTGCAATCATAATTGCAGGTGCATTGGTGTTTCCATTGACCACTTTAGGCATGATAGAAGCATCGACCACACGTAAGTTCTGAATCCCATAAACACGCAAACGAGGATCAACTACAGCCATGTCATCCACACCCATTTTACAACTACCGACAGGGTGATAAACCGTATCTGAGCGATCCCTTAAAACCTGTCGAATTTCCTCATCCGTGTGGACATTTGCAGTAAACAGATCTTCTTTGATCATACTTTTAAATGCTTCAGACTGCATTAAAGTCTGTGTGAGCTTAAAGCCTTTGACCATTTCCTCTAAATCAGATTCTTCGCCATAAAAATTTGGATCAATCAATAATGGATCATCCATACTTGGACCACTGATTTTGATCGTGCCACGACTTTTCGGATTCAATAAACACACATGACAAGAAATACCATGCCCCGTATGCAAAGTTCGAGCATGGTTATCGACCAGTGCAATCACAAAATGTAACTGCAAATTTGGTAATTTTTGTTCGGGGGAGCTTTTAATAAAGCCTCCACACTCAGCAAAGTTGGTCGTCAATAAACCACGACGTTCTTTGCGATAACGTCCTATCTGTTTCAGTAAATCAATTGAGCCCGGGATCGACAACCCAAATGTCCCCTGTATCTCACGAACCTTATAGCCAAAGATAAAATCAGGATGATCATGAAAATTTTTTCCCACACCTGGCAAATGCTTTTTCACCTCAATCCCGTGTTCCACCAATTCGTGCTGGTCACCAATTCCAGATAACATTAAAATTTGTGGTGACTGCATTGCACCAGCACTCAGTAGCACTTCACGTCGTGCTCGAATCTGTTTCAATTGTCCATTCTGTTTATATTCCACACCAATAGCCACACCATTTTCAATCAAAATTCGCTGTGTTTGTGCGTGGGTTTCAACTGTTAAATTTTTACGATCTCGATGCGGAAACAAATAAGCACGGGCTGAGCTACAGCGTTCACCATTGATATGAGTGACTTGATAAACGCCTAAGCCTTCTTGCTCTTCGCCATTAAAGTCGTCCAAAATTCGATAGCCCTGCTCTTGAGCGGCTGGGCTGCAATATATTTTTGCTGTAATGGATTATCACTGTGTAAATCAATCACAGACAAAGGGCCATGATTACCATGATATTGATTTTTAATTCTTTGATTATTTTCTGATTTTATAAAATAAGGTAAAACCTCATCATATGACCAGCCAGTATTCCCCAATGCAGACCAATCATCGTAATCTTGTCGATGCCCTCGGATATAGACCATTGCATTGATTGCAGAAGAGCCCCCCAAACACTTACCACGAGGTTGATAACCTTTACGACCATTCAAGCCTTGCTGAGGTACAGTTTCAAATGCCCAGTTATTAATTTTCGTGGGAATACTGATCACGGCTGCGCAAGGCACTTCAACTTTCCAACCATCCCCAGCACCACCAGCTTCAAGCAAGCAAACAGAAAGCTGTGGGTTTTCAGATAGGCGCCCTGCCAAAACACAACCAGAGCTGCCACCACCAATAATAATATAATCAAATTCCTGTTTATTCACGTGAAATTCCTTTTTTGTTTTAAATTATTCCACTGTCATTATGCACATTTTTAAGCAATAGAAAATTATCATTCGTAACCAGTCCAGTCGGTTTAAAATGAAGAATGATAAGCAAACATTTACGTTTTGCCTAAAAAACCAGCTTATCAACAGATGTTTTTTATATTAATCTGTTGCAAACATTCTTTTAAAAACAAGAGATAAAAGAAAGCTATGTTTATCATCAGGCAGTTTCAGGAAACCGACTTAGACGATGTCATTGCACTTTGGGAGACGTGTGATTTAACACGCCCATGGAATAACCCAGAAATTGATATCTTCAGAAAAGTGGCTCAAAAAGATGGCTTATTTCTATTGGCGGTCAAAGATGAACAGTTAATTGCTACAGTGATGGGCGGTTATGATGGACATCGTGGCTGGGTAAACTATCTTGCGGTACATCCACATGATCAACGTAATGGTGTCGCTACAGCACTCATACAGCAACTGGAAAAGCGCTTAATTGCTTTGGGTTGTCCAAAGCTACAACTGCTAATCCGTAAAGACAATATTGATGTACAAAGCTTTTATGAACAATTAGGCTATGAAGAGATTGAAGTGGTTTGCTTAGGTAAACGACTGATTCAAGACTAAAACAGTCTCTTCAAACTCATCTTATGATGAGTGCTTGGATGTTTGTTGAAAAAGAACCTTTGGATCAAATTGCTGATCATGATGAGTTTTTGATTTAACTGATCTATACGGGTCAGTTTATATTTTATTAATGGCTTGTATTGTAGGTTAAAATTGAAGATGAGAGGTATAGATCGTAAAGTATGGAACGGAAAGTTAGCGATAACTCACGTGTTTTTTTCGCTTTGTCGTTAGCCTGCAAAACAAAATTTATCGTCATTTAAAATGACTAAACTTCGTACCGAGTATCACCTAAAAATACATGTGGTTGCAAACATAGACTGTATTAGTTCAGATCTGATCAGACATTGATCTTGAAAAAGAGAAAGTTACCCGTTTTGATAAAGGTGTCGAATCTTAATCAAACAAAGGTAACTTTCTTATGTTGCATACTAACAATCAAATCATTAAACACAAAGTAGGCTTACTCAATTTAGCTGAAGAACTTCAGAATGTATCCAGAGCTTGTAAAGTCATGGGTGTC
>WNDP01000034.1 GCA_009912575.1 Acinetobacter bereziniae
AACTTGCATGATTTTGTTGACAGTAAAATATAAAATGACAGGTGCATCAAAGAGTTGATAATTTCTTAAATGCTGTGCAGCGATTTTTTCTTTATCTGCTTTTTGAATATTTAAAAGACCATAAAGTCCCCATCCGTTTTCACGTCGACGATCAATAAAAGGAGGTAGAAGGGTAATATGCGAAAGGTGCTGTATATCTTTGAGCAAGCTCAGGCTGCTTTATGATCTCAACTTGAAGCGCACAGACACGATCAATTAATTCTTGACGTTTTTTTCCTGATACCACAAAAACTTTCCAAGGTTGGGTATTACTTCCTGATGGAGCACGGCAAGCAACATTTAAAATATCTTTGATAAACTGAGTATCGATAGGTTGATCGAGAAAAGCACGTACTGAATGACGACTTGTGATGGCCAGATCGACAGCCTGAACATGTTCAATATTCATCTATTTTCCTCAATAAGCTTGGTTTTCCATCAAATAAACTATATACGATAGTCGTATATGTTGGAGATCAATTTTTTTAAAAAATCGCTAAGCCCCCGATTATATAATAATTACAGAAATGTTAATCTGAAAAAAGAATTGAAAACAAAGAATTATTCGGTAAAACTTATTTTAAATAAGGGGTTGAGTTAGGCTAGATTACAACAGTGTAAGAATTATACACAAATTGTTACTTTTGGGTTTTAACTTAGTTTCAACGCTTTCATAATTTAATAGCAAGCATATATGTGCAATGTTTTTTTTAATGTGGTGTTTGAGTGACTACTGAAGAAAACAAAAAGAATTGATTTTTTAGCAAAGTTTTGGGGTTAAGTTAAAAGGTCAAATTGTACGGATGCACATCATAAATAAGGCTAGGAGTATTTCATGAGTCTATTCACAAATCGTAAGTCATTTATTGTCAAAAGCTTAGCATTAACAGTCGCAGCTTTGATGGTAAATACAGCCCAAGCTGCTACTGACAGCCAAGAGATTCAACAATTACGTAATGAAGTTCAAGAATTAAAAGCATTGCTTCAACAACAGCAACAACAAGTTCGTTTGGTCGAATCTAAAGTTGAATCTGCTCCTGCATCTTCTTCTGCGGGTTTAAAATCAAAATCAGGCGCTAACATTAACATTTACGGTCTTGTACGTGGTGATGCGAACTATATCATTGAAGGTGCGGATGACGACTTCAACAAAGTTAATGCAACAACAGGTGAAGCAAAAGATAAATTACGTGCTACAGCGAAAACTACACGTATCGGTTTAGACTTCAACACGCCTGTTGGTGATGCAAAAGTTGGTGGTAAAGTTGAAGTTGACTTTGCGGGTAAAGGTGCCAATGAAAACCTGCGTATTCGTCATGCTTACTTGACATATAACAACTGGTTATTCGGTCAAACAACGTCTAACTTCTTGTCTAGTCATGCACCAGAAATGATTAACTTTGCAACTAACCTTGGTGGTGGTGCTACACGTATTCCGCAAGTTCGTTATGCATATAACTTAGCGCCAACAACAAAATTATTGGTTGCTGCTGAAGAAGGTAACAGTACGGGTGTAACGGGTACTGCGATTAAATACAGTCTTCCTGTATTAACAGGTAAAGTAACTCAATCATATGCAGGCGGTAACGGTAATGCTTCTGCACGTGTTTTAGTTGAAAACTATAAAGACAACAATGTCGGCAAAGATAAAACAGGTTGGGGTATTGGTGTAGGTACAGACTTTAAAGTTGCAGACCCTTTAAAACTTTTTGCTGATGCTTCTTATGTTGTTGGTAACAGCAACTATTTATACGGTAGTAACAATGCTTACTCTGTGGTAAATGGTGATATCGAACAGAATGAGTTTACTGCACTTCAAGTGGGCGGTACTTATAAAATCCTACCTAACCTTCGTTCAACTTTAGCGTATGGCGCATTGTTTGCTGACAATGGCAGTGATTTTGCTAAAGCGAACCAATCTGCAAATGAAAAAGTTCAACAAGCTTGGGTTAACGTGATCTATTCGCCTGCTAAACCAATTGATTTAGGTATCGAGTATATTAACGGTAAGCGTGAAACCTTTGCAGGTCAATCTTATAAAGATAACCGTGTAGGTTTAATGGCTAAATATAATTTCTAATTGAGCCATTTGCTAAGCTAAAAACCGAGGATTTTTCCTCGGTTTTTTTGGCGGGTATGAAAGAGAACATTTCAAATGATTTGTTTAACTAGAAAATTATTGTAAAAGTTTAGACATTTGATAAAAAAATGCATAATTGACGCTCTTTTTTTTGCATGTTGATGCCATCCAATAGGTGAATCACATGTTTTGGCCTGTTCTATAAAGCGAACGATTTATCAGAACTGTATTTCTCATTGTTTGATGAAATGATCTTTTATCAATGATAGGAGTAACATCATGACCATTTTCTTTTCTAAATATTTGCAACATTGTAATTCTGTCTATCTTTAGTTTATTTTTTTCTAAAAATCTTTGGATTTTCAAGATTGAAAATCTGCCTTTTATTTTATTTTTTGTTGTGTCTATCAGGTGATTCCGTAACCACTAAGCGAGTGTGATTACAAAGTTTAGTAGGATGAAATTGCATCACTTTACAGCAAAAAAATATAGCCAAAGAATGGATAATTACTATGGAATTTTCTTTTAATGCCTTTTATACCTTGATTGCTGCTGTCATTGTATTGCTGTTAGGGCGCTTCCTTGTTAACAAAATTGATTTTCTACGTAAATACAATATTCCTGAACCCGTTGCAGGTGGTTTAGTCGCTGCAATTGTCTCTTTATTGGTACACAACTTTTGGGGTTATAGCATTACCACCAGTAGTGAATTACAAACCAGTTTTATGTTGGTGTTTTTTGCATCAATTGGTTTAAGTGCCAATTTTGCCAAATTAAAAGAAGGTGGTTTAGGTTTAGTCATCTTTTTGATCTGTGTTGCTTCATTTATCGTCGTGCAAAACTTTGTTGGGATGGGCTTAGCAACTGCATTAGGTTTAGACCCGCTAGTTGGTTTGATTGCTGGATCAATTACGCTTACAGGTGGTCATGGTACCGCAGGTGCATGGGGTGAAATCCTAGAGACTCAACATGGCATACAAGGGGCATTGGCACTTGGTATGGCAAGTGCGACCTTTGGTTTGATCATTGGTGGTATTATTGGCGGACCTTTGGCTAAATTGCTGATCAACCGTTACCAGTTGTCTAGTCCTAAAACACAAAAAGAAGTGGACGAGACCAATCAACAAGCAGTTAGTGAATTAGGTGAATATGTTCCATTCGAATATCCGCATCAAGTCCGCCTAATCACTGCTGACAATGCGATAACAACTTTAGGTTTGTTTGCAGCATGTTTAGCTTTTGCTGAATTCATGACAGGTTATAGCAAAGGTCAATGGTTTGAGTTACCGACATTTGTATGGGCACTTGCTGGTGGTGTTATCCTTCGAAATGTATTAGAAGGATTGCTCCGAATTAAAATGTTCGATCGTGCAATTGATGTTTTTGGTAATGCTGCATTATCTCTGTATTTGGCGATGGCATTATTATCATTAAAGCTGTGGCAGTTAGCAGACTTAGCTGGTCCATTGGTGGTGATCCTTGGTGCTCAAACATTAACAATGGCGTTATATGCAGCTTTTGTGACCTTCCGAGTGATGGGTAAAAACTACGATGCAGCAGTATTAGCAGCAGGACATTGTGGTTTTGGTATGGGTGCAACACCTACCGCAGTTGCAAATATGCAAGCGATTACCAATATGTACGGCCCTTCGCACAAAGCATTTTTAATTGTGCCATTATGTGGTGCTTTCTTTGTCGATTTAATTAATGCGACTGTGATTCAATTGATTCTCAAATTCATCGTTTAATCATATCGAAATTGCTGATCAAGCCAGTTCATCACTGGCTTTTTTTACGTCAACGCACTGTGAAGATAGCGTAGTAACAAAATCATAGGAACACTGATAAAGATCGAAATGTTCAGTTTTAAGCTAAATAACATCAGTAGGGCAGTGAAGAAATCTTGAAGATTACTCAAGCTTTTTTCTGCCATAAGCACTAGAATAGAAAGAAGAAATCCAACTACAGCTGCATTGATCAAAGTGACTGAGCTTTGTATATATGGATTGCTGACTAATTTTTCCCAATAGGGCAATGCTGTAAAAATAAAGAAAAATGAGGGTAGAAAAATCAGCAGTGTAGTTAATAACGCATTGAAGAATGGCAATGGGCTAAGGGGTAAAAATGAACCTATATAACTGGCAAAAGTAAATAATGGCCCCGGCATAAACTGAGCCAATGTATAGCCAAGTTCGAAACGTTGCTGACTGATCATTCCTGTAAGCACAAAATCTTGATAGAGCATTGGAAGTACAACATGTCCTCCACCAAAGACCAAAGCACCCGTTTTATAAAAGTTAAAACTCGTCATTGACCATGATGAATGCAAGAAAAATGAGGTCAGCCAGAGCCCAATAAAAATTAAAATAAATATCATCAACCAAAATATACCGTGGTGATGTAAACGTGATGCAGATAGAGTGTTGCTCTGCTGAGCTTGATGTTTAATATGAGCTTTAGGTTGTTGAGTAGACATCGCTTTATGCACCAAAATGCCCAATAAAGCACTACTGAGAATAATTGCAAATTGCATCCAACTGTTCGAAAAAAGCAGGAGTAATACACTGCTCAAACACATTAAAAAATATTGTAATTTAGTTTGACAATAACTTTTAAACATTTGCCAAAAAGCAAAAAGGACAATAGCAAAGACGATGGATTGAATGGCTGAAAATAATGTGGATTGAAAGAGATCTTGTTGTTGAATGAAATATGCCAATGCAAACATCATGAGCGCAGAGGGAAGTGTAAAACCTAGCCAAGCAACAATTGCACCCAAATAGCCACGCTTTAGATATCCAATAGCCATTCCCATTTGACTGCTACTCGGGCCGGGTAATAATTGAGTCAATGCAAGTAATTGGGCATATTGTTGTTCATTGAGCCAATGCTGCTGATTGACAAATTTTTGTTTAAAAAAAATCAAATGTGCCGCTAGTCCGCCAAAACTAGTACAGCCGAGTTTTAAAAAAATCCAAAAAATATCAATCAGTTTAGGCATTATTTGAGCATAATTATTTTAGGTCAAAGACTTATATAATATAGGTGGAAATGATGACAGTTTAAATAAATACAACAGCAAATTCAGAGAAAGTGTGCTTAGATACATGCACCTTTAGATTGTGCCCTGATCTGAGAATTTATGTCATTGTTAAATAAAGCTTTAATTTCTTTGTTTTGCAGTCTATCTCTAGCTGCATGTACACATTCACCTGTTAAAAATACACAAACAAAGGTGTCTCAAGTACAGCCAGTTTCAGAAGCATCTTCGAAACTCGATAAGAGTTTTTATCAATACCAGCAATTCGCTAAGAAAAAACCTGTCATCGCTTTGGTCTTAGGAAGTGGGGGCGCACGTGGTTATGCACATATTGGTGTGATTGAGGTCTTGGAACAACATGGAATTAAACCTGACTTTATTGTTGGAACTAGTGCAGGGAGTATTGTCGGTTCAATTTATGCGAGTGGAAAATCAGCAGAACAGTTGCGCCAAATTGCCTTAAATATGAAAGTTGGCGATGTACGCGACTTTAAAATTGGAATGAAAGGTTTTTTTGATGGACAAAAAGTTGAAGATTATGTCAACAAACAAATTAATCAAATGCCTTTAGAAAAAATGAAAATTCCGATGTATGTGGTCGCAACAGAACTACAACATGGCGAAAAGACCATTTTTAATTATGGGAATACGGGGCAAGCTGTCCGTGCTTCTGTTTCGATTCCAAGTATGTTTATTCCAACAATGATACACGGCAAAGAGTATGTGGATGGTGGCTTAGTCAGTCCTGTACCTGTGAATATTGCCAAAGAATTAGGTGCAGATGTTGTGATTGCTGTTGATATTCTGGCACAGCCTGCCAACACGGAAACAACCAATGTATGGGGCTTGTTCAATCAGAACATTAACATTATGCAAAACAAATTGGCTGCTGAAGAGTTAAAAAATGCGGATATTGTGATTCAGCCTGATCTGCGTGAAAAAGCCCATATTTTTGATGTGAAAGGTCGTCAAGATACCATGCAAGCGGGTATTGATGCTGCCAATCAACGTATTCATGATTTAGAGGTTGTTATTGCCAGTAAGAAAAGTCCTGAAAATATTTCGCAGCACTATCAAGTACAGAATTAAAGTTTTAATTTATTCTTTTTCTGAATAGTTACATTGTAAAAGAGATACAACCAAATCGGATAGCGCCGTATTATTGTGCTTTGAATGGATTAATCGGATGCCTAGAATGCAAAAGTTGATAGTAACTTGTTCATCTGATTGTCCAATTTGCCGAAGTAAATGCAAAATCCTGTGACAGTTTGGCAATACTGTTTGAAACGGAAATTGCCAACAAGATGCTATTAGTCCCAAAAATAGTTGATAAACCAATAAGCTATATTTCAAATAAATGAAGATGTTTTTAGTCATAAGTTGAGAGAATGGTCAATTGCCGAATTAAGCATGTTTTTTGGTAGAAAAGATATATAATAATAGCCATAAATCTCCTGCCTAAAATAGAGTCTAGAATACGATGTCTCCATTAGATCAATTGATCCCAGCTACAGATGACCAGTCAAAATTAACCATGTCCGTTTTGATGACCCCAGATATGGCAAACTTTTCAGGTAATGTACATGGTGGAACCATCCTCAAGCTGCTTGACCAAGTTGCTTATGCCTGTGCAAGCCGTTATTCTGGTAGTTATGTTGTTACGCTTTCTGTAGATAAAGTTAATTTTAAAGAACCGATCCATGTTGGTGAGATGGTCACCTTTCTAGCAAGTGTCAACCATGTTGGTCGTACTTCAATGGAAATTGGTATCCGAGTGGAAGCTCAAAATATTCAGAAAAGAACGGTTCGTCATACCAACAGTTGTTATTTCACCATGGTTGCCGTTGATGAAAATGGTAAACCAAAACAAATTCCTGCATTGAATTTGGATAATGATTGGAAACGTTGCCGTTTTGAAGCTGCGGAGCATCGTAAAGTTGCACGTTTGCAAGAAAACCACCATCCTTCTTGCAGTATTTATAAAAAGTCATCGCATAATTAATTGCTTGCAATAAAAAACCTCTGATTACAGAGGTTTTTTTGATTATCCACTTATTAAAAACAGCATCAGCGAAGTTGCGCTGATCATATCAATCTGTTGATTAATTCACTTTGTTGAGTACATGACCATCTACAGTCATTGTCCAAGATCCTTCAGCGGTTTGTTGAGGTGCTTGTGAAACTTTGAATTCTGTTGAGAGAGGTCCAATGCCAGCACTGAAGTTATTGCCTTCAAACTTAGAAATTGGAGCAGATACAGATGAGCTTGAATTCGGCTGTTTGTTGCTATATTCAACTCGCCCTTCAGATGTAATCATCAAATTGACACGACCATCCTCGCTTTGCCAAGTACCCGAATAATTTTGTTTGTCTACAGGCAATGGTTTTCCACATGCTGTCAGTAATATGCTTAATAAGCCAAGACCTATAAATTTTTTTAACATTGAGTTTTCCTCTTTGATCTTTATTTCACAGATTTTATTTATAAATTTCCCAAATTGAATTATGTCATTTGAGACCGAAGCATTATAGCCGAATTATCAGTGGATACCCGCCACAATAACAAACTGTAGCATTGAGCAATATAGAAACTAAAATATAACGGTGCGTATCTAAAAAAATGTGGTTATTAGTAGGCTTCTAATATCGATAAAATTCTAATACCAATATAAGTAGATAATGCTTGAGCGGATAGACTTAATGTTCTAAAAAAAATTAATGTATAATTTTTCTACTGGGTTGATGAGCGATAGTATTACAACGTTTTTTAAAAATCAGAAATGAGATCAGTTTAAATTTAAACAAGCGATCTAACCTCAAAATCTGCTTTTTATGCACATAAATTAAGCTGATTTGAATTATACTGAAAGTGATATAAAAAGATTTAAACATTGAGGTTAACTTAAACCAAAATTCATTGGAACAGTTATGAGAACTGATTTAAAAGATCGCCATTATTTTGATGAATATATTCAACTGAACTTGGATGATATTGCGTTTTACGAACAGTGTTTAAAATCTGCTGATCAGAAAGAGGATCGTATACCAGCAATCAAACATCAGGTTTTCAATATGTCTTTGCATACAGTGATTGCACAATATTCAGCAGGTTTTAGCTCTGAACAAGTGAAAGATTCATTCTTAGACCTTATCCCACGATTTGAAGCAGGTTGGTATAATACCGAAAACCTTGACAATAAAATTTACTTTGATGGTTATGTTCAGGCGCTTTGGATGGTTTCTCTGGCAATTTTATTGGATGTAGCCCTAGATGATTTTCAACGCATCGTCAATACTTTAGATCGTAAGCATAGCCAAGATATGATTTTAGATGTATTGATTTCCGCTCAATTATCCAGACAACAATCTGAGCAATTACTTTATCCGCAAAAATTTGAATTTATAAAAAAGTTAATAGATACGCAGAATATAGAGGAATTTAAAAATTATTTGGATCGTAAATGGTATCCAAGTATGAAACAGACATATTGGTTTGATCTTGATAAAAATAAGAATGATGTTTTCTTCGGTTATTGGAGTTTTGAAAGTGCGGCAATTGTTAAGGTTTTAAAATTAGATGATACGATACTCAAAGGGCAACGATATTATCCTTTCGATTTGGTTCATCAGCATTAAATGACGACAGTTAAATCATAAATAGCTAAATCACAAATAGTTAAATCATGAATCTTTAACGCTTTCCTTGTGATGAGCGATGAGATTCATACATCTCAATATTATTTGGAATAATAAAAGCAAAAAAATTATTTAATGGTGAGCGATGATGATCATGGTCAGCAAAGTAAATGCTGGCTAAGCAAGGTGCATCATAAGAAAAATAAAAAGACTGAATCGCAGCATGACCCAGTCTTTTTATTCAAATTGTCTTTACAGACAATTCAATTGCTAACTCGGGAGGAGTTTAAATCTTATTGACCCGCTTGAGGAGCTGAAGTCGCTGGAGCTTCTGCAGCACTTTCAGTCGCTGGCTGAGCAGTTGGTTGTCCTGCAGCTTGAGCATCTTCAGTAGCAGCTGGTTGCTCTTGAGTTGATACTACAACTTGCTCTGCTTCTGTTGCAGCTGTATCTGTTGCAGCAAAAGTTGAGAAAGCAGTGAAAGCAAGCGTAGTCGCTAAAAGTGTTTTAACAAGTTTCATATTGGCATCCTTAATTCATAAAATTAATCGTAAAGCGATCTGTGAAAGCAGTCGGTTGTTAAATGCGTTGCAGTTCACAGGGAGTAAAGTCATGCTAAGTGCAGATGAAAAAATGGGCAACCTCAGCAACAAAGCATAACAGGTTGGTTTACACATTTAAAACAAATCATTGTGTTGTGTTGCTTTTTTGTGATTATTCTACTTTTTTTACAATGTTAAAATGTATGTAAATATGAAAAATTGATTAAAAAATAAACCACTTGGTTACTGTAAATAACATTGAATAAGGGAACTTTATGAATGAACTATTGGACTATTGGATTATTATTGTAATTTTAATTTAAAAAATAGATTTAAAATATGAAACTATTGGCAAATTTTAAGTAATAATAGCTAAGATCGAGTTTATTTATTCTTTGTTCATTCATTAAGTTGAGTCTGTATTTTGAAGATTTTTACCGAAAAAGCAGTTAAAACCCACATTATCTCGGGATTTTTGGGGGCGGGGAAAACAACCTTATTACAGCACTTGCTTCAGCAAAAGCCTGAAGGTGAAACTTGGGCAATTTTAATGAATGAGTTTGGGCAAATTGGTGTTGACCAACAACTGTTGCCTCAAGACTCTGGTTATGAAGTAAAAGAGTTGTTGGGAGGATGCCTTTGTTGTGCAGGTCAACTTCCAATGCAAATTGCACTCTCACGTTTGATTTTTGATAAACAACCCGATCGACTGTTTATTGAGCCTACGGGATTAGGGCATCCTGCACAACTTTTGGAACAATTGACCGAACCTCAATGGCAAGCACAAATTGATATGCGAGCGTTGGTCACTGTAATTGACGGTAGTCGATTAAATGACCAACAATGGATAAGTCAAGAACTCTATCAAGATCAATTAAAAGCTGCACAATTGGTCGTAGTTTCACATACTGATATGATGTCTGAGTCCGATTTCTTGGCTTTAGATGAATTCAAAAAGGACTACTTTGCATATGTTCAAACTTGGTTGCTTGCAGAACAAGGACACCTGGCTATTCAACAGTTAGATATTGCTCATCAAGGAGTCCAACGAAAAGTTGTACCTTTGATTCAAGTACAAAAAAAATTAAATCCTGAAGAAGACTTTCCCATTATACGGCAGTTGCCTTATCACTATGTCGAAAGCTCGAATGGTTATACGGTGGTTGGTTGGAAATTTTCAAAACGATGGCAATTCGATTTTTATGAACTATTAGATGTCTTATGTGAACAAACAGATTGGTTAAGGATCAAAGGGATTTTTAATACCAATCAAGGTTGGATGATCTTTAATTTTAACCCAGACCATCTCAACTATAAGTCAACTGAGGAAAATTTGGACAATCGTATTGAGCTGATTACACAGCATGATCGTGATTGGGAAAGTTTAGAAACGGCTTTATTAAATTGCAGGATTGAGCCACAAGAAAAAACGCAGTAATCCTATGGAAAATCTTATAGACTGTGCGCCATATTGAAGAGATTTTGGAACTTTCATGGCATTAAAAGCAACAATTTATAAGGCTGACCTCAATATTGCCAATATGGATGTGCATCAATATGGTGATTATCAATTGACCATGGCTTTGCACCCGTCTGAAACAATTGAACGTTTAATGGTTTGGGTATTGGCATATGCTCGTTTTGCAGATGAGCAGTTGGAATTTACCAAAGATTTGTTTGAAACAGATGAGCCTGCATTATGGGAAAAAGATTTGACTGGGCAATTGGTCAAATGGATTGAAGTGGGTTTACCTGATGAAGATAAAGTCAAAAAAGCGGCTGCACGTTGTAAAGAGGTTGCTGTAGTGACTTATGGTTCAGCCGTTGCGGAATGGTACAAAAGAAATTCTAAGTTAAAAACATTGTCCAATGTTCAAGTTTGGCAATTGTCAGAAGCCAGTACAACGGCGGTCCAAGCTTTATGTCAACGTACGATGCAGTTGCAATTAAATGTGATGGATGGTGAATGGACTTTAATTGGAGATGATGCTCAAGCTGTGATTGAGTGGACTCAACTTCAATAATGTTATAGATGAAAAAAATTTACTGAGAAAAAGCAGGCGAATCGCTTGCTTTTTTTTGCTTAAATTTCGTATATCTAGAGTGATAAAAATCTGCATGTAGAAAAATCATGAATAATGACATCTTTCATTTACTAATGGCTTTGGCAATTGGCGCAATTATTGGTGCAGAGCGTGAGTATCGCAGTAAGTCGGCTGGGTTGAGAACCATGATCATGGTCAGCCTAGCATCATGCTTATTCACTATTCTTTCAATCAAGATTGGTGTTGAAAACCCAGATCGTTTGGCTGCCAATATTTTGACAGGCCTAGGCTTTTTAGGTGCAGGTGTCATTTTCAAAGATGATAATCGGATTTCAGGTATCACCACAGCAACGACCATCTGGATGGTGGCAGCACTGGGAATGGCGGCTGGAGCCGGTTATGAATATCTAGCATGTATTGGAACAATATTGGTACTGATTGTTTTAATATTTCTGGTGTATTTCCAAGATAAAATTGAAGCCATTCACCAATCTCGTAATTATCGGATCTTATGTGATTACCAACAAGAAACTTTAGATAAATATGAAGAATTATTTAAACAGTACAATATGAAAGTTCTTCGTGGAGTACAAAATAAGACAGAAAAGCAGATTATTGGTCGTTGGGTGGTTATCGGTTCTGCACAAAATCATAAGAAATTAACGCATTATTTATTGTTAGATCCAAACATTAAAGAGCTCAGCTTTTAACAGAAACACAATCTATCGCTGCTACAACGTCAGTATTTATTCATCCAAAATTCAGTTTAACAGCGTAGTCTAATTTTTATAAAAATATCGGAGTTGACTGATGCGTGATCCTTTTGAACGAGTTTGCAGTTTTAACCAGTCACGAGATGCACAATTTATAGCGATTAAATATAAATTGATGACAAGCAGTGCTTTTCGCTTTTTTCGTGGGTCATGTCATTTATTTTATGAAGATCTAGCTGCTCAACAGCCGTGGGCAGATCAAACGACCACATGGATTTGTGGAGATCTACATGTCGAAAATTTCGGGAGTTATCGCAGTCGCCATCAAGTGGTTTATTTTGATTTAAATGATTTTGATGAAGCTATATTGGCTCATCCAACTTGGGATGTTTCTCGTTTTATTTGTAGCATCTTTTTGGCAGGTAAAGCACTCAATCTTAAAGATGATGATTTAAAAAAAATTGCAGCGCAATTATTAGACGAATACTTAAAAGCACTTAGTTTTGGTAAAGCCTATGCCGTAGAAAAAGAAACTGTAGATGGGATATTAAAGAAATATATTGAAACGGTTTCTGAGCGTGATTTTATGGCGTTTATCGAGGCTCATTCCTCTTTAGATAAAAATACTCGTCAGCGTTGTTTAAATATAGACCAAAAGAAGTATTTTATAATCGAATCAAAACAACGTTATGTTGAATTGATGGCGATGTTTACTGGCTATTTAAATACGCATAATTTGCAGTCTACGTCTCATTTTCAAGTATTAGATGTTGCGATACGTGTTGCCGGAACAGGGAGTATAGGCTTAGATCGCTATGTGTTTTTGGTCTATGATATTGAAAATAAAAAATATGCCTTGTTTGATGTGAAGCAAGCTCAAGCATCATCATTGAGTTTGTCACCTTTTTTAAAAATTGAACAACCCGAATGGGAAGATCATGCACAACGTATTCAGTGTATTCAAACACTCATGCAGTATTAAACACCTGCTGAATTATCTAGGCTTGATTTTGATGGTCAAGCTTATATCGTCAAAGCTTTACAACCAGAACAGGATAAAATTGATTTTAAACAGTGTGTAGATAAACCAAAAAGGTTTACAGATGCTTGTTATAACATGGCACGCTTACTAGCCTATGCCCAATTACGCTCAGCAGGGCGTAAAGGTTCATCGAATGCAGATGAATTAATCAATTTTGCACAACAGGCAGAACTTTGGAAAACGCAATTGTTGAAATACACGTATAATTATGCACAACAAGTTGAGCAAGATTATCAAAGCTTTTGTAAAAGTTATGCTGCCACTATGGCGAACCCAAGCAAAGCATCTAAATGATCATTTAATCATGAATAGGAATAATGTATGTCAAATGAATTAGAAATCATTGATCTAAAAGTTGGTGAAGGTAAAGAAGCTGTAAAAGGTGCTTTGATTACTACGCACTATACGGGGTGGTTGGAAGATGGTACCAAGTTTGATTCTTCAATTGATCGTGGCAATTATTTTGAAACAGTGATTGGAACAGGTCGTGTGATTAAAGGCTGGGATCAAGGAATCATGGGAATGAAAGTGGGCGGGAAGCGTAAATTAATCGTACCTTCACACTTGGCTTATGGTGAACGTAAAATGGGTAAAATTATTCCAGCGAATTCAAATCTCATTTTTGAAATCGAACTCTTCGATGTCAAAACACGTGACTAAATGAATGGAATATTCATTATAAAGTGGTATTCCAATGACAATAAGAAATAGAGGTCAAAAGACCTCTATTTTTAGATTCATTTAAAAGCCAATACAGTGTTCGAATACTGATGATAATGGTAAATGAAACTCCATTTTTTCTTCATATTTCAATGTTATAAAAATATAATGTGCAAGATGTTTAGCTAGAGTGTGTAAAATCTAATAGTGTGATTTTAAACACAATTCAATCTATTTTTTTGTTTATAATTTGATCAAAGCTTAACAATCCTCTACAATACTTTTGTTCTAAAAGTGTTTAAATGATGCAAATAAATAATTCTATTCAGAGTTGTTTTTTAAGATTCGTTTCAGTTTTATTCTTTTAAATCATCATTGTAAAACGTCTGTTTTAATTCGTCTTCAAAAAAGGATTTTAGTGTTTCTAAAAAGAAGTGCTATAGGCGAGTTCAGATTTAAAACAATGATGATCGAGTATTTAAATATATGCTAAGCCGTTACTTTTCTTCTTCAGCAATGATATGCGTAACACTATTGTTTTCGTCCTTTTATAATAGTGCTATGGCAGAAGTAGACCAAGTTGCTACTGAAACGCCAATCGAGCATGAATTACCTAAAATTGATTTAAATACGCTGACAATTATTGGCTATCATGAAATAACACCAAACCATGATGCTGTGATTCCTGACTATGCTGTGACTACCAAGCAGTTTGAACTGCATTTAGATTGGTTGCAGAAAAATGGCTATCACTTAGTCAATGTTGACCAAATTATTAAAGCCAATGAAGGTAAGTTTAAATTACCGAGCAAACCTGTTTTATTGACTGTCGATGATGGTTATCAGTCTTTTTATCAATATGGCTTTCCGGTTGTTAAACAACGCAAGATACCTGTTGTATTGGCAGTTGTAGGTTCTTGGTTAGAGCCTAAAGCCAATGAAATGGTTCAGTTTGGTGATGAAAAATTACCACGTAAAAAACTCTTGTCGTGGGATGAACTGAAAACCATGCAAAAGAGTGGTTATGTGGAAATTGGTAGCCATAGCTATAACTTACACCGGGGTATTTTAGGCAATCCTCAAGGGAATTCTGAGCCTGCTGCGGTAACACGTGAATATTATCCAAAAACCAAAACTTATGAATCTGATAAAGTCTATGCAGATCGTATTTTCAATGATTTGAAAAAGAACAATAAAGTATTGCAATCACATGGTTTAAAAGCACCACGAGTAATGGTGTGGCCATATGGTCGTTATAATATGGAAACAGTTGCACTGGCTAAAAAAGTAGGCATGCCAATAACAATTAGCTTGGATGATGGCCCTGATCATATTGAAAAATCATTAGGTCATTTAAACCGCATCTTGGTTGAAGGCAATATGACTACTGATGCTTTGGCACAAGAAATCCAAAGTCGTCAAATGAATTTTACTGACAATAATCGCCCGCAAAAAGTGATGCATGTCGATCTTGATTATATTTATGATCCAGATGAAGCACAGCAAGAAAAGAATTTAGGACATTTGTTAGATCGTATCCGTGAAATGAACGTGACCACAGTGTTCTTACAAGCATTTGCTGATCCTGATGCAAACGGTTCAGCGGACATGGTCTATTTCCCGAACCGTTATCTGCCGATGCGTGCAGATTTATTTAACCGTGTTGCTTGGCAAATTCAAACCCGGACGCATGTGAGTCGTTTATATGCTTGGATGCCGTTGTTGGCTTGGGATTTACCAGCGTCTAACCCTGCGTCAAAAGATGTTGTGGTGACTCAACAAGCCAAAGACAGTGATCATCTCAACATGGGTTACCACCGTTTGAGCCCATACTCTCCTGAAGCTCGTAAAGTGATCGAAGGTATATATCAAGATTTAGCAAAGTCGACGACTTTTGATGGAATTTTATTCCATGATGATGCGACCTTGTCCGATTATGAAGATGCAAGCCCTGAAGCGATCCAAGCTTATCAAAAAATTGGCTTACCTGCGGATTTAGAAGAAATTCGTAATGATGATGCGAAACTGCAAAAATGGACTGATTTTAAAACCAAGACAATCGACAGTTTTGCAATGGATTTGGCACAGAAAGCACGTTATTACCAACCATTTTTACTCACAGCACGTAACTTGTATGCGCAGGTGGCACTGTCTGCATATTCTGAAAACTGGTATGCGCAGTCTTTAGAGCAATCACTTAAAAATTATGACTTCACTGCAATCATGGCGATGCCTTATATGGAGCAAGCCCCTGATGCAACTAAATTCTATAAAGATTTAGTGCAACGCGTGAAAAAGCAACCCAATGGGATCAAAAAGACAATTTTTGAGTTGCAGGCAGTAAACTGGCGCAATAACCAGAAAATTCCGACTTCTGAAATTACTCAAACAATTCAGTCCTTGTACCAACAAGGGGTGATGCATGTGGGTTATTATCCAGATGATCCGATTGAAGATCATCCAAATACTGCTGAGATGCGTAAAGTATTTGATTCTAAACCACAACGATTGGTTCCTTAAGGTTTGATATGAGCGCAATCCAGCACCTGTGGCAGTCCTTATTAAATTTTATCTTCTATTATCCATTATTTATGTCATATCTATGGATGATTGGTGCTTTAATTTTCTATTGGAAAGAGCATAAAGAGCCTCCATATACTCAACCAGCAGCTTTAGAAGAATATCCTTTAGTTGCAGTGCTTGTTCCTTGCTTTAATGAGCAGGATAATGCTGACGAAACCATCAGCCATGCATTAAAGTTGAATTATCCCAATTTTGAAGTCATTGCAATCAATGATGGAAGCTCTGACAATACAGCCGAGATTCTCAATAAATTGGCATTGAAGTACGACAAACTGCGTGTTGTCCATTTGGCCGAGAACCAAGGTAAAGCGATGGCTTTACAAGCGGGGAGTTTGCTTACTGAGGCTGAGTTCTTGATCGGGATTGATGGTGATGCTTTGCTTGATCCACATGCTGCACAATGGATGATTCGTCATTTCTTGAATAATCCAACTGTTGCAGCGGTGACTGGTAACCCTCGTATTCGTACACGTTCAACTTTGCTTGGACGCATTCAAGTCGGTGAATTTTCTTCGATTGTCGGAATGATTAAGCGTGCGCAAAGAACTTTTGGATGCCTGTTTACTGTTTCTGGTGTAATTACTGCTTTCCGAAAAAGTGCGGTGCATGAGGTTGGATACTGGTCTCCTAACATGTTGACCGAAGATATTGATGTCACTTGGAAGCTGCATCGCGCAGGTTGGGATGTCAAATTTGAACCTAATGCATTGGTGTGGATTTTGATGCCAGAAACCTTTAATGGTTTATGGAAACAACGTTTACGTTGGGCAATGGGTGGTGCGCAAGTTTTAATTAAGAATATAGATGTATTATTCAAACCGAAACTGAATTTTTTATGGCCTTTGATTATTGAGTTGATTCTAACGCTGGTCTGGTCGTATTTAATGCTGATTATGGTGATTTTCTGGATATTACATTTGGTTCTTCCTTATGCAGGTTTCCCAGCAATGAGTTCTCCGTTATTACCTATGGGAACAGGAATCTTACTCGGTACGACTTGTTTATTACAGTTTGCAATTAGCAAATGGATGGACAGTCGTTATGAATCAAGTTTGGCAAAAAACTATTATTGGATGATCTGGTATCCTTTTGTATTTTGGTTGATTACCGTAACGGCAAGTATTGTGGCATTTCCTAAAGTTCTTTTACGTGGTGAGAGTAAACGAGCACGTTGGGTGAGTCCAGACCGTGGAATGCGACATGATGACTAATAGGTTGAATGACTTAAGCCAATACAGTGCTTTTGAGATATGAATATGAAAACAGAATCTTTGATTATTGATGTACGTAAGCAATTACCGTGGCATCGTCGTTATTTTTCGACAACAATCACAGCAATGTTATGGGCATTTTGGTTGTTGCTTTGGAGACCTATTGTTATTTTGATTGGCTATCTGTCTCTAGAAAAGCCAAAATTGGTGCACTACTTTTTTAATGCTTTTGCAAAAGCTTTAGAAAGTGGTTTGTTCGCTTTAATTGCTTGTGCGATTTCGTTGTGGTTGTGGAGTAACTTTGTGCCTGCTAAAACCAAAAAAGAAGCGGAAGCAAAGTCTACCCAAGAATATGCTGACTATTTTAACTTGAATACTGAAGCATTGGTTCAGTCTCGTCAGCAAAAAGTGGCGACAGTTCACCACGATGCAGATGGCCGTATTACTTACATTGACTAAGGCTTGAGTCAATAAAAGTCCCACATGTTGGGGCTTTTGTTTTCATAGGGAATCATCGATGTCCGCAAAAATAAATTCGGCAGAAAGCATCCGAGGCTTAGCCTGTTTAGCTGTCGTATTTTCTCATCTTGCAATGAGTTTTTTTCCATACCTACACCATTTTGATCTCCAAGAAACGACAGATCTCAAGTGGGTATATCATGTACATCATTCGCCTTTTGGTTTTTTATACTCAGGCGATGCCGCTGTTTTTGTGTTTTTCGTGTTGAGTGGTTATGTGCTGAGTTATGCCATCTTAAAAAGTCCTGAACAGTTTCATTCAAAAATTAAAAATATGATGATTAAGCGTTATCCACGTTTAATGATTCCTGCACTCACATCATGTTTGCTGATCTGGTCAGTCTTTAAAATCATTCATATCGATAGTCAGCATGTGGGTGCATGGTTACATGCATTTACAGTACAAAATTTTAGTTTTACCCATGCCCTCTATGAAGGAACAATTGGCGCTTTTTTGTTCTCAGAAAGTGATATCAATTGGGTCTTGTGGACCATGACCATTGAGTTAATGGGATCTTTTGTCTTATTTTTCTTACTCTATCTCTACCATTATAAAAAGAGTGCATTTTGGTTTGCTTCACTATTGATTCCTTGTCTTGCATTTATATGGCGAGGGCAAGGTTTTAGTTTTGTGATTTCAAGCTTTATTATCGGTATCTATATTTATTTATATGCAAAAACATTACCTAATTTTATTGCAATCATGATGTTAGTGATCGGCTTGTACTTTGCGGGAGCACATAATACCAGTGGTGCATATGCGTGGATTCATCATATTTTAGGTGAACGTACCTATGATTATTGTAATTTTATTGCTGGAATCTTGATAGTTTATAGTGTTTTGATGAATCCATTATTATCTCGACATTTAGATCATCCTCTTTTGGTGTGGCTAGGGAAATTATCTTTTTCCATTTACTTACTGCATTTATTGATGTTGTATTTGGTGTGTATTCCACTGTTTAACTTGTTTTTAAGTTGGCATTGGGCATATTCGTGGGCTGTTATTGTTTCTGGCCTTAGTGCGATAGCTGTGACCTTGTTGGTTGCAAATTTTTATAGCCAATATGTCGATCAATTTGCGATTGATACCAGTAATCGTATTGCGAACAAATTTCTGAAACCAAAGCACTAATTTTAGACTGTAGTTGAAAAGGTTTTTTACAAATGTAGTTGTACTTAGCTGTTTTTTAAGCAGTTAAAATTTGATAAATATCAAGATTTGAGAAAATATAGCGACTCTTTATTGGCATGGATCGCTTGTATGCGCCTGATCAAATCTATCGTGGTTTCATGGATAGTCATGAGTCTTCAATTTTCGCAAGCTGCAACGCTAAACTCACAACAAGCACTGACTGAAGCACCGCCAATGAGTTTGTTTGAGTTATGGAATGCACCGATTGAGCCTTTTAAAATTTTCAATCATGTTTATTATGTTGGTACTGAAAATCTATCTTCGATTCTGTTTGATACAGGTGCAGGCTTGGTTCTCTTGGATAGTGGAATTGATCAATCTGCGACGCAGATCAAAAAAAATATCGAGAAACTTGGCTTTAAAATCACCGATGTTAAATATTTGTTAAATAGCCATGCTCGGCTAGATCAAGCGGGTGGGTTTGCCAAATTAAAACAATGGAGTGGAGCAAAACTGATTGCCAGTGCTGCAAATGCTGAAATGCTCGCCAATGGAGCAAGTACGGATTTTGCTTTGGGGAATCAATTGCCATTTCCTCCAGTAAAAGCAGACATGATTTTTAAAGATGGTGAGCAATTAAAGTTGGGGCAACAAATTTTTACTGCACATGCTACACCGGGTCATCTACCGGGTGCGACCTCATGGACAACTGAGATTCACTATCACTTTAAACATTATCAAATAATTTATGCAGATAGCTTGTTTACAGGAGGCTATCATCTATTAAATAACAAAAATTACCCAAACATCGTTTCAGATATGCGGCAAACATTTCAAACTTTACATGCCATCCATGCGGATATATTTCTAGCGAACAAAGCAGACCGATTCAATATGAAACAGAAATTGATCAGACTGAAAGCTGGTGATCAAAATGCATTTATTGATCCTAATGGGCTACAAAACTATGTCGCTAAAGGCCAAATAGAATTTGAGCAACAATTGCAGGAACAGCAACGCATAGCACAGTTAAAGAGCTTACAATAGTCAATTTAAAACATCCTGTTTCTATAGGGTGTTGTATTATTTAAATATAGATAGAATTTTGATTGATTCCATCATTTCTTTTACATGATACTGAGCTGATCATTCTTCAATCAAAAATATAGACAATCGACATGAAAATAAAATTATTCTCATCTTTTTTACTGGTATGTGGTTTAGTTTCAGTAAGTCAACTTTATGCTAAACCATTCCAACAATTAACTGTTCAAACGAAGCTTTTTCATGAATGTACCCAAGATGATAGCGAAATATTTACAACGCAACGTTATCAATTACGTTTAGCAAAAGTCGAATTAAAGAGCTATTCATGTCAAAGTAAAAAACAGAGTAGAGAACAATACTATTCGGCTTATGGGCTACAATTTAACGATAAGAAATCAGTCTATTTTGTTGATCAAATGATTGATGCTATTGGTTATGTTGGAGTAAAAGCAGAAAAAATTGATTCAGATACTGTTTATTTTGATGGTATGTATGAACGAGGGGGTGATTTAATTCTCGTATGGGTAGAAGACTTACAACGTATTCATCATCTAAAAGTTCATTATATGGCATCAGATGAAGGAGGAGTAAAACTCTATACTCGAAACAATCAGATATACATTCAAAAAGTTGATTTAAAAGAACTTGATGATGACAAGCCAATTTATAAAAATGTAGGAAAACCCATAATTCTAAAGAAGATTCCCAACAAAGGGCTTGAGTTTTCAGGGGGTAACTTAAAGTTATTTCAAACAACGGCCGATTAGTCATTTCAAGGAAAGAAATTGTTACGTTTAAGGCTGAAATCTTGATTTAGATCGTTATACAATTTGAAAAGTAAGTCATTAAAAAAACAATCAAATTGCTCAGCTTTAAACTTGATCAGTGAGTCTGAACTGGGGCGTATTTTATGCTTGAGATCGTCTATGTTGAAATTTATCATCGTCCTGTTCATTTTAATCGCACTCTATGTGTTGTGGCGTTTGGTCGCCAAACATAAAATCAATACAGCCTTTGAACAGCAACGACAAGACTTATCGACATGGATCAAAAATCCACCTGAAAATGATGATTTGCCTGAAAAAACCAAATTAATTAAGCAGATGATTGATGATGAGCGTCAAAAGTCCAGTACAGCGTTCGCTTCAGTATCGCAGGATGATCAAGTTGAACAACAAGCTCTAACTGAGGTTGAATCTGTAAATGAGATTCAAGTTACAGATGAAGATCAACGCTTATTTGATGCCACAGCACAATTGTTTTTTCAGCAAGCTTTACAGACCAAAGATTTCTCTCAAGCAGGGCATATTCAGCATGAAGTTTTGAGTAAGATGCCGATGAATACACAAAGTCAAGTTGGCGCATTTGACTTTGGTGAATGGTCTATTTTTTGGAATTATCATGATCAATCATTAGAGTATTATGTTGGGCGTTATGGTGTGTTCTACGCCCATGTCGATCATCAGGGGGTAGAACATAAAGCCGAGTTTAAAGACCGTTATTGATCTTCCAGTAAACTGGTCAATTCTTTGAGTCGAAATTGTGTCGCATTCATTTCACGGTCTAAATTTGCAAAGCCTGAAGCTAAGCCCATTGCACCATAATATAAGCTTCCCGTAAGTTCTGTGCATTGCGCATCACGATAGCTCAGCCACGCTTTTTGTGCTTTTTCCAACAAGGCTTTATTTTTAGCATCATATTGTTGGTAAATTCGTTGATAGATCTTATTCATTTTTACCTTATCTGTTTTGAGCTGTTGCTCCATACAGCTATAGGCCTGTAGTTGATCTGTCTGATTGCATTTGGCATATGCAATGCTACAAATACTGGTTGAAAGGAAGGTATAAAAAATTAAATTTGTTAAATATTTCATCATTTAAATCACTGAAGTTTTGCTTGGGTTAAAGTTGAATAAAATTATTTTATAGTAGTTGCAGAACACGTTTTTTGACTTGATCTAAATAGAAGATATCTTGATAAAGTCGATACATTAAAATTGCCCCTTCATAATCTGCCACAGTTATTTTGGCTGTATTTTGAGCATCTTGCTCGCTGAGCGTTTGTTTAAAGAGTTGATATAAAATATGCTGCCAATCCTGAAAAATCGTGCGAATTTTTTGTAACACTGCTTTGGATATAGCATGGGCTTCTAATGAAAGTATGCCTATGAGACAGCCTTTTATTTCATAACTAAAAAAAAGTACCGCTTTTTCATGAATGGCCTGAAACTGAGTAATTGCGTCGATGACACTCAAGTCTTCAAGCTTGAACAGCGATTGATTTAAATATTGATGAGTATGTTGCAAAACTTGCATCAATAAAGCTTCTTTATTTGGATAATAATAATAAAAAGAGGCTTTACTCAATCCACATGCTTTTGCCAGCATATCCATACTTGTCCCAGCATATCCATGTGCTTTAAATTGCAAAGCACAGATATTGAGTATTTGTTCAGGAGAGCGCTTTTGTGGACGCATAAACCACCTAACAGATCAGTGAGTTAATGTTGATGAACATTTATGATGAGTGAGATATCAAGGTCTCGAAATTATTCAACATTTTATCCCAAATCCGTTCCGAACCTTTTCGAAAATATCCCATATGACCAATCTGTTGAAGTCCAAATTCATCTGCTGAAATATTGATAAAATGCATAGGCGCATTTTTATAATGTTGCATAAATGCATAACGAGAGTTCGGTAATGCCCAATCATCATCCAACGCTGCAACAGCATAGATCGGAGTTTTTACCTGTGCATACTGTTCATGCAAAGCATGTTGTTCGGGATCAGCAAAAAAATAAGTTGGGTTTTTACACCATTTACGCCACTGTTGATAAACACCTTTTGGAAGGTCAGAACCCATATTCAGCTTACTCCATGGTAAATATCCTGTGACAGCAACCAGGGGAGGAAATACGATATTCCATATCACTTGTACTTTAAGTTTTTCTTTCAATGGCATATAACCATGCCATCCAGCACCAGTACCAAAACAATACATTGCTGTGACTTTATCGTGATTGGGTGTTAGTCCTAGTGCTTGACCACCATAAGAATGCCCCACTAAAAATAACGCAGTGCCATCTTTAAAAAAGTAGTCAATAGCACCTGCGAGATCCAATTTTCCCCAGTCGAGATATGACATTTTAAAGCCTTTTAATTGCCGTGGAGCAGACTTGTCTACACCACGGTAATCAAAGCAAAGCACTTGATAGCCAAGTTGTGAAGCATATTCAGAGAATCGACGATAAAATGCCTGTGGCACGCCAGTAGCACTTGAAACCAGTAAATTGGCTTTAATCGAGTTTTGGGTTGGGGTATAACGTGTTCCAACAAGCGTATAGCCATCCAAAGCTTGAAATGTGACTGATTCACATTCAAAAGCATTTTCAATCGAGGTCTGCATTTTTGCAAGGTGGTTTAAATTTGGCATCATCTTATCTCTAATTTTTGGGCATTGCTAAATCGTAAAATAATGATTTATTTACCCTTGAACTGTGGCGCACGGCGTTCAATCATGGCTCTTACACCTTCTTGTGCATCTTCAGAATTGAGCAACGGTGTCAATAAATTTTGCAAATTGCCAAACGCAACTTCAGGGCTGTGTAAAAAGGCTTGATGGGCAGAGTGCAATGCAGCTTGAACAGCAAGTGGGGCTGCACTTGCAATACGTTCAGCTAATTCCAATGCACGAATCAACTGATTATTGCCTTCAACGACTTCGGTGACCAAATTCATTTCATAGGCTGTTTGTGCGTAGAACAAATCACCAGTGAGTACATATTTCATGGCTTTTGCCCAGCCAGCAGCTTGTACAAAACGGACGGTCGCCCCCCCAAAAGGCAAGATACCGCGCTGAACTTCAATCTGTGTAAACTGGGTATTTTCATTGGCCACCACGATATCTGAATTCAACATCAGTTCAATCCCTGCGGTATAGCAATAACCTTGTACTGCGGTGACTAAGGGTTTAGTTCTTTGGCGACCCACAGTTCCCCAAGGATTCACAATATCATCATTAAAACTAAATACACCATTAGCTAATTTAGGTTGTAACTCAACCAGATCTAAACCCGCTGTAAAATGATCACCATGTGCGAATACCACAGCGCAACGTAGATCAGGGTTATTTTCATATTCAGTTAATGCAAGAGATAAATCATGAATCATATAGCTATCAAACGCATTACGTTTATCTGCACGATCTAAGCCGATTAAGAACACATGTCCACGAATCTCTCGGCTAACCTTTCCTTGTGAATTTGACATTTGTTGTTCTCTCTTTGGTTGTTTTATCTATTTTTAAACGATCGTTAGAAAACTGTCAATTGTATAAAAATGACGCGATGTTTTAACTTTGAATAACATATTGTTTTAAGCATTCAGTTGATCAAATTTATTCAATTCAAGTGAGTTCATGTGGTAAATAACATGATGATGTAATCAACACTTTGAACAGTGAAAGATTTTTATATTTAAAAGAAATGCCCATTTATCATAAATAAATGGGCATTGCCTGAGAAACTTTTAAAGTTGATCAATTATTTTTTGCTTTTCCCTAAAGTCTTCTGGATAGGAAGTTTGTCTGTAGCAAAGCCATAAATCGCTGCAAAAGGAAGTGCTGTACGGGCAAGATAAGCAACACGCCACAAGCCACCATGATTAGCCCCCTCCATCATGAGTTCAAGGGGGTGTTCCATTTCTACTTTTGGATTGGCAATAGATTTTGGATTTTTGAGGTCATGAATCCACAATGCCGCCATGATCGAATTGGTGGTTTCTGGACTAAATGCTTCAACATCAAATAGGCTTGCACCGTTAAATGCAGCTTTCAGCAAAGGATTTTTAGTGACAGAGTGAGTGGTCGTTGAAGGTGCGATATTGATACTGACATGTTGACCTTGATGTCTTGCTAAAGTCGCACGCCATTGTTGAATGCGTTTTGCTAAAGCATAGTTAGGACCTTGTTCAACCACTAAACAATCTGTAATGCCATAAGCTTTACCATTTTCAGAGTGAATTAGCTGCTGATTATTATTCTTAAAAAATTGTTTTAAAGAGAGTGCAGAGATAGTTTGACTTAGAATCGTTTCAAATTTTGATCGTTGTTTAAACTTTTCTGTTGCACCCTCAATCACTGCTTTTGGCACTGCATAAACATCAGTTGGTGTACACATATACATTAATGATGAGTCAGTTTTTTGTTCACTGACATTGCTCATGATACTGTCCATTGCGATGGAGACACGCACATGCTTTTCACCATCTAGATATGCAATGGATGCCAAGTCTAGTTTATGTGGGTTTTCACATAACCATTGCGTAATTTCAGGAATTTGCGTGAGCAGATTTGCCCCGAGTTTATTTTTAAGCTCTTCTAGGTCTTGAGAATCATTAATTTTCTCTAAGCTTGGAGCATATAACGTGGCATTACCCTGTTGAATGGTGTTGAGGATTTTCCCCCAAACTCGTTCACTGGGTAGATCGACTGCGACAATATTGGCTTTCCATTGGGACAACCACGTTAAAGGACCTGCTTCAGAGGCTGCACCAAACAAAACCAATGTACGGTCGGACAAATCAAACCATTCAGGGTGGGCAATAACTTCTCTAAGCGCATCTGCATGGCTAGCTTCAATAATGCCTGTTTCTTGCCAAGTTTGAATTTGTTTGACTAAAGCTTCACCAGCAAGCTTTTGTCCATGATAAGGAACAAACCATTCAGGCTGTGCATCTGACTGTCCTTTAATCGTGATGGTTTGAATTTTGTCTAAGAGGGGAACCGACATCACATCTTTTAATGAATAACGTTGCCCATCTCTAAAAAAGTCAAAGCTGTGCTGGGCTTTATGTAAGCCTTGTTTTGCAATCGTGATAGCGTTCTGTGTCGATTGAATGCCGTTCTCAACTAAGGCTTTAAAATAAATAGGATAATTTTTGCGCCAGTTTTTTTCATCCAAAACCTTCTGAGCATTGATATTGTCAACCAATGACAATGCCTCAGCAATAATTTCCTTGCCTACTTGTGAGCTACTGCTTTTTTGGGTTTCAGGATGAATTGTGAATTGTAAACCATCAATTGAACTGGACATGCAAAATATCTCGTTTTACTTCATCATTAATATACAGATGTATACATTATCCATGCCAAATTCAGGAAAGGGGTGGCATAATCTGACAAAATGCAATTAATTGGTTGTAGGATTGTAATGCTGGATCAAGTACGATTCTGAAACGGTTTTTTTTGGGGGGAATACTTTGGCTGAGTCAGCGTATTTCACATATTTTATTCAGAGGCTGATTTGAAATTGATGAATTACGCTTGATCTTACTGACAAAATTCTAACGAGAAAAATGTTTTTACTTGGTGTGAAATAGGGTGATTTTTGTTTTGGATTTTTAATATTTTATGTTTTTACATCTTTTTAATTTAATTCCGACAATTTTAGTTGATTTTTGGTCATTCAGCCTCATCTTCAGTTAAAATACCGACTTCAGCTTGAGGATAGAGTTATGTCGACTGAGAACACCAATACTGCAGTTGCAGAAGAAATTCCAAATTTATTGATTACTCCAAATGCGCAGGAGTATTTAAAAGATCTTTTGGAGAAGCAAAATACTCCAGGAATTGGCGTTCGTGTATTTGTTGAAAATCCAGGGACTCCGCGTGCAGAATGTTGTATGGCGTACAGTGCGCCTGATGAAGTTGCTCCAACAGATTACAAGCAAGATTATCCTGATTTTCCAGCATTTATCGATACACCATCTATTCCATATCTGAAAGATGCAGTAATTGACTACAACAAAGACCGTTTTGGTGGTCAATTAACATTTCGTGCGCCAAACTCGAAAGTACCACGTGTTGGTCCAGATGCTTCGATGGAAGAAAGAATTACCTATATTCTTCAAGCGGAAATTAATCCAGGACTTGCAGGGCATGGTGGTAACTGTGCTTTGGTTGAAGTTATTGAAGATGAAGAGCATGGTTTAACCGCTGTATTGAAATTTGGTGGTGGATGTCAGGGCTGTTCAGCAATCGATGTCACATTGAAGCAAGGCGTTGAAACCACCTTAAAACAGCACATTCCAGAGTTAGGTCGTGTGGTAGATCAAACTGATCATAGCCAAGCCGAAGGTGCATACTTCAAATAATTTGTCTCATCAATATGTTGATTCAAAGCGAATTCAAAAAAAACCTCCGAAAATTCGGAGGTTTTTTTTGGCATATTTATTTGGGTTAGTTTTTAATATTTTTTTAAAATGTTAATAATCTTAAATGAAACTTAAAAAAATCCAACAAAATCTTAAAATAACACAAAATTTGAGTAAAAAATAAATATGCAGATAATAAAAATGAGAATAATTTTTAATATTGTTTATAATGCTGTGGAGTTTTATTACACATTGTATCTAAATCTTCATTGTCTATTCATTCTTAGCCTCTTTGGAATACCTTATGTCCACTAGCCGTATCATCCAATCTGCGTTATCTCTTTCGATTGTCACCGTTATGATGGGTACTGCGTATGCAGCAAACTCGCAAGAAACCTCAAATAACAAAGAGCCTCAATCAACCGAAGCCACAAAATTACAAACCATCGTTGTGACTGCAAGTGGCTTTGAACAAGAAGTTAAACAAGCTGCTGCATCTATCTCGGTATTGAGTCAAGAAGATATCAATAAAAAAGCGTATAGAGACATCACGGATGCTTTGAAAGATGTACCAGGTGTGGTCGTCACAGGTGGGGGAAGTTCAAGCGATATTAGTATTCGTGGTATGGGAAGTGCTTATACTGTTATTTTGATTGATGGTAAAAAAGTAAACACACGGTCAGTTCGTCCGAATAGTGATAACTCAGGTATTGAACAAGGTTGGATGCCAAGTATAGAAAGTATTGAACGTATCGAAGTCATTCGTGGTCCAATGTCTGGCTTATACGGTTCAGATGCTATGGGTGGTGTTATTAATATTATTACCAAAAAGGTTTCAGATACATGGACCAGTTCGGTTAAATTAGACACTACACTTCAAGAAAATAGGGATTCTGGTGATATTCATCAAGCAAATCTATATGTGTCTGGTCCATTAATTCGTAATTTACTCGGTTTAAAAGCGAATGGAACGTTTTCACAGCGCAATGAAGATGACATCATTGGCGGCTACAACAAGCAACGTATACGTGCAGGTGGTGCGACACTGAGTTTGACGCCAAACGCTGAACATACGATTGATTTAGAATATCAGAGATCAATACAGAACCGTGATCAAACTGTAGGCAAAACAATTGCCAATGTACCGGGACGAAACGGCCCACCAACGAATTCATATACCGACTATTATCGTACAGAGTATAGTTTGACTCATCGTGGTGAAATTGGTGATTTAAAAACGCATTCTTATATTCAGCGTGAAGAAAACGATAACCCATCACGTAGTATGGAAGCGATTAATACGACCTTTAATACTTTGAACCAAATCAATTTAGGCGCTCATGCTTTGAGTTTTGGAGGAAGTTATTTAAAAGAAGAGCTTGAAGATTTTGGAAACCAACTAAGCGTAGGTGGAACAAAATTAACAAATTTAGACCGTTATAGTTGGGCACTTTTTGCCGAAGATGCATGGAACATTTTAGATCCATTCACGATTACAGCGTCATTACGCTATGACAAAGATGAAAAGTTTGGTGATCATTTTAGCCCGAAAGTCTATGGTGTATGGACATTGAATGATAATTGGATCATTAAAGGTGGTGTGTCAACTGGTTATAAAACACCAGCATTACGTGCAACTGTTGCAGGATGGGGGCAAGCAACTGGTGGTGGTCAGTCGAGTGGTATGATTGTGGGGAACCCTGACTTAAAACCAGAAACCAGTGTGAACTATGAAGCATCAATCAATTGGGACAATAATGATAATTTAGATGCAGGCTTCACTGTATTCAATAGTGAGTTTAAAGATAAAATTACAGAAATCCGTACTTGCCAAGGAGTCTCTGGAAGTCTGAATTGTCCTTGGTTGGGGCAAAATTTTGATTTTGTTAGTCAACGTATAAACGTAGATAAAGCGAATATGCGAGGCATTGAGGCAACTTTTGGTTGGGAAATTACCCCTGATGTTCGATGGGCTACGAACTATACCTTTACGGATACTGAGCAAAAGAGTGGGGCATTCAAAGGGAAACCATTAAACGAAATGCCAAAACATATGTTCAATACCACTTTAGATTGGCAAACAAATGATCAAGTGGGAATGTGGAGTCGTTTAAATGTGAGAAGTAAAACTTCTGAATATTTAAGCCGCACATCGATGAGTAATGGTAAACCAGCCTATGCAATGGTTGATGTTGGATTAAACTATAAACCTTCAAATGTATTGCAGTTCAATGCAGGTATTTATAATTTATTTGATAAAACCATAGAAACTACGACTTATAGCTATGTGTTAGATGGTCGTCGTTATAATTTAGGTTTAATTTATAAGTTTTAATCTATAAGTTGAATTGAGTAAGAAAGGGCGCTTTATGCGCCTTTTTCTAATTTTAAAATCTTTAAAGTCTCATCAGAATAATAGAACTTCTCTAAATAGACCCGTGCACGATTTTTTAAATGCGTTGAAGAAATCATTCTTTGGATCACAGGTTCAAGTAAAGCCTGTAATTCGTGTTGAATGAGTGCTTCATCAATATTGATGTCCGATAAAATCAAATCAAACTGACGTTGTTCGTTTCGAACATACCAAGTGAGAATGCCATCATGGACTTGTTTCTTTAAATAGTCAGTTTGACGGATATGTTCCCAAATCTCATGACCCATCCCTACTGTTTTAGGTAAATCATTGATTTCAACATATTGGCGAAGTGCACCAATCGGGACTTTTTTTATTTTATGCCATAAATTGGCTTGAAAATGATAAAGCTTATTGTCATCAAATTGTTGGTTAATGACTTGCTCACTGAGTTGGCTGATTTTGATAATATTTTTTTGCAAATAATGCTTAACAGTATCATCCAAATTCGTGTCTGTGACAGATTCCAAGACGGATTTTCCCATCTTCATAAAACGTCCAACACCAGGAACTTTCTTATTCATGACTGAATTATCGATATAGTCTTGAATAGAATGATGAATCAGTTGGGTCAACATACTCGAAAATGCTGGATTGTTGACAATACGTTTGATCAAAGCTTGGCGATGTCCAGATTTGCTAGCAACATACTGGGCAATTTTATCAATCGTAGTGACTGGAATAATATCCTCAATTAAGGTTTCATCATTGCTAGGATGTATCAAAGCAAAACGAATATGTTCGGTAATCTGTTCAAGTAGAAAACTACCAGCAGCTGTTTCTAAAATCTGCTTTTGCAATAGGTCATTAATTTGTGAAAATGACCAAATTTCTTTTAAAGGTTGCTGTCTAAACCAAAAATAAAACTCAGTAAACTCAGCTTTAATGGTCTCAGCTTGAGCAAATTCCTGATCTAGAAATGCCAACTGAGCTTCAATCAATTGTTCAATCAGAGGATGCTTCATTTTTTAAACTCGATTTGTGTATGCTTAGGCTCAGATAATGGATTTTGCAGTGGTTGTACTTTATTTAAAAAGTTTAAATAATTTTCTGCAACACGTTCTGGAGCTTCTAATAAAGGCATATGACCTACTCGCGGTAAAATGATCGGCGTTTCAGGTCGTTTCAATACTGATTTTAATTCATTGGCAACATCAGCATTGACGATCTGATCTTGCTGGCCCCATAAAATTAATGTCGGCGCTTCGATATTTTTTAACATGGTGGTAAATGTTGTGGGGGTATACAGTCGATTGAGCGCATCAATTTGATTGATGATTTTGGCTGTATCTTGTGATTTGGCGATAAATAATTTTTCTTGTTCTTGCTTGATCACATTGGCTGTAAAAGGTGGATTAAACATGACTTTTCTCATAACAAAATCTAAATCACCTTTTTGGGTGATCAAAAGTTGTTTGAGATAAATCGGATTTTTTAAATAGTTGGTATTGGTCGATTTAAAAATACCTCCTGTACTCATTAGAAACAAACTTTTGGTGTCAAATGGGTACTGAGATGCATAAAACATTGCTATCGTACCACCCAATGAGTGTCCAGCAATGTTTAAATTATCTTGGATATGTGCCGCTTCAATAAAACGACGCAGTTGCTCGGTGACATTCGGTACCGATAAATCGAAATTTGCAGGAACTTGTGTGCTGCCCGCAGAAGGTAAATCAGGAATAATTACATGATAGAAAGGCGTCAACGATTGCGCAATGTCATTCCACGTATCTCGACTACTGGCAAGACCATGAATCAATAGAACAGTGGGTTTATCTTTAGAGCCGCCTTCACTATAAGACCAAACCACATCACCCACACGTAATGTTTTAGAACTTAGCCCGGCCCAAGTACGTTCTTCTTGTACGATTTTTAAATAATCGACATATTCTGGTGTATTGTTTGCTGCATAAGTCGAGTTTGCTAAAAGTGTTGTACTGATTGCTGTCAAACTTAATAACATGCTGTTAAAAACACGAAGAATTTTCTTTAGGGGCTGTTCAGACATGCATAGAGTTCCTAACAAAAGACTTGGCATTATATAAAGTAATAATATTATTCATGATCATATTTTTTTCAGCATTTGCTCTGAAGGTTATATTTGACATTTTTTTGCCAAAAGACAAATCAATAAATCAACAAACAATAGCGTCATTTTGTATTGCTGTTAAGTAATTTATATAAAAACGTGAACTATATCTATGTATTTTTATGGTTTAGGCAGGTATTTCTAAAATAACAAAAATTGTAACAGAGTTTATTTTTAGTCAGTGACTTTCAAATTTTACAGCATTAAAATAGTCAAAATCTCCACACAATGGAACTTATGATATGCTAACTGCTCAAGAAGCTTTAGAACGATTAAAACAAGGTAATGAACGTTTTGCTCATGGTGAAACCAATCTGACTAAATTTTTGACGCATCAGCAACGATCTGAAATGATGGATAGTCAGGAACCTTTTGCGATTATTCTTGGTTGTTCAGATTCACGTGTTCCAGCAGAAATGGTATTTGACCAAGGTTTTGGGGATCTATTTGTGATTCGTGTAGCAGGTAATATTGTTGCACCCTCACAGGTAGGTAGTGTCGAATTTGCTGCAGGTAGCTTTGGTTGTCCATTAGTGGTGGTCTTAGGGCACAGTCACTGTGGTGCAATTCACTCAACTATTGAAGCACTTAAAAACCCAAATACACCACCCTCTGCAAATTTAATGTCAATCGTCAACCGCGTACGTCCTTCGGTTGAGATTTTAATGCAAACAGAATTAAAAGATGATTTAGAGAAATTATCAATGCATGCGGTGAGATCAAACGTTTTTGCTTCAGTGAATCAATTGCGTCATGGTTCAGCTGTATTAGAAAGCCTAATCGCGCAAGGTAAATTGAAAGTGGTTGGTGCAGAGTATTCTCTAGAAACAGGTGAAGTTTCATTCTATGATTTTCAATCACCCATTGTTATAAAGACATAAAAAATCCCACACTAAGGTGGGATTTTTTATGTCTACAGATAAAGTCGGTATAATGACTTAGAATCTGTAACCCATTTTTAAGCCATATGCGATTGCATTGTTGTCTTTAAATTCAGCAACATAACCATTACCGCCAGCTTGAGCACCAGTTTGTGCTTTTGCATCACCTAACCAGAAATATTTCACACCGCCTGCAATGAATGTTGATGGAGTAGGGCTGTACTGAACGCCTAGACCAAGGTTCCAATAACCTTCAGTTGGACCAAGAGTTGTAATAGGGTTACCCGCACCTGAGTCCCAACCAACAGATACATTTCCAGCCCATTGTTCATTCAGTTTACGACCAACACCAACAGTTGCAGAGAATTGATCTTTAGAATATTCAACGAGGTTAAAGCCATTTGGACGTGCATTGTTCGGATTTGCTAAACCTAATAATGGACCAACTGCAGTTGAAACATTACCAAATTTGTAAGGGCGAATAGAGAAGCTAGACCAATCTACCCAACGCAAGTTTGCAAATGCGACAGTATTTTCCATGATCCCTGTTTGGAAATCTAAATTTACAGATTGTGGTGTTGTAATTTTAGTTTTCCCAGACACTTTATTGGCAGCTAATGCTTTCAATAATGCTGGTGTCATTGCTGCACCAGTGTTGCCTAAGCTTGCAAGTAAGCCTTGTAATTGTGATGCTGGCATTGCACCTAATGCATCAGCAATAGCAATAGTTTCTGTAGCATCTGCATCATGATCAATTTCAGAGCGATAAGTTACAGATGCTTTTAAAGCGATATCTGGAATCTGGAATGCCGCACCCGCTAACCAACCTGCACCACTTGTTTCTTTAATTTTTGCATCATAGCCATTATATAAGCTATATGCTTTACCACGAAGACTTACATTGCCTTTAACTGTTTGGTAAACACCACCACCATAGAAATTAAAGTTTTCATTTGGTTGGAAACCAAAAATCATTGAAATATTTTGCGTATCAACTTTAACTTTAGTGCTTCCAGTCACGCCACCAAGTTGAGTGGTCGTAATTGGCAAACCAGTCAATACTGGATCAGTTGGAGCCGCAACAAATTCATTGGTTCCATTGTAAGAAGCATCTGCACCAAATGGTTGATCATAGAGTAAACCAAATGAAAAATTATCTGTAAGTTGAAGCTTTAATGCAGCAGATGGGAAATAGTAATCATCGCCCATATCATTAATATTACGTCCACCCATTGCTGCAGTTTCTTTTCCTTCAACAGTTGGGTCTAGAACAGAAATTCCTGCTTCAAAATAATTGCCTGGCTGTAAAAAAGCAGAAATGGATTGACCTGAACGATCTAATGCTGCGGCAAAAACGCCAGTCGCTGGCAAAGTTGCAACAATTAATGCGACCGATAGATTTTTTAATTTCATTTTAATTTTTCCCTAATATAATAAAATGAATACTTTGAATT
>WNDP01000035.1 GCA_009912575.1 Acinetobacter bereziniae
GGTCGCACACCACTGGAAACAGTACTTGATGGGAAGCGAATTTGGGCTGAGAAGAATTTAGCTCAAATTTAACCTGACAGGCACACTAAAAAATGGGTAACTGTCAGATCTGGTTTGAGCTAGTACACATAATTTGGCAAATAATTAAATACTTTTTTCATATTCTTATCTTTTCTATTTTTCAATATTTCAAGTGCCATCTTACTTAAAGGCACTTCTCTCTTCCTGCCATTCTTAGTCACATCAAGTAATAAATATTTTTTATGAAGATAAACTCTATCCCAGGCTAAATTACAAATTTTAGACTGTCGCATTCCAGTCTCAAGTGCTATTAAAAAAATATCTTTTAACTCTGCATTTAAAAATGGGAGTAGTTTTTCAATTTCGTCGCTAGATATGACTCTCTCACGATGTGGAGATGCTGGTGGTAATTTTATCTCTTTGACAGGATTTTTTGATAACCATAATTTAGTTTCCATACACCATGTAAAAAATCCAGCAAGCATCAATAATTCCCTCCTTACAGTAGATCCTTTTGTATTTTCTAGTCTCAATTCTCTCCAGGCTACTAAGAATTGCTTATCTACTTTTAGGATTGATCTATTACAATCCATGTGCTTCAGAATGTAATTAATTCTATTTATTTCTTGTTTGGCACCTTTTTTCAAAATAGATAATGTGTCTCGATATTCAATTAATGCATCTTTTAATATGATATGTTGAAAATTCTGAGCCTTTTCATTTTTAAATTTCACTTCTAAAGCTAGAGCCCATGCTTTTGCATCACGAACAGTATCAAAAGTTTTTGTTTTAGGAGGATGCGGTTTGATTCTAACTGTTGCAGTAACCCTACCATTACGTTTCTGGAATGTGGCCATTCTTGCTGCACTCTTGTTGCATTGTATTTTTAATCTGATTGTAATTTAATTTAAATAAATTTCAAAACTATATTATAACCAATTGTTTTTAATGATTAATTAAAATCTATATTTCTCATATTTTTCAAAAAAAAACGCACCCGAAGATGCGTTTTTGTCTAAATTAGAATTAAGCATCTAATTCAGCTAAAACTTCATCTGTGAACTCAACATTGGTATATACGTTCTGAACATCGTCAAGATCTTCAAACATATCAATCATTTTCACAATCAGTTTTGCTTGATCTACGTCAGAAATCAAAGCTTTAGTTGATGGACTCATCACCACTTCAGCATTGTCAGATTTTAAGCCTGCAGCAGTTAAAGCATCTTGTACATCACCAAATGTTTCTGGCGTAGTGATGACTAAGATTTCATCTTCACTCACTTCAATGTCTTCAGCACCAGCTTCTAAAGCAACATCCATGATTTTATCTTCTAAAGAAACATCTTCAAAAGTAATTTCACCGCGCTTGGTAAATAAGTAAGCGACTGAACCTGCTGTACCCAAGTTACCATTGGTTTTAGAGAAACAATGACGAACGTCTGGTACTGTACGGTTGAGATTATCAGTCATCGTTTCAACAATAACTGCTACACCACCAACACCATAACCTTCATAAGTGACTTCTTTTAAATCATCGTTATCTTCACCGCCAGCACCACGCTGAATAGCACGATTAATGGTATCACGTGTCATATTCACTGAAAGTGCTTTTTCAACAACAGCACGTAGACGAGGGTTACTTCCCACATCAGGACCGCCAAGTCTTGCTGCTGTGGTTAATTCACGAATATATTTGGTAAAAACTTTACCGCGACTTGCATCTTGTTTTGCTTTGCGATGCTTAATATTGGCCCACTTGGAATGACCCGCCATGCGAAATATGCTCCTGTAGATTGGCCTTATGCCATATCAAATTGCAACAATTCTACCATAAGCACTTTTTTATGAGAAAGTGCTTATTTTTTAGATTTAATCTAAATTAAGATATTTTTACTTCAGGAATTACAATATCCAGTCCTGTATGCTCTTTATATAACCGTTTAATTTCTGCAAGATCCTGATCTAAATCATTCGGATAAATTTTTCCAAAAATTCCACCTTGCTTAGTTTTTGAGTTGGCATACATTAAAACAATCGGCACACCTGCAGCTTTTGCGATATGCCAAAAACCTGTACGAATCGGTTTACGCTCTTCTCCTCGTTCAGCACGAGTAGCTTCAGGTGCGATCACCAAATTGAATTCATCCTGATTTTGAAACAATTCAACCATCTGTGAAACAATATCTTTATTCGATTTACGGTCAACAGGAATCCCACCAATTTTTTCTAAAATTGGTTTCATGGGTCCTTTGAATAATTCTTTCTTGATTAAAGTATGAATTTTAATGTTATGAATTTGAAATATAGCAAGTGAAAGCACAGCATCCATCATAGAGGTATGTTCAAAACCAATAATCACTTGTTTTTTTTCTAATACACTTTGATCAACTTCATAAGACCAACCAGAAAGCTTAAATGTCAGCTCTCCTAAAAACTTTTTCATATAACGTTCTTGCCAATAAATCGTAATTTGAGGATTGTCTGAGTAAAAGCGCAAAAAAACAATCGTTATTTTGCTTATTTTTTTACACTTGTATATTTACTATTAAATTTAAGATTTGGTCTGTCATTGGTGAGCTGTTAAAAAATACAGACCTTTATGTCGTGCTTACCATCCAGATGCTTTTTTATGATGAAGCCATCACCTGTTTCAATCTTATCAAACCAATTGAATTGCGCTTCTATTCTTTAACAAGCTTTTATTTTAATCCTATTGTTATTGTTCCTCCCTTCATTCACCATTTTTAAATATGAGTACCATACCCACGCTTAAAGCCACTATAGCGCTTTATTAAAAAGAGTTTCAATTGAAATATACACAGCCAAATAATTTATAATTCTCTTAAAAAATAGCGTTAATAAAAATCTGAATTTAGAACGGCTAATTTGTTTTATAATGTATTTTATATAATCAAAAAAAATTTAAATTTATCAAAAAGTAAAACTATGTCACTATTTTGTAATATTTAATTTGTATAAAAAACAAACTAAAAAGTATAAAATAAAAAAGTAACTTTATGATTTTTATTTTTATATCTTATAAATATTTTATTCATTATTACATTTTTAGTCTTAATCGCACTTTCTAATTAGAGTTTTTACTCTACTTATCAATTATTTTATGTAATTTTAAATATCTCATTGTCAAGAAGACAGTGATGATCTTTAAAAGGATGAATCTAATGAAAACAAAAAAGATGTTTCAAAAAGTCATAGTTACAACCTCACTCTTATGTCTTGCAGGGGTCAGTCAAGCCGAAGATTTTAAACGCTTCTCTATTTCATCGGGTTGGTTACATATGTCATCTATGGGAAAAGCTCAACCGTTTAGGATCAATACTTCTGTTGGCGCAAATACAAAAGCTGCAGTAGGCGTAATTTCTGGTCAAACCATTTTAGACAATGTCGATCAGTCTCGTATTGATGCAATGGATCCGACACTCATCGAGTTACTCAATGCACCAAGTAATGTAGAAGGCCGCTATCTATTTGATGATTTGCTTGATGCGATCATGGCTGATGATCCCTCCTTAATTGATCAACTAACAGGAATCTCTGAAATCAATGGCATTGCCAACTGGACTTCAAATGCAGGCTTAGAAGTTGAAGATGTTGATACGCTTGGCCTGATGTTTACCTATAATGTTACAGATAATGTTGCTCTCCAATTGATTGGGGGGGTCCCACCGAAAGTTGATTTAAAAGGTAAAGGCGCAGTGTATGCACCCTTTACTGCAACATCACAACCTCTTGGGGGGATTGGTTGGCGATTTATATTTAAAAAACAATCTTTTGATTACAGATTTGGACAGTTATAACACCGCCGCATCTGCTCGAGCTTGGACACCTGCGATCCAAGCGCAATATTATTTTGGAAAATCTGGTGTAAATAAATTTAGACCATTTGTGGGTGCAGGGATAATGTATGCGTATTTCAACGATATTAAAATCAATTCAGGAATTAAAAATGATCTGGTCAATGCTGGACACATGATTCAGAACATCCATGATGGCAAGGCAGGTGCTTCACTTGAAGGCAAAACATCAAGTGGCAATATGAAAGTTAAAGTTGATGCGACTGATGCTGTTGCCCCAATCGTCACTGCTGGTTTTACCTATGACTTCAAACCTAACTGGTTTGCTACAGCATCTATTTCCTATGCCAAACTTGATAATACAGCCACGATTAGCGTCGTGAACACCAATAACAATGCAAGATTAATTCAAGCTAAAACCAAAATCGAGATTGATCCACTGATCTCATATGTTGGTGTCGGCTATCGTTTCTAAAAAATACCTTAAAAACTCAAGCCATTGCAATGATCAGTCAAAGTCATGGTTTGAGCTCTTCTAATATTTTAACTTATCAATTTTCTAATAAGAATATCACTTTCGCCTTATTGGCATTTACGAAAAATTAACATTTGATTACATATAATCGCAAATGAGATTGCTTCTCTTTTGCATTATTTCAAAGGTTCACACATGACATCTTTCGTAAAAGCTATTTATCGCACGCATAATATCGAACACCCCTTTCCTAGCCCATTGATCATGGGAGCAGTTGGTCTTTTTATTGCTTCTAGCATGACACATGCTGCAAGCATTGAAGAATCAAATAGCAACAATGTTGCAAGCTTACCTGTGATTCAAGTGAATGCTGAACAGAGTACTTCTACAGAACAAACAAAGTCCTACACAGTTCCTCAGTCAAGCGCATCGACAGGTTTATCACTCAGCCTTAAAGAAACGCCGCAATCTGTGAGTGTGGTCACACGTCAGCAATTAGATGATAAATCAGCACAAAGTATTGGTGATGTTATTGCTGCTACGACAGGGATTAGTTTTAAAGAATTAGATAATGGTGGAAGAACAACTTATCGTGCTCGTGGCTTTGATGTAACCAACTATAAATCTGATGGCTTGTCTATCGCAGGTGGTTCAGGCTTTAGTGGGGCTGGAAATTCGATCAATATGGATCTCTATGATCATGTCAATATTGTTCGAGGTGCGAATGGCCTATTGGGTGGTACAGGTGACCCATCAGCCAGTATTGATTTAGTTAGAAAACTTCCTGAAAAAGACTTTAAAGGCAGTTTGAAACTTCGTACAGGGAGTTGGGACAAAAAAAATATCGTAGGAGATATTAATGTTCCATTAGTTGCTGATGGTCGTCTTCGCTCACGCTTGGTGGTGAGTTCAGAAGATTCTGATGGCTTTCGTGATCATGAAAATTTAAAACGGCAAGGTGCATTGGCAAGCATCATGATGGATGTTGCAGACAGCACAACTTTAGGTATGGGTTTTCAATACGAAAAAAGTGAGATAAAAGATGCATCTTGGGGAACCAATGTCCCAATCTGGTTTGCAGACGGTACTAGAACTCATTTTAGTCGAAAATTCAATCCAGTCACTGATTGGAGTAAGTCTGAACGTGAAGGACAAACTTTTTTTACGTCATTAGAAAGCCATTTTGATAATGACTGGAAAATCACTAGTCGCTATTCTCATACTGAGCGTACTGATTTAAGTAATATTGGTATCGTAAAAGTCAATGGCAGTGGTAGCAACTATCCCCACTGGAATCAAGATGGTACAGGTGCTTATCTGAATGCGATTCACCAAGAGATTGAAAGTAAGAACAATGCTTTAGAGCTAACTTTGTCTGGGCCTTTCCGTCTTTTTGGTCGTCAACATGAATTAATGTTTGGTTTTAATGGTTCAGACACTGAATCCACCTCTTGGACATTCAATTCGAATAATTGCCGTATTGATGGCATCGCTGGTTTCCGCAATAACTGTCAATATCGTGTCGAATTGCCTGTAGAAAACTGGCAAACATGGCGTGGTGATGAATATAGTAACTTTAGTACCTTCCGTACTGGTGCTCGTGCAATTACAAATACTCAACTTTATGGTGGATATGCCGCAGCACATTTTAACTTAATGGATGATCTCTCACTGATCACAGGCATACGTCGCAGTAACTATAAGACCTATGTTGATAATTATAATGTCGCTGGAGAGAAATCTAGTCGTGGTAGCCAAAACTCAGCACAAGTTTGGACACCCTATTATGGCTTGGTTTATGATATAAACCCAACGTACGCTGTATATGCAAGTTATACCGATGTATTTACCCCACAAACTCAACAAGATATCAATGGTCGAGTACTCAAGCCTATTACTGGTGAAAGTTATGAGGCTGGTATTAAAGGCGCTTGGTTTGATGATAATTTAAATGCATCACTCGCCGTGTTCAATAATAAGCAGGCCAATTTAGCGGTAAGTGATGCTAACAATACGACACCTGATGGTAGTCAAGCATACTTCGAAAGCACTGGCCGTAAAACTCAAGGTTTTGAAACAGAAGTGTCTGGTGCGCTAACGCCTACTTGGAATATCTTTGCAGGCTATACCTATTTGGGAATAAAAGATGAAAGCACTGCTGATCGTGCAGATCCACGTCATTTATTCCGTTTCAATACAACATATGACCTTTCCAATGTTCTGGATGGCTTAATTGTTGGTACGGGTATGTCTTGGCAGAGTAATACAATAACAAGCCCAAATCCTGGACGTCCGACAGGACAACAGAGCTTTGATAGCTCCCCAATTGCAGTAAAAGGTTATGCTTTATTTGATGCAATGAGTCGTTATAAAATCAATGATCATCTTTCAGTCGGTTTAAATGTCAGCAATTTATTTGACAAAAAATACTACCGAGAGTTTGGTTTCTACAATGGTTTAATTTATGGTGAACCTCGTAAATTTACTTTGACTTTACAAGCTGGATTCTAAAAGCCTTAGTGATAAGACTAAATAAAGGATGTTGCTTATTTGCCCATCCTTTATTGCCATTAAAAACAACTCTTTCTGGTCTAAACCATTTCACCAATAAGCTTTTCTGTTTTGATCTAATTATTTTGATTCTGAATCTGTATAAATCCTGAACGCTGCACCTTGATTGGGTTGAGAAGAAAACTCTATTTCCCATTGCATATACTGGCAAATACGCTGAACCAATGACAGCCCTAGACCTAGATGATGATCTGAGTGCCAATCTGAACGAGTAAAAGCATCAAATATATACGGTTGAAATTCTGATTTAATTCCTACGCCATTATCTGAAACAGTAAAACCATTCTTTTGAATAGAAACAGTAATGGTGCTGTTCGGCCCTGCATATTCGATCGCATTTCTAATCAAATTCGATAAAACACTATGACAAAAGTCAGCAGGATATTGTGTAGTGACATCATGGGTATTTAATTGCAAAGCAATTTGATAACGTTGTGCAAGGCTTTGATTCTCAGCAATAACTGCGCTTGCAATTTCTGCAATTGTTAACTGTTTAAAGTGCTCTAAGGTTGACGAGGTCTGTCTTGCAAGAGCAAAATAGACCTGTAAGCGTTGTAAAATTTGTTGTGCAGCATGTTGAATATTATACAAACGCTGTTCTGCTTTAGCTGTAAGTACAGGCTTTGCAAGCAATAATTCACAACTGCTCAGTATCACCATCAATGGGGTTCTGAGTTCATGACTCACATCAGCAGTAAACAACCGTTCACGTTGTAATGCTTGATTAAGCTTGTCATAAACCTCATCAAAAGATCGCGCCAATTGTCCAATTTCATGATCACCATAACTTTCTGCTAGTTGATTTTTATTCTGTGGAGATAGATTTTCTCTAATATTTTTTTCTAATTTTTCGATAGGATAAATCACATAAAATAAGGTAATCCATACCAAAATAGAACTTAGCACTAAACTGCTCATTAAAATAATTAAACTTAACCAAATTGGATGTAAACGGCTCGATTCAAAAACAGTGTAGTCACGAAGTAAAATATAACGTTGATCAGGAAAATCACTGATCATGACATGCCAAGTGAGATGATCACGTTGCACCTTATGAAAACCAACAGGTAAATTTCGAACCCAACTTGGAAATGTTAAGGCATTCTTTTCACCATAAAAGAAGCGGTTGACCCGACCTACATCCTCCCCCTCAAGGTACTGCTTACGAATTCTCTCAATTGCTAATCCCATATCAATACTTTGTAACTGCTTTTCACCTTGATGAAGTAATATCAGTCCACCACCCGTTAAAAGCGCGCTAAACATTAAAGTAAAAACAAAGAAAAGCATAAGAATACGCTTCTTGATGCCTTTAGGAAGCAAATGACCAATACCCATAAAATCTCATCAATAGCAAAAGCCGATATTCTAAAAATTAAGCATAGCGATGATAAAACGTTTCTAAGCACTTGTACCCATCATATCGCCAAAAACGATAAGCATTGATTAAACCTAAAACAACGAAACCCAATATGCCTCATCCTCATTTTGAATATTTTTATAAAGCCCCTTCTTCATACCACTGCAATTCAGCTGAAATCGCTTCTCATTTTTTTAATGAAAAATTGAGTTATTGCTCAATTTCTTAAAAAGAATTCAGTTAAACTACCATCCACACGCTTCTTTGTCGGTCTTACACTGCATGAATCTTTTGGTTGTTGAAGATGATATTGATATTCTCAATAACATTACAGAATATCTAGAGTTATATAAACATATCGTTGATCGTGCCAGTGATGGCGTACAAGCTTTAAATCTGATTGAACAGCATAAGCAAAACTACGATTTACTGCTGATTGATCTCAACCTGCCACGTTTGGATGGTTTTGAATTGGTCAAAAAAATTAAAAGAACCATGCCAACCTTACCCGTCATTATTATTACTGCACGTGATCATCTGGATGATAAATTAAAAGGGTTTGAGCTTGGGGTTGATGATTATTTAATTAAGCCTTTTGCTTTAGCTGAACTAAATGCACGTGTACAAGCTGTTTGGAATCGCTGTTATAACTTAGGTGGACTGCAGTTAATACAGGTTTCTGATCTGGTGCTGAATAGAGAAAGTCGTGAATTATCTCGTGCGGGAAAGTCTTTAAAATTATCACCAATTGCTTTACTTGCGCTTGAAATATTGATGTTAGCCAGCCCGAATGTAGTGACGCGAAAAAAACTTGAGCAACAACTTTGGCAAGATAATCCACCGGATAGTGATAGTTTGCGAGCGCATATCTTTCAAATTCGTCAAGTCATTGATAAATCTTTTGATAAGCCTTTGTTACATACAATTCATAGTGTGGGTTACAAAATTAGTTGCTAATTTCTATGCTTTAAAAACAGAGTCACTTCACTTTTTTAGGTTTTTTAATTCAAGATTTTTTAATTTAGTTTATTGTTCAAATGACAATTTAAAAAAATATCATTGAAATAATGATGATAATAGTCTTACTTTTCAGTGATAGCTGTAAGCGATGGTGTATGGTTAGAATTAATATTTTTAAATAAAAATACCGTATTTAAATTTCAACTACTTCTAAATAATTATGAGCAAAGAAACATAACAATCTCTTATTGTGATAATTAAAACCAAAGGATCAATTATAATTTTTAATAAAAAATCGAGTAAATTAGCATTAAACACTAAAGAAATAGTTTATTTTTCAACCACTCAAAAACATTAAAATCAAAAAAGACAAACAATAATATTGCAATTCTGTAATATTACTTTCATTATATGCGAAATTTTTAAACAGATACTTATCATTAAAAATTTTAAAAAAGCTTGACTAAACTTTGGAAAAATTATGAAAAAATTTCTTTTAGTATCAATTTTAGGTGCTATCTCAGTAACTAGCAATGCAGCCAATACTGAAATCCAACCTTATGTAGGTGCTGGTTATACATATTTAAATAATGATGTTGATATTCACTTTTTGGGACTTAATGGTGGTGTTCAATTTAATCAATATATTGGTGCTGAAGCATTCTGGAACAAATCAGTAAACGACATCAAATTCGACGAAGATTTTGAAGAGTTTGGCGTAAAAACTGATGCTGATGTTCAATACTATGGTGTTGCACTTACAGGTAAATATCCTTTAGAAAACAACTTTTATGCTAAAGGTCTTGTTGGATATACACGTGTTGATCTTGATGTAGATGCTCAATTTTTAGGATATAAAGTATCAGAAAGCGAAGATGATTCTGGTGTAATTATTCAAGCAGGTGGTGGTTATAATTTTACAAAAAATATTGCTGCTGAATTAGCTTATACATACATTAGCGCTTTCGATGGCTTCAATGGTGTGAATCTTCAAGTAAAATATAACTTCTAAAGTTAAAATAGAAAGAAGGATAAATATCCTTCTTTCTTAAATTATGTTTCTAGTTAAGGTATTACTAAGAACTAAAATGTGAAAGATCACAATTATATTCAGTATTATTCACACAACAAAAAGTAATTCTATAAATTCTATGCACCTAAAAAAATACCAGCCTTTTATAAGTGATGCACATAAAAATAATTAACTTTAGATTTACTCAAAAACTCGAATATTTATTCATATAAAACTCGATTAGCAACCTTCAGACCATAGATTTAAAATTAAAAAAATACTTTATCAACCTTTCTACAGTGAGCCATCGAATGCTATTTATGCGTGTGTTCATCTCAGTTTAATATCACTCGATTCTGCAAATCAAAATTTGATTTCAGCCGAACCAGCATAAATTAATGAGGATAGGAATCGCTCATATACTGACTATTTTCATACTTTCAGCAATGTTCATCCAAACTAAACATTAGAATGAAATTGGTCTAACAAATGCAATCAGGTCATTCAAACTGAATAACCTGATTGATAAATTTTGGAATTTAAAAAACTTAGAACTTATAGGTTGCGCCTAAAAATACTTTTTGACGTTCTACTAAATAAGCATCTGCACCATTTGATAGTTTTTTATCCAACAAGTTAGTAAAACCACCGCGAATCGTAAGATTATCATTCACTTTATAATTGCTTGCCAAATTCACAATGGTATGTGGTTTTTGCATGCTAGAAGACGTGGTATTTTCAGTTAAATACTGTTTACCAAGATATTGCGCAGATAAATCAATATTTAAGGGATCGATAGGCTGCCAATTTAGTGAAGAATTAATTGTTAATTTTGACGTTGTAAGCAATGTCGTACCAGTGTCTTCATTTTTGGCTTTTAAGAAATATGTTGCATTGTTGTTCCATTTTAAATTGTCTAAAATCGGGAAGTTTGCAACCATTTCTAAGCCACGTGTAACTGCACTTTGAATGTTTTCATTACGTGTAAACCAAACACCATTTCTCCCCCCTAAAGGTGAATATGCGATTTTGTTTTTAAAATCTGTATGGAAGAATGTCAGACCGATATCTGTACCAAAACCAGTATAATTGACACCTATTTCATAATTTGTACTTTCTTCTGGTTTTAGATTTGGGTTACCTGTCATATAACACCCACCACTAACATAAGTGAGGTCTTGACCTGTAACCATGTCTTTCCAGACTTGACCTTTTAAGCCATTACAGCCATTACCACCAGATTGTGTTGCAGCTCCCGGAGTGGACTCTTTAACAGTCGGCGCACGAAAGCCTTTTGCTACGCCCCCCTTGATCACAAGGTCATCTGTCGCACTAAAAACTAAATAACCACGTGGACTATGGTGTGTGCCGTATTTTTCATCATGATCTAAACGATCACCTACCGTTAATTTTAAATTGTCTAAAAGGTTGATGTTATTTTCGAGGAATAAAGCCCAACTTTTATTATCTACTTTAGGGTTAGAATAACTTTGACCATCCCAGCTTCCACCTGGCAAGGTTCCAATAGTGTCAGTATTCGTTAATTCCTGTTTCTTCCACTGACCACCCAAAGTCAATACCTGATCAAATACGACTTCAAAAGGCATAGTTAAATTGCCTTCAATGATCAGCTCATTAGATTTTGTTTTAGAGTCTGTGATACTTGAATCATAATCATTGTAATAAGCACTTAATTTTGACTTACCAATATCCCATTCACCATCATGTGAAATACTAAATGAATTATGTTCTAACTCAGTTGCGCCCCAGCTGGTAACAACTTCAGCACCAGTGGTTGGATTAATCCTAGACCCTTTTTCATTCTTTTGAATGCTATGCCCAGCTTCAAAACTCAATGCATGTTTGTCTGAAGGTTTGTAATATAACATTGCATTATAATTTTGATCTTGAGAACCTGTTGTACCACTTCCTGCGAGGTATTTTTTATCAGCTTCACGTTCCGTAACACCAGCAGTGAGTCGTAAACCTAAAGTGTCTGTTAAAGGCCCCGCTGCCATTACACCAGTTTGTAAAGATGTTCCTAAATCTGAGGATGTCGTTGGTTGAGTATAGTTGAGCGTTACATTACCACCCCATTCGTTTGGAATTTTCTTGGTGATAATATTGATAACACCACCCATAGCATCTGAGCCATAAAGTGATGACATTGGACCACGAACCACTTCAATTCTTTCGATCATGTCTGGTGTAATCCAGTTTAAATCTTGACGACCTAAATCTGGGCGATAGTTGGTATCGCGTGAAGACCCAATCCGTTTGCCATCCACTAAAATTAACGTGTAATTATCTGGCAAACCACGTAATTTAATTTTTGACCCTTCACCTGATGGGCTTATACCGCCCGTTACACCCGGAACTTTACTTAGCAGTTCTGCAATGCTTCCTACAGGTTGTTTTTCAATATCTTCACTGGTAATCACACTGATACTTGCAGGCGCTTCTTTAATATCTACAGCTTGACTGCTTGCAGTAACAACCATGGTTTTTAATTGTACAGTATCATCTTGTGCTTCTTGAGCAAAAGTTGAAAACGACATTGCAGTGAAAACAGAAAGTGAAAGTGTTTTCAGTATTAATTGTTTATTCATGTTAATACGCCACTTAATTTATGAGGGATTATGAAGAAAGTGTTGCGCATTGTATCTAAATGTAAATAAAGATGCAAATGATAATTATTATTAATATGAATTAATTTTAATTGAATTTGTGTGAAAATTCACATCTAAATAAACTTAAGTTATTCAAACAATGTTGGAAAAGATATTTATATAGCACATTATAGAATTATCTTTATCAATCGAAAAAAATCGTTCAGCAGCAATTCTAAATTACTCCAAGCCTCATCTCCCTTCGCCTTACTCTTCAATATTGTGGACTTTAGAAAATTGATCTTCATCGTAGATCGTGTGGAAAGCCGAAGTGCTAGGAAAAGTTAATGGTAAGATGGATTTACATGTGGGATATAGACCAACGAGCTATCAAACAAATAGACCGAAAATTGTGATAGTCTAAAACATTGAGGCATTAAAAAACCTCATAAACTAAACGCTTATGAGGTCGAATTTGGTGGGCCCGCCCAGACTTGAACTGGGGACCAACGGATTATGAGTGGAGGCAGATTTTTATAAAATTATTATATTAAACAATATCTTGCACCTTGTTAAAATAGTCGAAGCGAATAAACTCAACGTGACTGCTGATAAATTTAGAAGTGTAAGAAAAGTAAGGCTTTTGACTTTTCTAAAACGAAGATGGGCCAAATGCGAGTTTTTCTAGGTATAAGAATAATATACTATTTTTTGTGCAAAAAACTCACGAATGCGAGAAAGAACGCGCCGTATTTGAAGAGTTCGCACATGAAATTCGTGATGACTTAAACAATGCGGTATCGGATGCCGAAATCATTGAGATGTTGGCACAGCACTTGATTACCAAGCCTGTTTTTGATGCCTTGTTTGATGAGTATAGTTTTGCAGCCAATAATCCAATGGCAAAAGCCATGCAAAAGGTACTTGATGTTCTCGATCAGCACCAACTTGAAAGTGAAACGGAAGCACTACAACGCTTCTATGACAGTGTGAAGCTACGTGCTTCAGGGATTGATAGTGCGGAAGGTAAACAGAAGATCATTGTTGAGTTATATGATAAGTTCTTCCGAAACGCTTTCCCTCGTATGACTGAGCGTTTAGGTATTGTCTACACGCCTGTCGAGGTTGTTGATTTCATTATTCACAGTGTAAATGATGTGTTGAAGCAAGAATTCGGTAAGAGTTTTGCCGATGAAGATGTGCATGTACTTGACCCATTTACGGGCACAGGGACGTTCATTTCTCGCTTACTGCAAAGCGGTTTAATTCCATCGGATAAGTTGGTCTATAAGTACAAGAACGAAATCCACGCCAATGAGCTTGTATTGCTCGCCTACTACATTGCAGCGATTAACATTGAAGCGGTTTATCACAGTCAAATGGTTGATGATTACACACCATTTGAGGGCATCTGTCTAACTGATACTTTCCAAATGTACGAAAAAGAAGATTTGGTCGATCAAGTCCTAGTAGACAACAGTGCACGCCGTAAGCGTCAGAAGTCACTTGATATTCAAGTCATCATTGGTAATCCGCCATACTCAGCGGGTCAAGACTCAGCGAATGACAATAATGCTAACCTAAAATACCCTCTATTGGATAACCGTATCACAGAAACTTATGCAAATTCATCAACTGCTAAGCTAAAAATTGCTTTATATGATTCGTATATTCGAGCAATACGTTGGGCAAGTGATCGTATTTCAACTCAAGGTGTGATTGGCTTCGTAACGAATGCTGGTTGGATTGATGCGAACACTGCGGATGGTCTGCGCAAGTGTTTGGCTGATGAATTTAGCAGTCTTTATATCTTCCATTTGCGTGGAAATGCCCGCACGTCAGGCGAACAACGACGCAAAGAAAAAGATAACGTCTTTGGACAAGGGACACGTACACCAATTGCTATTTCAATTCTTGTGAAAAACCCTAAAGCAGAAAAGCATGGGCAAATCTATTTCAACGACATAGGTGACTACCTAAGCCGTGATGAAAAGCTAGAGAAGATTGCCAACTTTAAGAGTTTGCAAGGTATTAGCGATACTAATGGTTGGTCAGTGATTACCCCTGATGAACATGGAGATTGGCTAAATCAGCGTGATAATAGTTTTGGTGAATTTATTGCTATCGGCGATAAGAAAGAAAAAGACTTGCCTAGCTTATTTAAAAATTACTCAAGTGGTGTCAAAACTAACAGGGATGCTTGGGTATACAATTTTTCCAAAGAAAATTTATGTGCCAATGTAGGAAAGACATTAGACTTTTATAACAGTGAGGTTGAGCGTTACAAGGACTCAAATATTCAACTCGATGATGTTACTCAATTTGTTAAATTAGATTCGCAATTATTCTCTTGGGATATTGGGAATAAGAATGATCTGAAAAGATTGAAGAAATATATATTTAATGCTGATTCATTATATGTATCGACATATAGACCATTCACAAAAACTAATATTTACTTCAACAGGAACTTGAACAATAGTGTCTATCAAAACTTTAAATTATTCCCTACATCGAAATCTGAAAATTTAGTCATTTGTGCCGTTGGGCGTGGGGAATCTCAACCATTTTCAGTATTGTTAGTCAATAGAATTTTTGATTTCAAAATACACTATAACTCTCAATGTTTCCCTTTCTATCTCTATGAACAAGTAAATCAAGAAAAGAACGTTAATTCAGGTGACTTATTCGATGAGTCACTCGATTTAACTGTGACAGAAACTAAATACGAACGCGAAGATGGCATCAGTGACGAAGGCTTGCAGCACTTCCAAACGGCGTATCCTAGCGAACAAATCAAAAAGGAAGATATTTTCTACTATACATACGGTTTACTGCACAGTGAAGAATACCGTAATCGTTATGCGGACAACCTCACTAAAGAACTGCCACGTATACCATGTGTGAAGAAGGCTGAAGACTTTTGGGCGTTCTCCAAAGCAGGCCGTGAGCTTGCACATTGGCATCTCAACTACGAAACCATTGAGCCGTACAAAGCAACATTGGATACAGGTAGCACGACGTACAATCAATTGACTTCCGAAGACTTCTACGTCGAAAAAATGAAGTTTGCTAAAAAAGGCGAAAAAGGCACAGTTATTTACAACAAGCACATCACGGTCAAGGACATCCCCATAGAGGCGTATGATTACGTGGTAAATGGTAAGCCTGCCCTAGAGTGGGTTATGGAGCGTCAAGGCGTTTCTACACACAAAGACAGTGGTATCGTAAATGATGCGAATGATTGGGCAGTTGAAACGATGAACAATACAGCTTACCCGCTTGAGTTGTTCTTGCGTGTGATTACGGTCAGTCTTGAAACCATGAAGATTGTGAACGCATTGCCAAGGTTGGAAATTGAGCAATTAGGGTAAAAAGCCAAAAAAATCTGACAGCTATTGACATTTATCCAAGGCTGTCAGGTTAAATTTAAGTTGTCAAAATGCAAGTTTGTCATTTTTCCTCACAAATTTTCTCAAAAATAACAAAACTCCCCCTCTGACTCTCCACACAATCCGATGCAACGTAACACACTCCCAAAACTCTCCCCCACCAAAAAAATTCTCCCCACAAAAATTCTGCTACATCGTGCAGAAATAAGTTACTTTCAGATAGAGCCTCCTATGAAAGCGTGAGAGCTGAAAGTAACTTATTTGTGGACATTGGCTTATGGGATCGTTGGAATCAAGTTCAGAAGCTGATTAGGCCAACTTAATCAAACAATTCATCTATCTCTTCCTGAGTAGCTTTACGTATCATATTGGTCGCACCTGTATAGGCATCATAGGTTTTGCCATCCATAACAAATGGCTCTTTAGGAACAAGATGTTTACCTTGCCAATCTTTCAGATGCAAATATTCAAAACCACCCAAAGCAATACCCTGAAACTCAAGATAGCGTCTTTCAGGCTTGTTCTTGTTACGATCAATGACCTCAAAATATGACGCAATAAAGTTAAGTGCTTTGCTCTCATCAATCTTAAATACATCAGAATCAGAATCATAGCTCATACCTTTAATGAGGTTGGCCTTGATAATCGACTTCATTGGAAGATTTGTCTGTTTCTGCACTGCCTTAAAGGTACTACACAGTAATTTGCTTGCTTGTGGTCCTTTGAGTATATGCTTATTGTCTAAGTACCTTTCAGGACTACGCAAATAGAATTGCTTAGCAATATGCTGAACAAACACATTTTTTGCATATCCCTCGGTTACTTTAGCAATCTCATTAAATCTTTTTTGAGTAAGAATCTGATGAATATCATGTAGATTGCCAATGCGCTGAGCTAAATAGACAGTTTCATTCAAAATTTTGGCAACTTTATCAGGATAGGCTAGTTGATCATTACAATAATAGGCCAAATGATCAATGTATTCCTCATCTTGCTGTTTATGCTCGATAAACTTGGTAGATAATTGTTTTAAAGATTCAGGTTTTTGATGACCTTTCTGAAAGTTTTCAATGAATATTTTGAGCGCAGGGTTAATACTTTCAGCATAGGCCTTATCAGTATTAACTTTTTGCTCATCAAAAAAATCAGTGATATAGCGAGGTGTAGAAATTACATCTTCAAAGAATTGAATTTTGCAGTTCGGTAAGAATTGCTTAATACGCCACGCCATATATTCAAGGCTACTATAAAAGTAGCTTGCATCAATTAAATACAAGGCTGAAACAAGACTGGCAGTATTCTGAATTGATTTACCTTGGTATACAGCAAAAAGTTTACAACCCAACCAATCTTTAAAACTCTCATTCATTCGATTGACTTTGTCATAAATATTTGGTTTATCATTATCTTGGAAATCAAACTTATAGTCTGTAGCTAAACTCGCTAGTGCCTGAGCAATATCATTTACACGAGTAATAAAGTCATTCAACCGTTTTTGGTGCTTACGGTGTAGTTTTTCAGGGTCTTGATTAGATTTAGTCAAACCAGTGTGCAATAAGATGTGGCAAGGTACATTTGCGATGCGCAATCGACCAATAAACTGCACCATTTCTTCAACATGCGCTTGTTTACCTAAAATAAAAACTGAATCAATTTCAATTTCAGGATTATTCAGATTGACAGCTTCATCCATGATCGAGGTTGTAAATACAATATCGATACCAGTCGGAATCTTTTGTGTTTCAAAAACCTTTTTAACCTCACTTTGATTTTTGGTTTTACTGTGTACCACAATACACTTGAGCTTATGACGCTGCTCAAAATAGCGTTTCATATTTTCGCATTTATCTCTTGAATTGACGCGTACAATAATCGTTTTACCGCATTTTCCTTTCAATGAATCCGATGATTTGATTAGTTCTCTAACTTTCTGCTCAATTATAGTGATTGCTGTGTATTGATTCCCATTGGGTAGAGATGTCACTCGGATATCACGCACAGGAGGATTTTGATGCGTCACATAAATTTCTTGATCAATATCTATTTTAAGCTGATCAAATAGCTCTGTCGTTTTGGTCGCAGTTAGAAATAGACTTGCAGGTATCGAACGTTTTTGTAGATGCCAAATCACTGGCGTTAAAGCATCATCCCGAAATGAACCAGCAGAATATAATTTATGGGCTTCATCAATGACCAATAGAGCTGCTTTCTTTTGAGAATCGGTCATTAATTTAATAATTCGGTCGAATTTGTCATAGGTCGCAACAATAACACCTTTGAACTTACGCAAACTATCGTCAGGGTTCTCGTTTGCACAAAAAAACAAATACTCAGAAATAACCTTGGTTTTTCCTGAATATTCGTGCTGTAACTCCATAACTTTAGCTTGAGTGGGCACTAGAATTAGTACGAATTTAAATTGAGCTTTTAACTCCTCCATAGTGAACGTGGTCTTTCCTGCACCAGTTGGTGCAACTAAGAAAGTGAATTTATTTGGTTCAATTTTAATACCAAATGAAGTTAAATATTGGTTATGACAAAGCTGCAATTCTTTTTTAGACATGAGAACTCCATAGAGCATATCGATTTGCGATATGCCCTGACAGTTGTAGAAATTAAAATTTAGAGATTTGGACGAGCGTTGTTGATACGTTCAGCGAGCATTTCAGAAGCATTACGTAGCGTATCTTGACGTAAATGCGCATAACGCTGAGTCGTGGTAGGTGAAGCATGACCTAATAAATGTTGAACCACATAAATGTCACAACCATTATTCACTGCCATGCTGGCAAAGTTGTGGCGTAAGTCGTGGATACGAAAGTTTTCGATCTGAGCGGCTTCTAGAATTTTCTGGAAAGTTTTACGTATATCATTAAAAGGTAGTCCAGTTTTCGGATTGGCAAACACATACTGAAACTTTCGTGACATCTTGCGAATCACTTGCTGAGCTTCGCTATTGAGCTGAATGATGCGCGGTTTACCTGATTTATTCTCATTGAGCTTCCAAAGATGGTTGTTCTCATCTAAATCACTCCATTTGAGATTCAACACTTCACCTTTGCGAGCTCCAGTCAATAACAGCATTTCCACAATACCAACGATGATTTGGTTATCGATGTCATGAGCGTGATGATTGGCTAAAACATGCATTAAACGTTTTAACTCATCATCACTGAGATAACGTTCAATCTGATTCTGTTCAACCAGTTTTTTTACACGGCTCATCGGAGACTGCTCGATGATCTCGCGTTCAAAAGCCACATTGAACATGCTACTTAATAGTGCTCGTGTTCGATTGACTGTTGCGTTGGCACGATCTTCAGTTTTGATTTCAAGCATCAAATCACTGAGCATTGCTGCTGTAATCTGATTCAACTGGATATTGCCTAAAGTGGGTTCAATGTGATTCTTGAACCTTGAAACATCATCCTTCCAAGACTTTTTATTTAACTTCGCCATAGGCATGTAGACCTTATAAAAGAAATCTGCAAGCTTAGGGATATTTTCAATACGTACTTTCTCCTCAAGAGGATTAATGCCTTTACTCAGCATAATTTGGTAGCTATCTACAAGACTAATTGCCTGCTGTACGGAAACTTCTGGATATTTACCTAATGTCGTGCTGATCTTTTTTCCCTTAAAGACAGCTCTGAACATAAAAGTCTTACTTGCATTAGAAATAACAACTTTTAGTCCTTTCACGTTGGGAACCGAGATTTCGACTTTGGATTTATTCTCTGGTAGCGTGAGTTGTTCGATATTGAAGAACTGTGACAGCCCAAAATTCGTTGATGATTTAAGCGGGAAAGGTGTGTTCATATGGCTCTCCTTGTAGAAAAAAGGCGCACTTACCCCTGATCATGAGACCATGTTTCAGAGAATCAGAAAATAAGTGCGTTTAGATAGTTAAGCTAGGCCGATGAAATTACGACTTAGAAGAAAGGTCTTGAGCTGTCATCTAGCTGCTCAAAAGTAGTTGGTGTATTCAATCTACGAGCATTTTCAGGGGCGATGCTTTCATCAAAGAATTTGTAGATCATCTTAGTAATAAGGTTGTTGGCTTCATCAAACAAATAAAGACCAAACCCGAATACAGAATCGTTACACATATCGCTCGCGTAATTTGTGCTTTGTAGATAAACGATTTTCGCTGGCTTCAATCTGGACAAAGTCAATTCTAAAGAATCAAGAGAGTCAGGAATGCTTTGACTTGATGAGTTGCAAGAGCCACCACACCAGATTGATTTATCTTTGGCTTCATCAACTTTCAATAAGCCAATGTTATTTTTCACAACATATTGTGTGGCAAGATGCCAATGAGCATTAAATAAAAATTCACAGAATTTAGAATCTGCAATTTTATCCTTTTCAACAATAATATTGCATTCCGCATTAATTTTATCAAACTCATTTTTCTCTTGAATATTAGTCAATGATTCATCTAATTTTAAAATCTGAGATTGATCAATTTCTCGCTCGTTAAAATAAGCCTGTACTTTACTGAATTCAATTCGTTCTTGAATATCAAGAATGTTATTAAAATCAACGTAATTAATAGAGCCATCATAAATATCAAAATGTGAATCATTTTGAAAAACATCATTTTCACATTGATCTAAAGAAGCAACAAAATCAGTTTGGTCTTGATCATTTGTATTTGCATCGAATGTAGTCATGTTCATTTACCTATGTAGTTTAGAAATTTTTAACGACAGCTATAAACTGCGCTAATTACTTGAGGTGGAATCTGAGGCATTTTTTGCTCCCTGTGCTCACCCGCCAAATAAGAATAGCAAAACGGTCATTAAAAACAAGCCTTAATTTAACTTAAGTATTTGTAATTAAACGTTTTATTTTAGTGAATTTCTCCATTCTCATTCGATATGTCCTAAGAATTGGTGCTTACAAAGTACCACTTTTCAGGTAAAATATAGGTGAATCAAGTGCTCATTTATTAATCAATTTCATGAAGAAAATATATTTCCCAAAGAATATCTATGATGCTTTACAAGAGAATCCTAAGATTTCTATCGCTGAGATACAGCAAGTAAATAAATGCCATCAATCGACTGCATATCGCTATAAAAGTAATTTTGAGTTTGCAATAAAAAATCCAGACAAGGTTTTAATTCATCACAAAATTAACAAGGTGAAAATTGAAAATTGGCGACAATTAAATAACCAACAGGAACATCTAAATTTATTTTTGAGTTTTACTTTAAATAATGATGGTTTTGATTCAACACCTGATTTACGCGAAAGATTTTATAAGGAATATTCAAAATATAAAAATCAGACCAACCGAACATTTAATCGTTATTTTAAAAAATTTCGTGATGAAGTTAATATGTCACAGTACAAATTAAAAATCGTTCAATCTTCAGTTAGACTTCAAGGTTTTTATACTGAAGAAAATACAGATTTTAAACCTAAGGACTAGTAGAACGTCCGACAGGTTATTTGTACAAAGCATCATTGGTTGTCTCACAGAAAACGATACAAAATCACCCCAAGGCCAGAACGGTCTTGGGGTCTATTTTACGGTTAGGTCAGTAATCACTTGGCATCAACAATGTCGTAAAAGAACGATCAGCTTCTGTGATGATCCAAACTTTATCTTCAGATATCGAATAGCTAGAGAAGATTCGAGTGTCATTAATTAATGCTTCCTCATTTGATTCTTTGTCTTCATCTTCTAAGTCTCCCCAATCACCAGTTTGATGACGATTAAGTAATTGGAGTAAATCAGTTTGATGTTTCTCTGCAAAAGCCAAAGCATTGGGTGTAGACACAACTTGACCCAAAGCGAATAGTCGTTGCCTTGTCATAAATACGTCTCACATAAAAATTAATAGAAAAATGTGCGGGCGGTGGTCCGTAAAGAGGTTTAGATTTGATTGATTTTATGGCGCTCTAAAATCTCAGTCGGAACATAGATCAAAATGCCTTCATTGTCGTTCAGCATGATATACACCTCATACCAATCATGCTTTTTCTCAACAAATTCAACTTCACCTAATGACAGCTTTTCAGATAAGCTGAAACTGAGCTGAGGAAAAGATTCAGTTAAGTCATTGTCATCTTCACAAATAACAAACCACCCATGCAGGGTGGCTTGATAAGGTTCATCATACTGATGTTCAAGTGTCTGTATGTGCAGTGAAATACTTGCTCGAATTGACTCATCTGATACTTGCTGTAAGTCAGATTGGCTCTTGATGTACTGCATTTTCATCCCCCACATTGGCTAAGGCATCAGAGTCATCAATCTGAGTTGATTGTTGATTCTTTGGTTTAGGACCGCGTTTCCCACTTGCAGGTTTAATATCATGAGAAGATTCAAAGGGTGATGAACTTTGTTGCACAACATCATCAAATGAAATTGGCCAAAGTTCATATTCATCATTTACTTCAAGTAATCGTGCAGTTTGTGGATGCAGTCGGATTACACCTTGATCAACTAAGGCAGCTCCTAGAAAACTTGCATTGTTGACTGACTTACCTACGAATAGTCCTTTCAATGCAACAGCATGGAATGGCTTTGCTGATTGATAAAGCTTCTGTAAGGATAAAATGATCTGATCAACTTTGATCAATTCTGTACTGAATCCCCCTGATGATTCATTCTCGCTTAGGGCAATACCAAAGCTTTGATCGTCATTATCTTGCCAGAGTTGATATTTCAGCTGACCTTTAGCTCTGTCCGATAACTTATTACAACTCCATGTTTTAATGAGCGTCTGATTCATTTTGTCAAAAATTCTTGATTGCATAATGGCTTCCTTTAAGCGTAAAAAATCCCGATGTACTGCAAGAGTACATCGGGACCTAAATTTAAGATTGTGGGTTAGAACATTGCTTCACATGCAGCGATATGTTTCGCTACTGATTTGGTGCTTTGTTGATTAGGGGTAAATGTTGTGACCTTTTTATTGTTTAGGTACACATCAATTTTTTTGGCTTTAGAAATTCCTTGTGAAAGTTCATACCAAGCATTTGCACCATTGCGCCACTTAGTAGAAGCAGATGCAGCTACTTTGCTTTTTCCATCCAATAAGAAAGTTAAAGGATATTTGGAATCAGAGTTTGCATAGCTATTCTTCGGTGTTTGGAAGCGTACAGAATGATCAAACATATCTCCTGCACCCTCGTTGCAAGTCACCCAAAGCGTATTGCCCTTGACATCTTGAATTGAATATTCAGAGAAGCCTTGAGCATATTCAGATTGCCATACATTCGGTGCTGCATAAGTGAATCCAGTAACAGCCAATAATGCTACAAACAGTATTTTTTTCATAAATAATCCTATTCTTATGAAGAGCTTTTACTTCTTCACGCATGGTTGAATGCTTTGAATGTACTGACCATCATTGGTATCTTTGAAAAATCCGTTTTTAGATTGAATCTGTAGACATTGACCCTTTTTAAATGGTTTCATTTGCTTTGCTACTTTGTCTGATAGCATATAAGCATTCAATATAACTTCACCTTTGGTTGTTTGGATAATTATTGCTTCACCACTAAAAACGATGTTCTTTTTAAGAGTGACTTGTTCAGTCTTTGCTAATGCAGCATTAGAAATAACAAGACCAGTTAAAAGGCAAAATAAAAGTTTGAAATTTTTCATAAATGATCTCACGATTTAATTAATTCACTTGACGATAAATACAGTCATTCCAAGGAGGTGTATTTTCACGATATTTTGCGCAAGCCATAACCGCACGCTCTAAACCGCCCAGTGTTTGTCCATAGGCGTCAATATCGGAGATAGATACGTCACCTTGTTTCTTGGTCTGTTGAGTTGCATACTTACGTTGAGCTTCCGCTTGTTCAGCTTGACGTTGTTGCTGTTTCAATTGTTGTTCTTTGAGCTCTTGTTGCTTTAACAAGAGATATTCCTCTTTGCTATTGAAGTCAGAAAAGCCAACAACCTCACCATTCCCGTTATATTGCAATGCTCGCCATACGGTGACTCCCTTTTCTGTGACTGGAATAATTCCATCTGGAGATTTCAATATACGTTCAACCATGGCTTGCTGTTGCTGCGTTTGATAAGACACAACTAGATCATTGGCTGAGTTTGCTGCACGTTGTACATCAGGATTACCTGAAAAGGTCGCTACCGCTGTCAAGGCGGAGTTAAGTAGATTAGAAAACCCCATATATTTTTCCTTTAAATATGCTTATAAAGTAATAACTTAATATCAATCCACAGTCCAAATCAAAGCAATGTACCCGAGTTGGGTACATTTCACATTGTATCGATAATGAGCGCATGACAGCAAGTATCAATACGAAAGAAATGCAGGCTTTGACGAACTGGTTGAAGCAAGCACGACAGGACCAAAAATTTTCTATGCGCGCATTAGCAGAGCGCATGGATAAACCACACTCGTTTGTTCAAAAAGTTGAACAAGGCGAACGTCGTTTAGATGTGGTTGAATATGTTTGGTATTGTCGTAAGCTAGGTGTTAATCCACAAGATGGATTACTTTTGATTGAACAGATGCTCTTAGAGTCTAAAGACTGAGCGTCTAGATTGAGGTTAGATTTGATTGAATCAGCTCAAGCCCATGATGGGGGCTGATGTCTAAAGCTTTGCAGTAGAATAAATACTCCACAACATCCAATTGATATTTTCCGCTTTCAACATCCTGAACATAAGTAAATGGTTTATTTAACCGATCCGCCAATTGTTCTAAACTTAGGTTTTTTGCCTGACGTTGCTCAGTCAACCATTGTTGCAAGATAATCATCGATTTCCCCATTCAAATAAACACAAGAGCAACAGCACAAAGTTTTGTTGGTAGGTCTGTCTTTTTATCATTACAGACCCGAATCGCTTTGGCTATAGATTTACATTGGGGATGTGGAAGAGTCTCGATGACTTTAGAGACAGATTCGAGTTTTGGATAGTGTTTTTTCATGGTCACTCCTTTAGTGGTTAAAGACCATGAAAATAATATGTGCTTGAAATTAGACTAAATACAGGCAATATTAATTTTATTTTTAAGTTTTTGATAAAATTTACATTAAAAAAGATCATCTGAAAGGAGTAAATAATGCAACGAATAATTGATGAAGCTGTGAAAGATTTAATAGAGATTATTGATAATAAAAAATCCCCAAAAGATGTTGCATGGCAATTTATATTGGAAGAATTAGATGCGGCTAAAAGTTCTCCTGTAGAGTTTGTTCATCAACGTATTTCTACTTTCTATATAGAGCATCATGAATATAAAGATGCAATGAAAAGAAGTTGGAATGATGTTGATGGACAAAGTGGACCACAGCAGTATTTAGTTAATATATGCTTAACTTTATTAAGCCAAAAAATTAATAGTGAAGTTATCGCCTCATTACGCATTTCAATAGTTGAGTATATTTTAGCTCACTATAAATTTGGTCGATATTTTACTAATGATCTAATTGATAAAAATTCAAGTAATATAGACTTATTTTTTCCAGAAATTAACGGGATAGGAAAAAATCCAAATTTCGTATTACTTTTAGATGATAAATATTGTGCTGTTCGAGAGGTTATAAACAAATGGGCTACTGGATTTATAGATAGAGATCATAAGTTTAAAAAAGAGTTCCAGAGTACATTTAACTCTTCATTTTGGGAGCTATATCTTTTTCAAGCCTTTAAGGATTTTGGAATGCAGATTGATTTTTCTAAACAAAGCCCAGATTTTACGGTAAAAACGATTAAAGGACGTACTCTAAATATAGAGGCAGTCACTGCTAATAATGCAGATAATTCAGAACCAGAGTGGAGCAGTAATAGAGATTTAAAGGAACATTCTGATTTTCTAAATTTTTCATGTATTCGCATATTAAATTCATTGAATTCTAAGCATAAAAGATATCTTAACTATTATTCTTCACTATCACATGTGGAAGGAAATCCGTACATTATTGCTTTAGCACCATTTGAACAACCAAATTTTTTTATACAAAATAATGAAGCTATAATTCGTGTACTATATGGGCAAGGAGCACGTTGTACTAAAAATCAGTTTGGGGAGTTAGAGTGTGAAATAGAATTTACTCCTAATATTTCTAAAGAAAATGGGGCAATTCTTGAACTTGGGATTTTTACGAATAAAAAGTATAAAGAAATTAGTGCGGTTATATTTTCGACTACTGCCACTGTTTCTAAGGCAATTGTACAATCAAATATGGAAGGAACAGTCAGAGTAAGTCGTTTTGATTCTAAAAAAGGGCTAATAACTGATTTAATTCCAAATGATATACATATTGAGACACATCTAGATGGTTTGCAAATTCATCATAATCCCTTTGCCGAAAATCCTTTAAATCCCGAAGACTTTTCTAAATATGAAGTTTCTCATTATTTTTATGATCTTGTTAAAAAAGAAATTGATAATAAGCAAAGAAATTATACTATAGTTTCACGAATATTTTTTAATGATTGATCCCAATTTAAGGACTTTAAGCAGCTATTAATAATAGATGTAGCTAGTATGATCCTCGTATAAACTATTTTCTAGCAAAACTCCCCACAACACCATTAGAAATCTCCTATTCAGATAGGCGAAAATGGTCAAACAAGAGAAAGTCCAAATTCCCCCAAGCCTTTTCGTTTTCCACACGCTTTACGCCTCGATGTTCTAGATCATAGAAGATTCATCTTCATCGTAGATCGAGTGGAAAGCCGAAGTGCTAGAAACCGTTTAGTTGGGGATGTATTCACATGTGGGATATAGACCAACGGACTATCGAACAGATGGACCACAAAATCGACCGAAAAATCCGATGGTCTAAAAACAACAGGCAATAAAAAACCCCATAAATCAATGATCTACAAGGTTTAATATGGTGGGCCCGCCCAGACTTGAACTGGGGACCAACGGATTATGAGTCCGCTGCTCTAACCAACTGAGCTACAGGCCCTAATAACTTCCAAACAATTTAATATCAATCACTTGGAATGTATGCAATACTATCTAAGATTTTAGAGAATATCAAGTATTTTCTTCAAGTAGACGCATAGTAGACTCAAGAATATATTGTGATATATTGTTTTGTATTGCGACAGATAGCGATTTTATATATGTCATCACAAAGAGTAAAGCTAACAAAGTCATTTATTGATCAATTAGAGCTGACTCCTGCTATATATAGAGACAGTGAGTTAATCGGCTTTGCTGTGCGTGTAAACAGTAGCTACAAGACATATATAGTCGAAAAAAAGGTACTGGGTAGAACAGTTCGGTCTACTCTGGGTCTACACGGAAATATTACTCTTGCCCAGGCGAGAGAAATGGCTCGTGAGAAACTTTTGCAAATGTCGCAAGGCATCAACCCAAATGAAGATAAGAAAAAGAAAATATCAGAAGAAAATGAAAGGTTGAGCATCGAAAAGCAAAAACCTACTGTCAAAATAGCTTTTGATAATTACTTAAATTTAAAATCTCTTAAACCTAGATCAATTCAAGACTATAAGACTGTTCGAGATAAATATCTAAAAGATTGGCATGACTTCAAGCTTGATGAAGTCTCAAGGAAAATGATTCAAGAAAAGCATGCAGAACTAAGCAAGAGCAGTAAGGCTCAGGCAAATATGGCTATGCGTGTATTCTCAGCAATTTATAATTTTTCTGTAGAACATTATCTTGATGAAAATGACCAGCCAATTTTAACGCCATACAACCCTACTAAAACCCTAAGCGCTAAAAAGGTTTGGAATAAAATCAAACGGCGTAAAACTTATATCAATGAAGATCAGCTACCCGACTGGATTAAAGCAATATTTGAATATCAGGATCGAGGTCAGTCATTAGAAACGAATCGGGATTTTCTTCTAACTTTAATACTCACGGGTTTTCGTAGAGAAGAGTGTGAATCCCTCCCTTGGTCCAGTATTGATTTGAAGTATGGAACAATTACGTCTATTGACCCAAAAAACGGAGAACCTCATACTTTACCAATGGGGGATTTTCTTTTTGAACTAATGAAAAAACGTAAACGAAATATTCAAAGTGAATGGGTGTTCCCTTCTGCAAAATCTGAATCTGGCCACATCGTAAACATATCTAAAGTCAGAACAAAAATTAATGATATGTGCTCAGTAAAATTCACATTTCATGACTTGCGAAGAACATTCGGATCAATTGCTGAAGGTTTGGATTATGGGCACTACACAATTAAAAGACTGCTAAATCATAAGAAAGATGATGACTCTAACGATGTAACATCTGGCTATATTCAAGTCAGCGACAAGCGCATACGTGAAGCTATGAATGAGATTGAAGATATTGTACTCGGTGAGTATAAGAAAAAGTTTATTGAGATTTTTTCAAATACCAAGATTTAAAAAAGGGCCTGTATAATTGGCAGACCCTTATTACACTTTTAGTGTAGTTATTTGCTGATGCACAATCTGCGTATCAGGTGTTGTGATTTTCACATTACCTCATTGAGTCACCCTATCTAAGCAATATAGGGATACCAGAATTTAGCAAAGGCACTATCATCACCTGCTACAGGTGGAGATAAATCAATATCTTTTGTCTCTACATCAAAACACAAGAATAATGCTATCGTTTTTAATTGATTACGATTAAGAACATTTGACAACTCATTAATATAATAAGTTTCTAAGTCTAAAATATCATACCATCTTGAAATACTTGAAGATGGATTGGAATCAATATTATTTGAAATCATCACATTCATAAACCCAGAGAGGTAATATACTAAATTATTGGTATTTAAATTAATAATACCTCCAAAACTGAAAGCATTGTAATACCACAAAGGTATTTCTGACCAATTTTCAAATGGCTCAACATATTGATTTTCTGAAATATTACTCGTTATAAAATGAGCAACATCCTCATTGTAATATTTACTTAATTCTTCATAGAGATCATTTTTTGAGTAATCAGAAAAACTTTTTGCAAACGTATCATAGAAATCTGACTCGGCTAAAGTGAAACTTTTAGATAAGTGAAATTCTGAAAAATTTTCAAATATACTTGCTTTAATATCAAATGAATTCATCAAATTTCTCTACTATTTTATTGCTTGAGCTGCACCAGCGCGACAAGTTTCAGCGATTCCCCTATTGGTTTGTGCTTCTTGGACATGATTTGCATGTGGTGGAAGCCAGCACATATTTTCTATTTCTCTTGCTTCAGCCAAAGCATCCCATGCAGTAGATCTAACCAAGAACTCATCCTTATCATAGTTTTTAAAAACTTTATTTCTTCCGCCAGTCAAACAACTACCTAATGCTTGTGCTCTAACCTTAGCAATATTTTTATTACTTTCAATAGGCTGCTTATCTTCTTTTGGGCATATCCAACATTGCCCATATATATTACGAGGCTCCCCGTTAGGACATTTATTGGAATTTCTCTCTAATTCATCCTCAATTTCTTTTGCTTTTGTAGCATCATTCTCCGCTTCACTAACTATTGCCTGAGCTGCGGCTAAAGTTACAGCTTGAGCATCCGTATTTCCTAATTCAGCATTGTTGATGATTTCTTGGGAGACTGTATCGAGTGGGAGGTTTTTTTCTTCTAAATTTACACTTCCATTAATATATCCAGCTATAACATAATATTCACCACGATTAGTATTAAAGTAGCAAGTAGTTTGTATTGGAGAATCATAAACACATTTAGTTAAGGTTGCATATGTATATACATTACTATAAATTTCAAGTAGCTCAGTGAGGTATGTTTCACATGCTTGCCTACTTGTTAATCCTATACCACCATTACACCACCAATTCCCCCCCATAAGTTTTGTTTCTTTATACTTGACTTGATTATTCGCTGGATCCATCACCCAATCAATACCATCTAATAGCTCATTAACCGCAAATGTTAGAGCCGCCCCACCAAGACCAGCTCGAAGTATTTTTGAAACTTGCGAAACATTTGGAGTAATCAGTGCTTTTGATTCAGTAGCAACTCCACCTATAGTTCTGGATGCATTAACGACAGTTGAGGCGCCTTCAGATGTATAACCATTAACTACCCATTGACCAAAAGATGCTACTGGAGCACTCATTGTATTTGCAGTTGCAGCTTTATAATAATTAAAAGATGCTGGTGAACTTTGTAATGACGATTGAGATGTTTCGTTTTGGTCTGGTTCACCACAACCAGTCAAACCCAAAAGAACTGCTAAAAATAATAATTTTTTCATTTATTTCCCCTTATTTTCAGATAGTTTATTTGACTTATTATTGAAAAACTATCTAAAGGTTAAAAATTTTACTAATAGTGATTGTTGAAAATATGGAATATAAATGGCAAGGTCGCAACTAAGAGCCTATTTAAGACACCCCATCTGGTGACTCAACACACGACCTTTTCCAATCCTCAACAAACTCATCTATAGCTTTTTGTTTGCCTAGATCGGTTGCATAAACTGGTACCGCTTCAGCATCAACTATCATAATTTGCAGTAAGTTATTTTGAAGTTCGCTTAACTGCTCTTTTAGATCGATTGAACTTTTTAGATCAATCCCGCCCTGTCTAAGTTGCATAATCATGTCAGCGGTTTCTTCAATGATTTTGCATTCATCAACTTGAATTGCATAAGTTGGAGTGCTTATCAACATTACAAGCAATATTAGGATTCTCATTTTTCAAAAAAACCACAAATGTTTAGATTTTATACAATATAATATTACTAAAAATTTAAAAAGAAGAAAGTAAATGATGAAACTATTTCATTACTTGCATATCATCATCGGGATTATTCTCATAAGCCTGATTTTGTTATTTTTATTCGATCCTATAAATATTTGTTAAATAAAAGCCCTCAGATGAGAGCTTTTGAATCAATAAAGTTTTTCAGTAAAAATTTAAATAGTATTACCACAGATGTCTTTGGTGCCAGTTGGGTAGGTTTGGGTCATTTTTGTGGCGTCTGTGACTAGTTCAGCAGAAAATTCTTTATTGATATCTGTATTTGTCATGCCATAAGAACTTGATGAAATTGTGAAATACATATTTTTCAATTTAGATGGATACGAATAAATGTAACCTTTATTCTCTTTATTAAATGTAATACCTACCTGTCTAGTGTTTTGGTTTAAATAAACACCTATATTTTGATAACCATCCAGAGTGTTTTGAGGTTGTAATTGAAAAGATGAACCTTGCAAATCGTCTATGTGTCTAATAGTTACAAAGAGACTTTTTCTTGAACCACTTGCTTGATAAGTAATCACAACAAAAATGTTCTTTCCATTTTCCATTTCTCCTCCTGCAACAATAGGAAAAACATTAAACAAACTTCCCTCTTCAATAATAGTTGGTAGTTTTAACTTGAACTCAAAAGCCTGTATAGCATTACTCGAGATTACTTTGTCTCCATTTACATATAGTAAAGCATTACTAGGGTCACTTGAATTTACCACTTGATTAAATAAATTTTTACTTAAAGCCATAAAGACCTTATCTTGAAGTGTAGTGGTATATGATACTTTTGCGTTTGAAATTATAGGGAAAACATCTACATTAAATCTCTGTAAGTCTTGCTGTGTCGCATCAAAATTATAAGTACAAGCACTCCACCCACTCGCACTCATTAACCCTGTCAGCAAAGCTATTGTTAACTTTTTCATCTCGATATCCTTATCATTGTGAAGTTAAAATATAGAATAAAATTTGTACAGTGGTGTGGAAATCCGATGAAATTAATTAGATGGCCATGCTTCACTCAATCTTTCTGCATCAGCTGCGTGTCCATCAGCTTTTTCTGCCACTGTTCGATATTCAGTGATGCAGTTTTCGAGTATGTCACTGTTGGTATCGATGTATTCAATGATGGTTTCTTTGGTAGCACTGGACAAGCGACTGCTTGCAATTTTGAGCTGCTTTGACAAGCTGTCAGCACTGGCACTAGCAATGCGACTATCAGACTTAATTTGTTTAATTTTGGCATTATAGTTTTGCTCCGCTTTTAACTGTTGTTCAGACCATTGTTTTTCTTTGAGTGCTGCCGAGGCTTTGGCTTTTTCTGCGAGTGCTTTAGCTTCAGCAACTTCTGTTTTGTATTTGGCATCCAGCAATATGTATTCGCTTTTAAAGTGATTTACACGCCATGATTGAACACCTGCAGTTGTTATGGCCAACAATAAAAAAACCGCCATTGCGATAATGACGGTTTCATAGAATTTCGCTAAAAATGCTTGCATTATTGCACCCCCATACACTTGTTATATCGATCTAATTGCCGTGTCCAAACACCATAGCAACCATTAGATCGAACCGAACAATCACGCTTTGCTACATATTTGTATTTCAGCAATGAAGCACATGCTTGTTTGTATTGCCCTGCTTTGAGGTTACGAAGCATTGATGAATTGCTAAAGGCTCTCATCCCGTATTGATATGAAAAATCGAGGTATAAGTCGTACTCGGTCTGAGATAATTTCACACCTTTCAATAAGTTTTTATACGTTACTTCAAGCTTTGAAACATCATTTCTAAGCCAATTATCTGCTGTATCACGTGAAATAGGAGGGTCTGACATTTTCACCGGTATGCCATTGGGCTTGACTGTTGAGCCATGCCCTTGTGTAGGTACATCGCCTTTGACTGGAATTACAGGTTTAGCTGTATAACCCTCATCCTTTTTTACAGCCACAAAAAAAGCAGCCGAAGCTGCCAGCAATACTACTGATATTTTAGTCTTGTTTGACATTGCACTCTTCCCTCAATTTTTTCAATCGTAATTGATGTTCTGCCTTACGCATTTCATGCTCTACTTTTTCACGGCGATTTTTCGCAATTGCAAAGTAAAGTTGAATAAATAAACCAATTAAAGCGACACACAGACCAGCCCAAGCGATAACATCAACTTTTGCTAGAAATGCAAAGAATGATGTTGTACCACTTGCAAGAGTAACTTTCTGTGTTATTGCAACTGCACTCGCTTCTATTGCGCCTTGTGTTTCAGACATGTAACCCCCTTAATTTTGGCAATAAAAAAACACCCTTCGGTGCTTATCGTTGTTAAAGTTTTCATTTTAAATAAAGCCTATTGGTGTTGGTTGATTTGCATAGATGCAATTTTTTTCAATTTGCCAAAATTCCTAAGCACTGTGCTGGAATATGATAAATACCATTGAAGGAATTATCAGGAACTATAAAAATTTGAGTTGCATCTGATGCAGTTTGAACATCACTCACTCTAATATCGGATCGAAACCAAAGTCTAGTTTGTGAAGGTGTTAAATACATCTCTAAATTCAAAATTACTGAGGTTGAATCATTCTGAGTTAAAACATTATATGTCTTATCAGTAATTGTATAAGCTAGGCCATTCCCATAGGGAATTTTCATAAACCCTCGCATCCATAAACAACCGTTGATTTTCGCAAATTCTAAATATGCTGGTTTATCATTAATTTGACCGTGACCAAAACCAAAAGATGCATTAAAAGACCCCATATGATCAGCTCTTACCCATTCAACTGATGAACCGCCACCTGAATTTTCAATCAACTTTTTTAATTCTTTGACTTCATTTTCAAGATTTAAAGCAGCTTGATTCGCAAATTCTTGTGCGGTACCAGTTTTATCAGCTCCAACATCCTCAGCATTTAAGACAACATCTCCGCGCTTTCCATTCACTCTCCACACGGCATTAACAATATTGCCTAAATTAGGAATTTCACCTAATTTCAATTTAAAGTTCATTCCGTAATACTCCCGACAACATTGAAGCAATATTTTTCAGAATGTTTGATAAATTCGCCTAGCATTACTTTTAGATCCATTTCAGCAATGCCACGACTCCATTCTGAAGTTTGAACAATGAAAGCGATCTCTCCTATATTCTGAGTTTGATCAAGCACAGTTAATTCGA
>WNDP01000036.1 GCA_009912575.1 Acinetobacter bereziniae
GACACCCATGACTTTACAAGCTCTGGATACATTCTGAAGTTCTTCAGCTAAATTGAGTAAGCCTACTTTGTGTTTAATGATTTGATTGTTAGTATGCAACATAAGAAAGTTACCTTTGTTTGATTAAGATTCGACACCTTTATCAAAACGGGTAACTTTCTCTTTTTCAAGATCAATGTCTGATCAGATCTGAACTAATACAAATAAAGATAGGGAGGAAAATTGAGCAACTGTACATTATACAGCATGCCATTGATTCAATTATTCGAATAAAAAATGATTTATTCCAATCAAAAAAAGACTTCTTCCATTTAAATAAAACTTCACTTTTCCACTTATTTTTATACTTAATTAAATTCCAACAGAAATTTATTGATCAATCCTGCCATTGACGAAAACAAGCACTTTAACCTTTTTAACTTACAGGCTAAATTCCAAAGTTTGTTGATGAATTTACAACGCACAGTGATTATTGATCTGATTCTGTATTTTTACATTCGTTAAGGTCAATATGTTGATCAAAAATAATTCTGACATGATGGTCTGGTTCAACTTTTCCATAGACAGTATATTCGCCATTTTGATTTTTATTATTATCATTTTCCCATTTCACGACAGCATCAATTTCTTCTCCAATAGGAATATGTTGTGTTTGAATCAATAAGCCAACGGGTTCACAAGGAAATGCATCTGTTATTTCTTGAGTAAAAACTGCTGTCATCCATTTCACATCCAGAATCGTATCCAATTCCTCTTGCTGTTTTTGTCCTGCTGCTTTCTCTTCCTCTGTTTTTCCTGCTTGTTTTATTTTTTCATTTGTCCAATTTTCTTCATTTTCCAATAGGTTGTTTGACTTTAGTTGATTGAGCTGGGCTTTCTTGAATTGATGAGGCTTTAATTGATCGGGTTTTAAAGAAAAAGGAAGCTGTATTTTATTTTTTGAAGCAAGTTTACTATTAACAGTTTTAGACGGCATCAACTTCTCATTTGGCATTGACATAAAATCATGAAATGCTCCTGGTTCACACATATCAAAAACCACTCTTGCAATACCATCTGCATTAACTGTACCTCTTAACTTATATTCAACTCCATGGTCATTTTCGGGGTCATATAATGTCAGTGGAATCGTTGAGCCTGCGACAATATCTTTTGTGATCACTTGAATACCTAAAGGCTGACAAGTGACAGCCACGCTGTCTTTTAGTTCTGTAGAAAAATCTTCAGTCATCCATTGAACAGAGACAAGTCGATCTCCAAGATCAGCTTGATTTTGATAATCCATAGGTGCACTTGAATGAAGTTTCGGTAGTAATGATGCCAGATCCAACAAAGCAGTTTGAGCAAAACCGAGGTTTGAATTGCTTAGGCCGAATAACAGTAGAACAAGTTTTATTGAATTTATTATTTTCATTTTTACCTAACTTTTTTCTTAATATCATCTTAATTATTCATGAATCTCATCACAATTCCAATATAAATCAGAAAACCTTACAACATTTCATCCAAACTAAGCTTTGCTTTTGGATACGTTTATCCTTATAATAATGCGCTTGAAATTCAATATTTCAATTGCGACTCTAACTCTTTTCAGATAGAATTCGCACTCCTTTTTGTTTGGACAGATTCCATAGTCCAAACCAACTATAATAGGTAGTGGTTTAATGAAAACTCTCAGCGCTAAGCCAGCTGAAGTTCAACACGACTGGTATGTTGTTGATGCTTCTGGCAAAACTTTAGGTCGCCTTGCGACTGAAATCGCTCGTCGTTTACGCGGTAAACACAAAACTTCTTATACTCCTCACGTTGACACTGGTGACTACATCGTTGTGATCAATGCTGAGCAAGTTCAAGTGACTGGTAAAAAATCACTTGATAAGAAATACTATCGCCACACTGGTTTCCCTGGTGGTATTCGTGAAACTAATTTCGAAAAATTAGTTGCTCACAAACCAGAAGAAATCTTCGAACGTGCTGTAAAAGGCATGTTGCCAAAAGGTCCTCTTGGTTATGCAATGATCAAGAAAATGAAAGTGTACGCTGGTACTGAGCATCCTCATACTGCTCAACAGCCACAAGTTTTGGACATCTAAGGGGATACAGCACATGGCTACTAACTATGGTACAGGTCGCCGTAAGACCGCAACTGCACGTGTTTTCCTATCAGCTGGTACTGGTAAACTCGTAATCAATAACCGTACTCTTGAACAGTACTTCGGTCGTGAAACTGCTCGTATGGTTGTTCGTCAACCGCTTGAGCTTTTAGACGTAACTGAAAAGTATGACCTTTACATCACTGTTGCTGGTGGTGGTATTGGTGGTCAAGCAGGCGCTATCCGTCACGGTATTACTCGTGCATTGATTGCTTCTGACGAAACTTTAAAACCTGCTCTTCGTCAAGCTGGTTTCGTTACTCGTGATGCTCGTGAAGTTGAACGTAAGAAACTTGGTTTACGTAAAGCTCGTAAACGTCCTCAATTCTCTAAACGTTAATTCGTTTACCGAATCGGACAAAAAACCTCGGCATTTGCCGAGGTTTTTTATGGGTTAAAACTATTCGAAGTTATTTTGTTTTATCTCGTTTAGAACAGTCCATGACAGCGTCAGTAATCCCATCGGCAGCTTTTGACTCGGTAATCGTACAGCCATTTTCCTGATAAGTTCGAGTTTCTTTAGAAAACTTATGATCGGAATTGGTGCATTACATGGCTTATTCGTCTTCACATTGACCATTTTACAGGTCCATCATTATAGATCGTAACCTTACAGCCTTTAACGATATATTCCTGTTCAATACCTCCGTACCTTTTTCATCATCAGAAACATCAGATGCAACATCACAAGCATCATCAGCACGACATGCAGCTTCAGTATCACTCGCAGGTACAGCTTCAGCTTCGGCAGCTTCCATTGCTTCAGCAGCAGCTTCTTGTACTTGAGTATCTACTACCTGCGACTTCGCATATGTGTTTGAGAAATTCACCATAAGAAAAAGTGCAAAAAAGAACTTGATAATGTTATTTGATAAACTCATGAATTATCCAGACCTTATATTGATTTAAATTCAGTACATACCGTAAGCTTATTAAAGTTAAGGTGATTTTATTGCCTATTTTTAGTATCCTAGTTTATTCATTTTTTCTAGTTTTTGGAATATGTCAGTCGAAAATGCACCTCAACAAGGGATTACGTTGTATAGCCACGAGGATGACTTTCGTTCACATTGGATTAGATTTCTGCTGGCAGAAAAGCAGATTAAACACACTTTAATTATAGTTGAAGAAGATGATGAGGATTTAGCAAGTTTAAATCCATACAATCAACTTCCGATGTTGATTGAAAACGATTTAAAATTGTTTAAAACCCATATCATTTCTGAATATCTAGATGACCGTTATCGACAAAATAAACTTTATGCCGATGCACCTGCTCCCCGTGCAGAACAAAGGCAGTATATTTGGCGATTTGAACAGGATTGGTTTAAGCTCGCAGATATCATGCTGCGTCATCCAGATACCCTCAATGCTACGGAAAAGAAAAAAGCTCAACAGCAACTTAAGGATACATTGGTGTCTTTAACTCCACTTTTTCAGCACTATCCGTATTTTATGTCTGAAAACTTTACAATTTTAGATTGTATGTTAGCTCCAATTTTCGTACGGTTAAAACATATGGGAATTGAATTGCCTAAACAGCAATGTCGTCCAATTTTACTGTATTGCCAACGGATATTTAGCCGTCCAGCTTTTGTAAAGTCGATGACTTTTCAAGAAAAAAGCCGATATAGTGAATTTTTGGCAAAACCCTAGATCGCAAATCAATAGAGTATTTTCTGATGTCTGAACAAGAATTGAACTTAACCCCAACTCGACCATACCTTGCTCGTGCAATATATGAATGGATTTGCGATAACAATCTCACACCCTATTTACTTGTGGATGCGACTCAACCCCATACCGATGTACCGCAACAATTTGTGCAAGATGGACAAATCGTTCTTAATTTGGCACCACATTCAGTGCACATGTTAAATATGAGTAATGAAGCAATCACTTTCTCTGCGCGTTTTAGCGGAGCGTCTAAAGATCTTTATATTCCAATCAATGCTGTTTTAGGGCTTTATGCACGTGAAAATGGACAAGGTTTATTCTTTGACCCTGACGAATATGCCAATGTGCAAATCGAAGAAGATGCTTTAAAATCAAACAAAAGCGATGAAACAGAAACCACGACTGATGCGCCAAAGAAAAAATCTAGCTTACGCATTTTAGAATAGAACAAGGAGAACTGAATGGCTTTTGATCTCGTACAATACTTTGCTGAGCAGATAAAGATTCAAAAGCCTCAGCTATTAGCACAATTCGAACCGGCTGAACGTTGCGCTCATATTGAAGAAATCAACGCCCTAACCCTAGGCAAAATTATTACCTTGTGGCGTAAAGATGATGATGCGTTATATCAGGAAATTCATTCACAGGACCGTCTATACATCCAAGAGATTGCCAGACATTTAACAACCTCTGTACAGAATAAATCCAGTTTAGATCAAGTTGTACTTGAATCTGCAACAACTGAAATTCTTAAGCTACAATTTGCTGAATTAAAGCAATTAGATACTGCAGGTAGTCTAGGTAAAAGAGGTTTGAGAGAGCTGGTAATTGGACAAATTGAACATTTATCTGGTCAAGCAAAAGATTGGGTTTGGTCAACAAACGAACTAACTGAACTAATTGGCTCTCAACCTACGGTACAAGAAGAGATATCATTAGATGAAACGATGAAGGAGTTTAATCAAATGGTGAATGTTCAAAAGACTGATGCACATGTAGAGCATCCAGAAGTAACGGTATCAGAAACAGTTCAACCGAGTTGGGCAAAAGTGGCTGAGCCTGTTGTAGCGCTTGTCGTCTTATATATTCTTTATGAAGCAGTCAGCAAAGTGTTTGCTTAAAAGCTTACTGATAATCAAAAATTATTAAAAGCGATCTTAATGATCGCTTTTTTTCATATAAAAAATATTTAAGTTTATTTAATCATTATGCGTGATAAATATCACAATTATAAATTTATAAATGATTAAGCATACATAATAATAATCAATATTAAAAATACTTTTAAGTTTATCTGCTGTAAATAAAAGTAGTTCAATAATTAATATATAAATAGGATAGATTTTCAATAATAACTAATGTTAAGTTAAAGCTATAGATTTCTCTAAACCTTAAACAAAATTAACAGTTTACAAAGGAGGGTCATAATGCAGCAAACAAACCGATTAAATGCTACACATTTGAACATTAAAAAAATGATTTAACTGGAAAAAGAATAAATCTAGCGTTAATTTAAACTAACCATGAACATTTAAACCCAACAAACACTTTAATCTTTTAATATTAGATAAGTGATATTATGAACAATCAGTGTATCAATATCGCAATTTCAGGCTTAGGTTTAACCACCTCGGATGATCTTAAAATTAGACTTCGGAAAATTTTGCCAAATAATATTGGCATAAATTGGACAAGTGTTTCTGACCAAAATATCCATTGTATTTTGATCAATGAGCAGTTTTTTGAAAATGACAACATCCAGAATATTATTCAAAATAAAAAAATTCCCTATCTAAAAATTTCAAAACACAGTGAACATACAGAAAGTGCTGAAGATAATTTACTTTGCATCCCTATTTATGATGAATCCACGCTGAAAAATTGGGTCAATATCAAGCTGCTTCAACAAACGGATCAATCATCACAGACAGGGGAAGTCCCTGCCGATGAGCCGGAAAATGATTTGGAGATTAAAGAAATTGATTTCTTTTCTGACCTCTATATCCAAGACAGTCGCAAAATAATCCTCAGCGATCATTTGGGAACCATTGCGATTATAGACCATCACGCCCACTTAGCTTGGTTAGAGGCAACACGTGATGAGTACCAGACTGATCGCTCAATACACTATACAGCTGCACTGACAGCAGATTTTATTAAGGTGTCACGCAAACGCCAATTTAATTTGGAAAACTGGTTGTTTAATTTGATCTGGAAAAACCCAGAGTTAGTCACTTTACCAGCGGCTGACAAATATTATCGTTTGAAATTTTGGGTTCAACCTAATCAACTCGATAAGAAATTGTTATTACAACTCACAGCTTGCTTTATCTATGGTGCAGAAATTCAACATGTCTCAGATAAGCTCAATATTCCTGTTGCAACTGTTCAACATTTTATAGCAGCCAATCTAGCCATTCGTAATGCAGAGATTATTTCAGCAAAAGATAGCCAGTTCGATAAAACTCAGAGCGATGAACAACAGACTGAAAATAAAGGAATCTTAAAAAGCTTTTTTAACAAGTTAAAAAGCAAATTTAAGTTTTAAGGGAAAGGTACGCGATGATTATTCAAAAATACAAAATTGTTTTTGCAGGTTCAATGGGGGCAGGAAAAACCGAAGCGATTAAATCGCTCTCAGAAGTTCCTGTATTGGCGACAGAAGCTTTTAATACAGATGAACATAGTCATAAAAAGCTCAACACCACTGTGGGTATCGACTATGGAGAAGTCACACTTGATGATGGTAATAAAGTTGGACTGTATGGAACGCCAGGTCAAGGACGTTTCGATTTTATGTGGGGAGTCATCTGTAAAGGCGCTATCGGCACAATCGTATTGATTGACCATAGTTTACAAGCCCCTTTAGAAGAGTTGGACTACTACATCAATACGTTTAAACAATATGGAGACAATATTGTGATTGGCATAACGCATATAGATGACGATATGAGTAAACCAACTCACCAATATCGACAATGGCTCCTTGATCGTCAATTAAACTTTCCAGTTTTCTTTATTGATGCACGAAAAAAGGCAGATGTACTTTTACTCTTAGAAACTCTAATTACAGCCTTAGAAGTTAAATACTTATAATCCATCATGAGGTGAGTATGAATTTACCAGAGCAACGAGCAGCACCTGAAGCATTGATTGTATTCGCCAAAAAACAAATTCAAGAAGTGCTTCATCATGTCAATCATATTGAGTTTATTATGATTTGTTCGAGTGATGGATTCGAGCTTGCCTCAGTGTCTAAACGCCACCAATTCCACTCCAGTAAATTGGCGGCGGTGAGTAGCTCAATTTTGGCAATGGTCAGTGCTTTTTTATCTGAAATTAATCTCATTGGCTGTCAAAGCATTACTTTAGATGCTGAAAACGGCAAAGCCGTATTAACTGCTGTCCCGTGTACAAAACATCCGATGCTCATCGTTACATTAAGCAGTAAAGAGGTCTTACTCGGGCAATTGCTTTATCACTTAAAAGAAGCCAGTCAAGCCATTATCCAACAAGACCAACAATAGAACAATTTGCCCAAGCTTTACTCAAGCCAACCCAAGATCATCTTAAGGTCTTGCATATATTGTAGTTTGAGATTTACCGTGCAATTTAGACTGATACATTAAGATATCTGCTTGATGGGTGGCTTCGTCAATATTTTCAGGTAATTCATTATAAGTTCGAATCCCCATACTAAAATCTATACCGAACTGTTGTTTTAATCCACTTAACAAAAAACTTTTTCACAAACGTTGTTCGTAGTCTTCAATCGCTTTTAGATCAATGTCTTGTAAGATGACAACAAACTCATCACCGCCCATACGGGCAACTACATCTGAATGTCGCGTAGAGGATTTCAAAACTTGGGCAAATTCAACCAATACATCATCCCCTTTACTGTGGCCATAGGTATCATTCACAGCTTTAAAACCATCTAAATCAATCAGGCCCACAGCAAATGTTTGTTCAGTTTTGCTGTGTCTCTTTTTCAATGCCTTATAAGCTAAATTAAATGCTCGCGTATTATTCAATGAGGTCAATGGATCTTTCATCGCCATGAGGGTCATTTCATTTAAGTTCGTTTTTATTCTACGTAATAAAATAGCCACAACACTAAAAAAACTCAGCCTTACACAAGCATTCCAAAAGGGAATAATTGAATTGGTATACTCATGACCTGCGCTATAATCTGCATACAACCACGTTAAACCAGATAAAATAATGGTAATAATGGCTATATTTTTTTGGTCATACCATGCAGCGATCGAAACTGGAATTAAATAGAAAACAGCAAAAGAATATTCATAACCTGTTGCTAGATCAATCATACCCAAAATAATAATCATCAAAAGTAAAGTGGCACGCCGAACAACAATCGAACTCATAAATAAATACGTTTCCAACTGTTTAATCATTTGATCACAATCCTTTGCTTTATCGCATTGTTATTGAACAAATTAAATTACTGAAAAAATTAAGTAGAAAATCTAATAAAACCAAATCATCAAAATAACATTAAACATATGTTTTAAAATAAATTTAACAATAAAATCAAAACATAAAACTGAATGTTATATAGTTAGTTATAGTTAAAATATTTAATAAAGTAAAGTGATAAGTCAGAAGATCTATGCATCATTAAAAATTTTTCCGGGTGTTCGGGAAAACAATTACTGGTTTACTTCAACGCATCAAAACTGGGTAAGTTTTAATCCTATTGCCTACAAACTTTTGGTTTATAGCGTCCTAAGCCGAATCGAGACCTTTTGGGTAAGTACTACACACACGTAGTACGTCACTGGTAGCAATCTGCTCTTTTCGATCCCTAATCACCCTTGCAAACCATATTAACCAAAGCGATTCAGGATTATTTCCCTAAGATGATGACTTTTTAGCAGAATTCAAAAAAATTTCCCGCGAAAGTTATAATTTGAAGAATTTTTATATGACCTTGTATTTAAATCTTGATTTTCTTCGAGAAAAACCCGTTTAAAAAGAAAGATTTTCTTATCAGCTTTGGCATAAATAACTCAAATTATTTTTTCTTGTTCATTTCTGACAACAAATCCAATTGTATTTCCTGAATTTTTGCCAATTTATCCCATTGATGCATCAGTAAATGATCTATTTTTTCATGTAAATGTCGAATTTCGAGTTCAGCTTTTAAATTGACCTGATAATCATTTTGCGAACGTAGACGATCTTTAGCTTCTTGACGGTTTTGACTCATCATAATAATTGGCGCTTGTACTGCTGCAAGACAAGACAGTATAAGGTTCAACAAAATAAATGGATAAGGATCTGCTGGCTGTTTCACCATCACCACAGTATTGACTAAAATCCAGATTGCTAAGAACAGCATAAAGCAAATTAAAAAAGCCCAACTACCACCAAAAGTTGCAATCTTGTCTGCTAAGCGCTCTCCCAATGTCCAACTTTCTTCAAGTTTGCTATCTGTATTCTTAGTGATTAATTCATGCTGTTGCATACTATTAAGTACTTCGTACTCTAGACTTGATACTTCACCTTGCTCTGATTGCAATAAAGATTGCACATATTGCATACGGTATTTGGTTAAATCTGCTCTACAAATATAATCCTGTGCAGACCAGTCTGGAAAATCCTCTGCGATTTCTTCAGTAATCACTTTACGAATTGCACCCATCGGTACCACATCGCGATGAGAAAAAGTCTGTTTGCAGACTAAACAAATATGATTTTCAAGTTTTTCATTCATAGCACAACTCTTATTATGATTCTTTAAAATCTATCATGATTAGGATTAAGCATAGAATATATTTGAGTGGCTTTGTGTATGGAGAATATCTTACTTAGATGTTTTTTTCTGATACAAAGAACAAGCTTCGATAGATTTATTTGATGAGATGCTTTTAAGCAAATATTATTTGATTGAATTTTTTGGATGAGCGGGAAAACAACTGTGGTTTACTTCAACTATTAAAACTTTGTAAGTTTTAACCCTATTGCCTATAAACTTTTGATCTATAGCGTCCTAAGCCGAATCGAGACCTTGTGGGTAAGTACTACACGCACGTTGTACGCAACTGGTAGCAATCTGCTCTTTTCGATCCCTTACATCCTTGAAAACTATATTAATCAAATCAGTTCGGGATTATTTTCCTAAGATAGATTGATTTTTAGCATTTTCAGGAAAATTTTTCTCTATAACCTACGAAACAAAAAAATTTTCCCAATGTGACTAATTAAATGATTTTTTATTGCATATATCAGAAAAATAATGCAAATTTATTTATAAATTTGCATTATTAAATATACACGATTTCTGTGCCAATCAGTTGAGCATATAAAAAACCTTCCAACTCAATGATTATCTTTTGATGAGTTTGCTTTACTTTGGCGGATAATATTTTCTAATTCTGCTCTATCCTGATTTAAAAAAGCTGCTAAGCTCGCTTTAACCTGATCAAGTGTGCTGTGTTTGATGCTAAAGATTTCTTTATTTTTCCGTGTCATTAAGCCAAATAATTCACGTTGTTGAATAACAAACATCATATTACTTTCAAGCTTAAACTCGAAATCTTCGGTTTTTGCATAAGCATTTAGCGTCATCATTAAAAATTCTTTAGATGTTTGGTGAATTACTTTAAACATCGTACTTATGCCATCCAATTGCAATTGTAAAACGCGTTGGCGTCGCCAACTGATGCTTTCAAATTTTGTCAGTACTTCTGCAATCTCAAGATTGCTGATACATTCCATATCATGCTCACTGGTGTGATTTGGATACTGAATGTGAATTTCAAAATTACTCATTACTCTAAAACGCATACACTTAAAATCTTTTTGTAGTGTAACAATACTCTTCAAAAAACATAGAGAACCAGATCATACTTTTAAAACTAAGTTATTTATTTTTAAATGCAAATTGTGAAAATATTCACTTTATTTTATTTTTGTATGTACTATTTATATTTTACCCATTGGTCAAATTTTTAAGCTCTCAACTTATCTTTTTTATAAAAAAAGGAAGTATTCACTTCCATTTTTAACTACAAATATTAGGCTTTTTCCTAAGCTAAGCCAAACGATGCTCTTGCAGCATCTTTTTATGCATCAATTGTCTATACTGTTCTGTCATTTCATCAATCTGCCCCTTTAAAAATAAACTCAGTTGTTCTGAAACTTGCGTTTGATTTAAATTCTTATACACCACATCGTATTTCTTTTTACGAGTTAAGAATCCTAAAAACTCCTTACTTTCTACAGTCAATTGAATATTACTGTCAATTTGGAAGACAGGTTCAACTTTACTGGATTGTGTATTGAGCTGGATATGCAAATAAAATTCTGTATCAGTATCCTGAACTGCGAATGAGATATCAGAATTGGCAGCTTGAAGTTGAGTCAGAAATAAGCGTCTCCAGTGAATCGCATAAAATTTTGCCTGAACGTGCTCTATGTCTTCTGTTTCAAATGATTCGACTGCTTGAGCAGGCAAACTGATTTCGACTTCGAACTTTCTCATTGTTCTCACCTATCCATGTGATGTTGATATTATGATTAATTAATAGCATGTATATCATTGTTTTAAAACAGCTATTATCATTATTTTTCAAATTGATTATTTTCAATACAACATGGATCACAACTATCTATCTAAAATTTGAAGCAGTCCATAAAATGCTGATCAATCTAAAAATTACACGTCTAGCACTTCAATATCCCGAATAGTTTTATGATAATAAATTTTAAGCAAATCGATATTTTGAAGGTCTTTTCTTCTTGCATCACTATTTAAGATGATAAATCTACCCCGTATTTGTAGAACAATATCCCCTATGCTCCACCCAGTAAGAATGGATCAAGGTATACTGTTGATTTTTAACTCTAGACATCTGGACAACAAGACATACAAGCTTTAATTTTTTCTCTTGGCCAATTCATCTTTGCCCGTTTTAACGCTAAATCACTGGTCGCAAAAAAACCTAAGAGATTTTGCTGCGCTACACTCGGCAAATAGATACAACATTGAGTAGCATTATGTACTTCATACACCCCATTGGCTTGCGGATTTTGATTGATAATAAATTTGTCCATCATAAAGTTTCCCCCTATTTATTCGTAAAATAAACGAATAAACCCATAATTAAATTATGCCTTTATTAATTCCATAATAAAAATATGCCTTTATTGTATAAAAATCAATCTTTTTATTTTTTGTTCTTATTGACTTTCCACAATGAATCTAAGTATTTAATTATCATGTTTATCTTTAGACGGCTGAATGATTTGTACTTTCTTGTCTTTTTCTTTTAATCCAACGGATGACAAAAATCACCGCGATAATTCCCACAATCACCACCAAAACAGGAACAATGAACGATAATACTGAAACGACTATTGCTCCAATCCATTCGCCTGTAGAAACGACAGGATTTGCGATACCACCTGTGGTTGCAGTCGATAAGCCACGAACTGCAACTGTTCCCATTTGTACTGCTGTTGCTGTTCCTCCTCCTACAATAATTGCAGATGCCCAACTGGCAAACTGTGACATTTCACCACTACTCACCGCCATGGTGGTTAGTGTTCCTGCTACCATTGCCGCAGGTGTGGCAATGGTATCTAATGCATTGTCTACCCAAGGGATATAATACGCTCCGATCTCACAGACAGTTGCAACAGCTAAGCCTATGCACACAGAGGGAATTGCTAACCACTCAAAACCTTTCATAGGTTCAAACCATCCCATCAATGATGCAATGCTCATCACTAAAAGTGGAACAAACACACGAAAACCGCAGGCTGCGCTTAAACCAATCCCTATACATAAGCTAAGAAGTGTTTCGATCATGATATTTCTGCCTGTATTTTCATTATATTTTTAAACTTTTTATTAAATTAACAAAAAAGCCCTATTGGATGATAGGGCTTTTTCTTAAAACTGCGAGTAGCTGTTTTGTTGGTGCTGCTTAGGCATTCTTGTTGTTGAATTGATTGCCAAGACATTTGGTACACGGAGGTAAACGATCTGTACCAATTTCTAAGTAAACGCGATGTCCACATTGGACACAAAAATAGAAGCCTGTTCCAGGTTTTTGACCAGCAGTAACCATTTTTGTTCTCCATAGGTTTTAGAAATGGTGAATAAAGTATAGCCAAATTTTGCTGTATGTCTACTGTCTATTTTAAAAAATGATGGTGTCATTTTTGCAAGAAATGATTTCAAAAAGTAATACGATTTTTCTTGTTAACGACTTTCCATAAATTAAAATCCACAAGTTAATTAAATTGCTTCTCTTTCTTGAGGTGGTTCATCAGTTCTATCTTCCTCGTAAAAATCATCTGGCATTTGTGATAACACATTTAAAAGGCGTTCAGCTGTTATTGGTTCTTCCATCGTCATAAAATCCTCTCCTCAAATATTTAATTTCATAAGTAAAATCTTTAAAGCTGTTTAACAAAGCAAATCAGTATTTGATGTGAAGACTAGAGCTATTGTCTAAGTAATTATAGGAACTTCAATAGTATTTACAGTAAATAAATTTAGAATATCTTCTCTATCCATAAAAATTATTTGGCTTCTTTTATTAGCATCTAACTTATTTCCTAGCCAATTGCGTGCAGCTTTCGTAATTTCTCCACCTGCCACAATATAAGCATGATCAACTAAGAGCCTTTTATTAGTTTCAGGGTCGAATATCTCATGTCCAAGCATCATTGTTGTCTGATTATAAATTTCAGCAATATTATGATTACCTATTTTTGTCATACCAGATGAATCTAATTTTCCTTTTTTTACTTGAATACCAAAATAAATTATATGTTGTGTTGGTAACAGAAATTTCATCCAAATATCTTTACCATATTCCAATGCTTTATTTTTATGACCAGCTACTGTAATCCTTTGAAATCCCAATATTCTAAATAAAGGTAATAAAATTTTTTCAATTAGGTCATCCTCGGAACCTTTATCTAAAAAATCTATAAGGAACTTTCGCTTTTTTAATTCTTCTTCTGAAAATGGCCTATGCGGATTTTCATTGGGTTTAATGAAATTATTAGTTTTAAGATTTCTTATATATAAATTATTATCGCTACCATAAAAGGCTTCGAATCCTTCTCTACTTAATGGCTTATTGAGTTGACTCAATGCATTTACTCTATAAGGATCATGTTCTGTTGCATCAGATTTATGCATTAAAACTCTTAGAACATGTACAAATTTATCAGGCAATGAATTCGTTGGGCATGGCACCTCTAATAATTCTTGTAATCGTTCAGAAGTCCATGACCATCGAGTAGTACCATTATGTTTAAAGGGTAAATCACACTCTTCAAAAAACTCAGTAATATAACTACTACTACGATATGGGAAATGTTCCTTATCACCTATAATACACTCTGCAATTTCTTTTAAATTTCTTGATTTAAATTTCATTTTTTCACTCAAAATAAAACCCCACTTAACAGTAGGGTCTTTTTACAACAATATCAATTGCTTTTAATAATCCTTCATTAATCTTCTTTTAAAAGAGAAAAACTCCCTCCTTTTTCAAAGAAGAGTTGGGGAGGATTAAAAATTAGACTAAATCAAGCTACATTACCTTCCAAGAAATCCTGTGCAAAGCGTTGTAAAACACCACCTGCTTCATACACATGTACTTCTTCTTCAGTATCCAGACGACAAGTCACAGGAACTTCAATGACTTCACTCTTACCGTCAGCCGTGGCACGCTCAATGACCAAAGTTAAATCTGTGCGTGGTGCAATATTACCGATCACACTATAAAGCTCAGTACCATCAAGCTTTAAGGTTTTACGATCTGTTCCCGCTTTAAACTCAAGTGGTAAAACTCCCATACCCACAAGATTGGTACGATGAATACGCTCAAAACCTTCAGCAACAATCGCTTCAACCCCAGCAAGACGAACACCTTTTGCAGCCCAATCACGGCTTGAGCCTTGACCATAATCTTTACCTGCAATGATGATCAGTGGTTGCTTACGATTCATATAAGTCTCAATCGCTTCCCACATACGCATCACTTCGCCTTCAGGTTCAACACGTGCTTTAGAACCCTGCTTAATCGTACCGTCAGAACGAACCACCATTTCATTAAACAATTTTGGATTGGCAAATGTTGCACGTTGTGCAGTCAAATGATCACCACGATGCGTTGCATAAGAGTTAAAATCTTCTTCAGGAAGCCCCATTTTATGCAGGTACTCACCCGCAGCAGAATCCATCATGATGGCATTCGATGGCGATAAATGATCCGTGGTAATGTTGTCAGGTAAAATTGCCAGTGGGCGCATATTCGATAGTGTTCGTGGCGCAGCAAACGCACCTTCCCAGTACGGTGGGCGACGAATATAAGTACTTTGTGGACGCCAATCATATAACGGGCTTTCAGACTTTTCAGCCACACCCAAATCAAACATCGGGATATAGACTTTACGGAACTGTTCTGGTTTAACTGATTCTTTCACCAAAGCATCAATTTCAGCATCCGATGGCCAAATGTCTTTTAAATAAATCGAATTACCGTCTTTATCATTCCCTAATGCATCCGTTTCGATATCAAAACGAATTGTCCCTGCAATTGCATAAGCCACAACCAATGGTGGTGAAGCCAAGAATGCTTGTTTAGCATAAGGGTGAATACGACCATCAAAGTTACGGTTACCAGAAAGTACCGCAGTCGCATACAAATCACGATCAATAATTTCTTGCTGAATCTTTGGGTCTAAAGCTCCAGACATACCATTACAGGTTGTACATGCATATGCTACGATCCCAAAACCTAATTTTTCTAAATCATCCATCACACCTGCTTCTTCAAGGTATAAAGCTGCTGCTTTAGAGCCTGGTGCAAATGATGATTTCACCCAAGGTTTACGTGTTAAACCCAATTCATTTGCTTTACGTGCCAATAAACCTGCGGCAACTGTATTACGTGGATTAGAAGTATTGGTACAAGAGGTAATTGCAGCAATAATGATTGCCCCATCTGGCATTAAGCCATCAGTACGGTTTTCAACAACACCTGCAATCCCTTTTTCTTTGAGGTCTGCTGTAGATACACGGGCATGTGGGTTCGATGGACCTGCAATATTACGTGTTACAGTAGAAAGATCAAAACGCAGTACACGTGGATACTCAGCTTGTTTCATCTCCGATGCCCAAAGACCGATTTCTTTGGCATATGCTTCAACTAATTTGATTTGATCCGCTTCACGACCTGTCAGCGTTAAATAATCAATGGTGTTCTGGTCAATGTAGAACATTGCTGCAGTTGCACCATACTCAGGTGTCATGTTTGAAATCGTTGCACGATCTCCAACAGACATGCTGTCCGCACCTTCACCAAAAAATTCTAAATAAGCACCAACTACACGCTCTTTACGCAAAAACTCGGTTAACGCTAAAACGATATCTGTTGCCGTAATGCCTGCTTTGCGTTGCCCAACCAGCTCTACACCGATAATGTCAGGTAAACGCATCCAAGATGCGCGCCCAAGCATGACATTTTCGGCTTCCAAACCACCGACACCTACAGAAATTACGCCGAGTGCATCGGTATGCGGTGTATGTGAATCGGTTCCGACACAGGTGTCAGGGAAAGCAAGACCTTCCTGACTTTGAATCACTGGAGACATTTTCTCCAAGTTGATTTGATGCATGATGCCATTACCTGCTGGGATGACATCGACATTTTCAAACGCAGTTTTGGTCCACTCGATAAAGTGAAAACGGTCTTCGTTACGACGGTCTTCTACAGCACGGTTTTTCTCAAAAGCATCTGGGTCAAAACCGCCGTATTCCACTGCCAAAGAGTGGTCAACAATCAACTGGGTTGGAACAACAGGATTCACTTTTGCTGGATCACCACCTTGATCTGCAATCGCATCACGTAAACCGGCAAGATCTACCAATGCTGTTTGTCCAAGAATGTCATGGCACACCACTCGTGCTGGATACCATGGGAAATCGTGATCTTGCTTACGATGGATTAATTCTTTGAGTGACTGTTCGAGAATGGCAGGATCACAACGGCGTACCAATTGCTCCGCCAATACTTTTGATGTGTATGGAAGTTTTGCATATGCGCCTTGTTGGATGTCTTCTACGGCTTGACGCACATCGAAGTATTCGAGCTGGGTACCTTGCAGGGGTTTACGATAATTTTTATTCATTGCCTTTGTGCCTCTTGCATCGTTTTGTACTGCGTGTCTAATGTTTGGCATAGTACACTGTCGAAAACCCATTTCCCAAATCGTTTATATTTCATGAGCTTAGGTATAAAAACAGGGGGGTTTTGAAGTATTTAGTAACAACCTCATTAAAATATTTGCGCTAAAACTGCTTTTTTTTGAAAAATAGCGGAAAATAAGATTAATTCTTTAGTATTAGATTTAAGACAAGCGAGCAATTCATGAGCGATCTAGCTTTCTCCTCTTTTACCTTAATCGGTGTTGATGCGGTCAAATTCTTACAAGGTCAAGTTACTGTAAATGTTGAAAATTTGGTTGAAAATATTAACCAATATACGGCTATCTGTGATTTGAAAGGTCGTATTCATTTTGGTTTATGGCTAAAAAAGATTAATCCTGAACATCTAGAAATTGTAACCACACAAGATCAAGCTGAAGAATTTGCTCAGCACATCAAAAAATATGGTGCTTTTTCTAAAATGAAACTTGAGTTGGTCGGGCAAGTTTTTCCAATACTCAAGGGTTCTACAACTGACTTTTCTGCCACTGAAACGGATATTGCAGCGTGGGAAATTTCCGCCATCCAAAATGGTCAAGCCTATATCAGTAAAGTGACTGACGGTTTGTTTCAACCTCAGGAATTACGCCTGCATCAACGTGAAGGTATCAATTATGACAAAGGCTGTTATCTTGGTCAGGAAGTAATTGCACGTCTTTGGTTTAAAGCAAAACCTAAGGCTTGGTTACATGCTATTCAAGCTACAGGTACTGTCCCTGCTCTTGCTGAACAATTAAATAAGGGCGTTCAAGTCGTGAACAGTGCAGCATTTGAAAATGGCTATATTGCACTGGTAGTTGCTCGTCCTGATGCTTTAGCAGAGTTGGATGTGAACATTTTAGCGCTACCTGAGCATTTGAGTGGTGATGTCGCTAGACCACAGTAAGACTTTTTATATAAAGATAGCGTTGATAACGTTATCTTTATACTATTCCATTAAAATCACACTTAAAAAATCTTTTAATTTATTATAAAATGATAAAAATCATTATATTAATTTATCTTTTTTATAACTATGAATCAGAGTTTCCAAGACTCCAAACATAAATTCATTGCCTTTTATTATGATGGATTTTCAGTTTTTGCGATATGCATATTAATTTATCTCATTGATTTTAATAACATCAACTTATTCTCCAAACTGATTTATGGATTGATGTTGATTCAACTGATCATTACACTCTACGCTGCTTATCAATATTGGCAATTGAACATTACAGGACTAAAAATATTAAAGTGGATCAGTTTTAGTTTAATTTTCTTATTAAGCACACCGTTATTTTTATATATCCCCAATATTGCCATTATATTTGGTTTTTTCGTTGAATGGACGGATACATCATTTTTTTCTACCTTAAAACTACACGCAGGGTACAACACGACCATTACCTTGAATGGTGATAATCCTTGGGGGTTTGGTCTTAATTTTATTGAAATTTTTATGTTTTATCGATTTAGAAAAATATTAAATAACACACAAATTCCATTAAAGGAAAAATAAAAATGAATAATTTAGAATTTAACGATCCTAAATACAAACTTATCGCCTTATATTATGGTGTTTCTGCCATCATTGGATTGGTCTTAATTACCTATCAACTCTTAACCAATCCCTTTCATATTTTTGTATTCATTTTATATGTCTTAATTTACATTCAACTGGTTTTTATGTTGTTTGGTGCACTTCAATATTGGGATAAAAGACAAACAGGTTTAAAAATCTTGTTTTGGATTTCTTTAAGTTTAATTCCAGCATTTTATACACCTTTAATTGCCTATATTCCCAAAATTACCTCAGGTTTGTTTATTTATTTCGAAACTGGATTTGGTACAAGTAGAGCTGGATTTGATATATTCGTCTTCTACAATACAACATTAAGAATTTTTAACGAACAATTTTGGCGTATTGGTATTAATTTAATTGAATTTTTTATTTTCTTACGTTTTTTAAATTTAGCCAAAGCACAAAATATTTCATTGTCACCTTTTAGACGTTAGATATGCATCCATAGGAAAATTTTAGCTTAAACAATTTCCCCCTACTTCAATCATCGAAATATATTGATCATTGAATAAACTGAATGAGATTAATCTCAATTTTAATACAACAAAATGAATAGATACCGTCAAACCATGATACCTCAAAAAATCATCGTATTACTTCTAATAAGTTTCTTAAGTATCTGTAGTTATGCACTGACACCGCAACAGTTACAGCAACTCAAACAAGAGCATATCGTGGATACAACTTCTACCCTATCCAGTGATCAGATCGAAGCTTTAAAAAATCAAAATAGACAGCTTTATCAACAGAAAAATATTGATTTGAAAATATTAATGATCTCTACGATTGGAGACAGATCAATAGAACAATATGCTGAACAAGTCTTTAATCAAATTAAAATAGGCAATTCAGAGCTTGATAATGGTTTATTGCTTGTAGTGGCTAAAGATGACCGAAAAATGCGCTTTGAGGTTGGCTATGGACTGGAAGGTGATTTGACAGATGTGCAAATGGGGCGAATGATTCGAAATACCCTTGCACCAAATTTTAAAAATAATGATTATTATCAAGGTCTCTTTCAAACCCAGAAAACGATTTTCAATCAAAATATTTCATTGAGAGAGATCACCACAAAACATCCAGAAATTGTTTTCAATCTCACCTTTTATGGTTACCTGTTTCTTTCCATTTTGCTTTGTATTCCAATGTATTGGGTCTATACCAAATTGGTTGTCAAACTCGGTACTGGAGGCGGATTAGCAGCCTTTGTCGCCTTTTTTATGTTAGAGATATTTATTCATCTATTGATTTTTTCTTATTTAAATCTTGCTAATTTAGGCTTCTTTTTGAGTGTAATTATTCCACTGTATGCGCCTTTTTTTATTACTGTATTTATACCTAATAATCAAACCCATAAAGCGCTAAAGACCATTCTATATAGCTTACCGCTTCAAATTTTTTCAATCTTTGGATTAGGTATTTTCTATCTAGTTGATTTCATCCCTGCAACTGCAGTTTTTCTATTGAAATGTTTAGTTATCTGCTTAATTTTAATCTTTTTACGTTATCTACAATTTTTATATCGCTTTAAGCATCACACTGAAAATCAGTATTTAACAACTTACTACAATCAATATCTGAGAGAAAAAGAGCGACAACAGGCACGAGAGGAGGCTTTTGAACGAGTTCAAGCGTTACGGAAAAATTCAAATCCAGACAATAATTACTCATCAAATCATCCTTCGTCCTTTGATAGTCATCAAGATTCATCTTCAAATAACAGTTCCTCATCCAGCAGTAGCTCATCCTCCAATGATGATCGAGATTCGGGAGGGAGTTCAGGTGGTGGTGGTGCATCAGGTTCATGGTAAGCGTCCGTGTGCTTAAAACTTAATGGAGGAAGATTATTTCTTCCTCACATAATAAATAACACCACCTTTATCATCCGAGAAATAAAAAGAATTTTCATCTACTCGATAAATATCAGCAGGTCGACCATAGACATTTTTCCCCACTATAAAACCATCCATGAAAGTCTGAAGCTTTTGACCTTTACGCATAATCACAATTTTGTAACCATGCCCAATCGAGGCATCCGTAGAACCATGCAAAGCGACCAAAAAAGAATTTTTAATACTTTCATCTGCATCTGGATGATCAAAATAATCAAAGCCTAGCGCGGACGCATGCGCTGGAAAATAAGCATATGGTGTTAATACATTTTTACAGCCTGATGAACGTTTGAATTTTGCATCGGCAAAAATTTTACCATTCGACGAATAGCATGAAGGCCAACCATAGTCAGCATCACGTTTGAGGGCATAAAAAGTTTCGTCCGGTTTATTTTTACCTAAATGGTCTGCCCCCTGGTTGGTGGCAAATAGCACTTTACCTATCCATTTTAAACCCACTGCATTACGTAAGCCTTGGGCAAAAATCTTTTGTTCAGTACCATCAGGGTTCATTTCTAAAACTGTTGCTCGAACTTTTTCTTTTTCAACACATGCATTGCAACTAGAGCCAACTGAAACATAAATTTTTCCGTTACCCCCTACAGCAATTGTTCGTGTTAAATGCCATCCACCATATTTATAGCTTAAGCCATAGTCGGGAAATGTTGCTAAAACTTCTGTTTCTCCCGTTGGTTTGGTTTCACCTTGGGTAAATTTACGTCGAGTGAGTTGGTCAGTTTCAGCTAAATATAACCAATCTTGCCCTGTAGCATCCGTATAAAATTGCACTGAATTTGGATTTTTCAAACCTGTCATATAAGGAATTATTTTACCGAAACGACCTGTTTCAGCATTCCATTGATCTAAAATATAGATGATGCCTTTTTTATTGTCCGATAAATCATGCATATCTGTGACAAACATTCTGCCATCAGGGGCTTTAGTAAAAAAGCGAACTCGTTTTAGACCCTCAGCAGCAGGAGTAATTTCAAAATTTGCAGGTAAATTTAAAGAAAAGCGCTTTCCATTTTTTAAATTGATTTGATGAGGTACAAGCTCTGGCTGTTGGGCAAAAACAACCATTGGACAAACTAAATAGAGCAATAAGATTGAGAATATTTTCATCATTTTTTATAGGTCTCGATTAATCTTACGAAGAAACAGCTTCTTGTTGATATTATACAACTTAAATGATGAATACATAATCAAATGCTTTTGAGATAATTCATATGGACTCTTCATTTATGTGTAAAAATTGTTTCACTCTCACTCCTCAGCATTTAGAATGAGTTCAACAACTTAAAAACTATAAAAGATGTATCTATTCAATAAAGCAATTTATCAACAGTTCATGCTCTTAACACTGAGTCTATTACTCAGTATTAGCAGTCATGCCCTTTCTCCACAAATTTTAGAAGAATTAAAAAAACACCATATCTTAGATACCACGCAAACATTAAATACGGTTGAGCTGGAAAAGCTCAAACAGAACAATGAAGTTATTTTTAAACAAAAAAATATCGACCTTAAAATATTAATGATTTCCACGTTAGATGGCGATTCAATCGAGCATGTGGCAAATGATATTTTTAACACCATCAAAATTGGTAATACTCAACAAGATAATGGTGTGTTGTTACTGATCGCCAAAGATGATCGAAAAATGCGAATTGAGGTTGGCTATGGTTTAGAGGGGGATATAACAGATATACAATCTGGTCGCATTATTCGAAATACTCTCGCACCCCATTTTAAAAATGATGAATACTATACAGGTATCGCACTCGCACAGAATGAACTTGGTCAATCACCCAACTTAACCATAGACATTCCCATACTTCACGACGTTGAACAAAAATCTACTCCTGATGCGACACCGCAAAGCACATATCATTATTCTACGTCACAACAAGAAAATCCGCATGTCATACACTTAGACCAACCCTCAAAGCACTTCATCAACTATTTCATTGTTTTTATTTGGAATATTATGGTGAGTTGTATTTTAGTCATCTATTTTTCGCCAATTTATCAAACACTTAAAAAAACAGCAAATTAGAATCAAAGGAATTCCTTTATTTTTAATCGTATTTTTACCTATTCACCATCTATTTTGTTGGATTGTTACAGGACTAAATTTCTTTTTGCTTTTTGGCTTGTACGTTTTCGTTCTATGGCTAGTCGCTAAATTTAATCATTATCAAAATATCTATAAACTGATGAAATTATCGACTTTACCTGAAAAGATCCCAAAGAAATATGCTGTTTTATTGATCGGTATTCCAACCATATTAGCATTTGTTCTGCCAAACAGTTGGATTCCCGTATTGATGTTTTTTATTTTCTGTCCATTCATCTTGCTTTTGATTTGGACACTTATTTATTCGATAGCCAAGCCTTATCAACATTATTATCCTGCTGAATATCAAGAATGGTTTAAAGTAATCCCCTCAAAGTTTACACGATCCTCATCTTATTCGAGTTCTTCTTCTAGTTCATCAAACAGTAGCTCATCCTCCTCAAGCTCCAGTTCATCATCGAGTAGTGGTAGAAGTTCGGGTGGCGGTGGTGCATCAGGCTCTTGGTAGACATTGAGCCTGAGGGAATTCATTTTATTTAAAAACCATGAAATAGTTTATTCATGTCCTTGCAGACATAATCTTTAAAATGAAAAGCACGCGCATGTTTTGCGTCAAATTTTGCAGTTAAACCGTCTTTTTCAAAGCGATAGACACGATCATCTTGACTCACAAGAAACTCACCACCTAACTTGATCAGTAGCGCATCAATCTTGTCTTCGTCAGCAATATTTTCATCCTGACTAATTTTGTCATAATTACGCTTAATCGCTTTAATAAACATGGTTATCTCATCACTTCAATTGAATGACAATTATAACGTTTCAATTCATTTAAGTCTGTTCAAAGTGTAGATAAGCGCCCCCTATAAAACTTGTCCGATTGAATAAATACTTATAAAATAATTCCATCATGTGTTATCGCGGCTGCTGAACCCGATCAACTCATGAGTTTTATCCTATGGACATTACATCACAATTATTTGCAAACGCTTTAATAAATAGAAACCGTGCTTGGAGACGTAAAGTCAACTTTTTTCATCGTGGTCGAGATTGTAGACATAACTCTACCCTGTGGAAACCTGAGAAAGACTGGAAAATGCTTTGGAATAGATCACTTAAAAGATCTCGTTCTAAACAGCTTGGAATTGAATACACACGTGTCTCCTCGGCAAAAAGGCGAAAACAAGCACAATATGACTTTTGGATGATCGCTGATTGAACAGCCTTTTTATATGTAGTCGTAATCAATGGCGTAGTCCCACTGCTGAGCGTATCTTTGCAGTGGGCTATGGCATTGCCACTCGTTCTGCTGGAACAAGCAAACATGCCAAACATACGATCTCTCTCAAAGATATCACTTGGGCAGATATAATTTTTGTGATGGAGCAAAAGCACAAACAAAACATCAAAGAAAAATTTCCCCAACAACTTCAACGCAAGAAAGTGATTGTTTTGGACATTCCTGATGAATATCCCTACATGGATGAAGCATTAATCGCGCTATTGCAAGAGAGTATGTTGCCTTATTTGCCTTAAATGAAAATAAAGTGCTACAAGGAGTCTGCACAATTCGCTACTGAATAGGCAAAAAATAAATTAGAATGATCTTGTCATAAGAACTGATCACAATTTAAAAATAAAGCGAATAATGCAGAATCCACTCAATGTTTTTTCTATCCTTCGAACCATTACTCTCCTCTTAACAGCTTTGGGGCTTCTGTTGAGCTTGAGCTTTTTATTTAAATGTTCAGGTCCAAATTCAGATACGATACCTTTCGGTGCAACTAGCGAAAAAATGGGAATATTTGAAAAATATAACAACAAAATTTATGCTTCTGTACCCAGTAATGGTGATTACCTCATTCCCGAAGCAGATGCGAAAACATTTTATTTGCCAAATGACCATTATCAATATCGACAACTTGGCGCAGATCAAAAAAATGTCTACTGTGGCAACATCGTTTTAAAAGGTTTACAGCCGCAAAAACTAAAGACTATTGGCAACAGTTATTTCACAGATGGAAAAGAGACTTGGTATTGTTCTCCAATGACTGAGCGCAATGAAAACTTGCCAGTGATTCAAGAAGTTTTACAACTCATGCTACAAAATTTTGGCATTGGATCAAAACCACAAAACTATCTTTATCCATATTTTAAACTTGAACAGGGTAATAAACCTTATCAGGTGAATGCAGAACTTGATACAGCCAGTAATGGAACATTGACCTATTTTGCGGGGAAACTACTCCCTGATGCTCGTTCTCAACAATTGCGCTTAGTCGCTGGCGAAGAAAATCATATTTTTAGAGCAGATGGTACGAACGTATACTTTAACAACACACAGCTTCGCTTAAAGGACAATGAAAAGCTCTATACCCCTGACATAGAGAGTTCAAACCATCTAAACTATTTATTCAATCCGATTGATGGCATGGTTTATGTCAATCAATTTGCCTTTGACCCAAAATTCGCCCCTTATCATCTGCTCAGCAAATATGCTGAGCACAGTAACCATACCTTGTTTTACAACGACTCTGGCATCTATTATTTTGATGTAAATAAAGAAAGAATGTTACGTGCTGGGGATAACCCATTTTTAGGACAATCCTTTAAAGAAATTGCGCCTGCAATTTTTTCTGACGGTCAGCAACTGCTCTACTTACAAGCCCGTGAATACCGAAGTAGTAAAGGTTCATCTTCCTCCAAAGTAACCCGTATTTTAAAATTAGATGAGCCACTGGTTTCGACTTGGCAACAACTGGGAAATGTGAATTACAACAGTGGTAGTGTATGGAAAAATGGTAATGCTTTTTATTATTTTGACCAGCTTGGTGACAGTCAACTGATTCGAGCCACGGTTTATCATATTCGTGACCCGCAAACCATTCAAAGCTTACTAAAAACTCAACCACGTACAGATGATATTCGTCAGTGGATTGATGAACAGAAGATGGTTGAAGCCAAACATACAACTTTAGTTGAGGCGAAGACAGACAACCGCTCGGACAAATATTGGGCTTTTATTATTCCCCTCATCTTTGTTGTTATTTTCAGTGCTTTGATTTGGTTATTTAAAAGGTTTAATTTAAATTTTGCCCCATTTTACATTCGAAATCATAAATTGATTGTCAGCAATTTAATGTTGACCGCTTATTCTATAACGCAGATTCAACAGGTGGAGTTTAGTATAAACAGAACAACACGTGCAAAAGGCTACATCGGGCATTTCCGAGTTGTACAACACAATGGCAAACGCTCCATGAATTTCAACTTTAGTTCAAAGTTGAGTTTAAAGGCAGATTCTCAAGCAGAATTAAATCAGTATATTGAACAATTACAAAAGCAATTGGCACAACATGGTATTCAAAGCATTGTAAAAAACTAACAGCATGCTTAAGTTCAATATTTTAATCTCAATTACATGATCTCAATATATTTTTGAGCAGTCTTGAGTGCACAATATCAGCATTATTATTTTGAGTTTTATCATGAAAATTTGGTTATCTCTTCTCAGTTTGAGTATTTTTAGCTTCACTTCTGCACATGCGGACATCAAAACATTAGAACAAAACTTAAAAACTAAATATCCTGAAATTGAAGTGAAATCGGTTCAGAACTCGCCTATCAAAGATGTTTATGAAGTTTATATGGGTGGTCGTATTGTATATACCAATGAAGAAGCGAAATATTTCTTTGTCGGTAATTTGATTGATTTAAAAGAGCAAAAAAATCTAACTGCTGAACGTGAACAGGTTTTAAAAAGTATTGATGTCAAAGCATTACCCTTAAAACAAGCCATTAAACATGTCAAAGGGAAAGGCGAACGCACGATTTATCTCTTTAGTGATCCCGATTGCCCATACTGCCAGAATCTTGAAAAAGAATTAAAGAATATCGACAATGTGACGATTTATTTATTCTTGTACCCAATTACACGGTTACATCCTAATGCTGAAAATGTCTCGCAACAAATTTGGTGCTCTAAAAACCCATATCAAGCATGGCAAGATTACACCCTTGATAAAAAGCAACCAAGTTCAACCAAATCTTGCAGTACCCCTGTAGAAAAGAATATTGCTTTGGCTAAAACGCTTAATGTAGATGGTACGCCAACGTTCTTCTTACAAGATGGAACTCGTATTTCAGGTGCGCGTGATGCTGGTGAAATTGAGTTATTGTTAAAAGCAGTTAAATAATTTCTCGAAAAGCAGAAGGAATGATTTTTCATTTCTTCTGCAAGAAAAACTTTAAAATATGCTTAATTTATGCTTATCTATAAAAAATCTAAAACATAAATGCACCAACGAATACAATTGGTATGTTTACATTATTAATTTTCAAATTATGATTAAAAATGTCATCAATCCATTCTGACACCATAAATGGAATTATGTTGAAATTAAAATCAGGTATAGTTTTAAAATGAAAAAAACACTTATTGCAGCACTTTTGAGTTTATCTAGTATTTCAGCATTTGCTGCTGATGCGCCTAAAAGTAATGTTGATCCTGCTTTTGCGAAGGCACAAGAACTCATTCAAGCAAAAAATTACCCAGCAGCCTATCAAGAATTAGACCGCCTCGCTAAAACAGGCAATGCGCAAGCTTTATATAACTTAGGCTATTTGACCCAAACTGGGCAAGGCACAGCCAAAGACGATAAAAAAGCGTTGAAATATTATCAGGATGCTTCTGCAAAAGGCTATTCAGTCGCAAGCTATGTTTTGGCTCAAAGCTATGCTGTAGGACAGTTAGGTTTAAGCAAAGATGACAAGAAAGTTCGTGAATATTTAGAGAAATCATCTTCTCAAGGTTTCGATGATGCGACTGTAGAATTGGCTGTTTTATTATTTGCTGAAGGCACACCTGCATCAGATAAATTGGGTCTACAAAAACTTGATCCTTTAGTGAAAAAAGATTTTGCACCTGCAATTCATGCTAAAGCCCTCTATGACATTACAGATGGTTTAAAAAAGAAAAATGCTACAACGGTCAATCAAGGCCTCAATGAAATTCAAAACTTAGCCAAGAAAGGCTATATTCCTGCATTAATGGCTGTAGGAAATATGCTGACCAACGGCAATATCATTGATCAAAACTTACCTGAAGCACAAAAGATTTTCGCTGAGTTAGCCAAAAATAATGTGCCAAAAGCTAAAGAATCATTGGATGTGGTTAATAAACTCATTGCAGAGAAAGCTAAAGCGCCAGCAAAAGCCGCACCTGCGAAAAAATAATCTGTCAAAGGGTAAAGCACGCACTTATGTGTGCTTTACCACCATATACCGATCAAAACACTCACAACAATAAAACTTAAAAAAGTACTGATCATCAACGGCGTCAGTGCTTTCTCATTCAAACCATAGATCTGTCCAAAAATTCCAAAGATCGAAGGCATCGGCAAAGCTGCAATTAATGTACCTGCATAAATCATTTTTTGATCTAAGTCTGTAAAATGTGTAAAACCCAAATAGACCAAAATCGGCATACAAATATTTTTTGAGACCACCAGATAAATAGTTTGCATATTAAATGATTGAATGGTCAGTCCCACCATTCCACCGCCAATAATAAAGAGTGCCAGTGGAGAAGCTGTTTGCCCAAGCATGGCAAAAACGGAATCCAACAGATGTGGAATCTGTATATTGAAGATTGCGCAACTCATGCCAATCATTACTGATAGAAATAACGGATTTTTTAATAAGGTAATAAACGTTATTTTTAAGATGGAGGCTAAATTGGCTTTTCGTTGGCGTCCAATTTCAGCCAAAGTTAACATTAACGGCACAAGAAAAACACTTTCGATGATGACCACCAAAGAGATGTAAATCATGGCTTCACTGCCCATGAGCAAAGTTAAAATTGCAGCACCCAATAGTCCTGTATTGGACATGGAAGCCCCCAATGAAAATACTGAGGCATGGGTAAAATGATTTTTAAAAACTTTCTGTCCAACCATGAAGGCCAGAATAAATAAAGCAAAAGTGACACTTGCATAAACGAAAAAATATGCTGGATACCAAATCTCGTGTAGATCTTTTGAAGCTAAGGCATGAAGGAGCAAAGCAGGCAAAGCGATTTTGATCACAAAAGCGCTCAACGCAATGATCTGCGCTTTACTAATTAATTGGATTTTAACAGATATAAAACCCAGAAATAACAAGAAAAATACTGGAAAAATTACCGAAAAAATCATTTAAACCGTTCCTTTTCCAGAACTCATAAATAAAGATATATCCTAGAATATATCTTTGATAAATTTAAATACTTTAAAAGAATAACAGATGAAGCAAAGCTTTTATGCCATCAGTATGCTGAAAACAAATCCTTTATTCCATGAGGCTGACAACGTAAATACTGGGGTGCAATCGAAATGTGGGCGCCCAGTTTTGCTGCTGCATGCCAAGGCCAGCGTGGGTCATACAAGATTGCTCTTGCCAATGCAATTGCATCTGCCTCACCCTGCTGAAGAATCTGTTCAGCATGTTCAGCCTCCGTAATCAATCCCACTGCAATTACTGGAATATTCACTTGTTTTTTAATTGCATTAGCAAATGGCACTTGATAGTTTGCACCAATCTTAATGTTTTGTTGGGCATGTAAGCCACCTGAGGAAACATGAATATAAACCGCCCCCAATTGTGCCAAAGCTTTAGATAAACCAATACTCGACTCAATGTTCCAACCATTCTCAGCATCCATCCAGTCCGTTGCTGAAAGGCGTACACCAATAGGATAGTTGTCAGGCACAACATTTCGAATGGCTTGAAAAACCTCTAAAGTTAAGCGAATACGATTTTCAAAACTACCACCATATTGATCCGTACGATAATTCGACAATGGTGACATAAATTGATGTAGCAAATAGCCATGCGCTGCATGAATTTCTATCAACGAAAAACCTGCCTCAACAGCACGAATTGCAGCCTGAGCAAAATCATCAATGATGGCTTGTATTTCATCAAGCGTTAATGCATGTGGTGCAACATCTTCAACGTTGAATGCGATATCACTGGCAGAAACCGTTTGCCAACCATGCGCATGATCTGCGGCAATTTGCCCTTTCCCCAACCATGGTTTATCCGTTGAGGCTTTACGACCTGCATGTGCAAGTTGTACCGCAAAAGGCGTTGGTGCTATCGTTTTTACTTTATTCAACAAAGCCTTTATTTGATCTCGTTGTGTATCATTCCACAAACCAAGGTCTGCATAGCTGATACGTCCTTCTGCTTGAACCGCAGTCGCTTCTACAATACACAAGCTTGCACCTGACAAAGCATAATTTGCCCATTGCTGTTCATGCCAATACGTGATTTCACCTTGATCATTTGCAGAATATTGACACATTGGTGCAATAATTATTTTATTGCTTAGTGAGAGCGAGCCAAATTGAATGGATTCAAATAACTTCGGTTGAGCAGACATAAATTATTTTCCCAGCGAATTAAAATTGTTTGGTGACACTTAAACCTGCACTCCAGTTAATACCATCTGCAGGTTCAAAGAATCGCCCATTACCATCATTTACAATGACTGAACCCACATAGTTTTTATCAAATAAATTATCGACTCGAGCAAAACTACGAACTTTCCAATCTTTGTTTTTCCAGATATAACCGACATTTAGGCTGGTGACTGTATAACTTGGTGCAGTATCTGTATTGAGATCGTCAACATAGATTTTATCCATATAACGAACATCGACCCCAGCATTTAAACCACTTTCTGGAAGCCAACCAAGTCCAATAAAGGCTTGATTTTTAGCAATACCGGGAATGTAGTTTCCACTTTGGATGACTTTTTTCGGATCTGTGTTTGGAATATCTGCATCAAATGTTGCATCTAGGAAGCTATAACTGGCTTGTGCAGTAATATCTTTCCATAATTTTTTATTCCAAGACAATTCAACGCCTTGACGCAATGTCTTGTCAGCATTTTGATAGGTCGCTCGACCATCCACAGATCCAGCAGAAACAATATCATCTTGGGTATTGCTTTGGAAAACTGCAGCCGTGAAATTCCCTAATTGATTTTGAGCTTTTATGCCCAGTTCATAATTATCACTGGTCGAAGGTTTCAGTGCAAAGTTAATCCCTGAAGTTCCACTGGTTGGATAAGCCATTTCAGTAAAAGTCGGTGTTTCAAAACCTTTGGCATAGCTAATATAACTGCTGATCTCAGGTGTAATTTCCCATGTCAAAGCAGCTGATGGAAGTACTTTGTTATAATCTGTTTGCCCACTATCGTTGCCATTAGAGCTTGTGATGTAATGATCTTTAGATTCATAATGTACATTGCTATAACGCAATCCTGTATCTAGGCGTACAGTTGGCAAAAATTGCCAAGACGCCTGAAGATAAGGGTCTAAATTCCATAAAGTATTTCGTTCATCACGACGTAACGTGCCTTTTACCCCGTATTGACCACTGGCATCAAAATTCTCATATCCTTGGCGATCTTCATTCATAGCATCATAAGCAAGCCCTAAACTGATACGCGTGTTCGGCAAAAGCTCTTTACCAGTCCAACGTAAATCTGCACCATAAAAATCTCTAGAGAAATCAATGACACCACCTGCATGGCGAGGATTCTTTTGGGCTGTATTCGGAATAGATTGATATTGTGTGACCTCTCGATGACCTAAATAAGCCATTGAATAAATTTCATTTTGGTCGTTGATGGGTTTGGTCCAATTAACACCTGTTTGTGTCTGATTAATATCTTTGCGCACATTATAGATATTCTTACTGTCATTCACTTGTTTAGGGTTTTGCTTCCATTGATCCCGACTGAGACCTTGTGGATCATCTGCATAAATATTTACGTAATTGGTGATCCAATTAATTTTTGAGCCGTCATCCAAATCCCAAGTGAGTTTAGCATTACTCAAAGTTTTTCTTGCTGCACTATGATCACGATAGCCATCAGTATCAAAATACGAAGAACTAATCACATAACTTGGCTCATTGGCTTTATCCGCACCACCTTGTAAAACAATATCAGCACGCCCTTTATTGTTACTTCCGCCTGAGTATCCTAACTCAACCGAATCGCGCCCTGCTCCCTCTTTGGTCGTGGTTAGAATCGTTCCCCCTGATGAATTTCCATATAGTGATGAAAAAGGGCCACCCAACACTTCGATATGATCCAAACTGCTTAAGTCAATATTTGAAGTTTGACCTTGCCCATCTGGCATGGTTGCAGGAATGCCATCCACATACAAACGGATACCACGGACACCAAAGGTTGAACGAGCACCGAAGCCTCGCACGGACAGTTGTAAATCTTGCGCATAATTTTCACGGTTATTGAGCTGTAAGCCCGGAATACCTTTGAGAGTTTCAGTGAGGTTCACTCCCATATTATTTTGATTTTGTTGTTGGTCTATACGATAAACAGATGCAGGCGTATTGAGTATGCTCGTATCTGAGCGTGTTGCCTCAACTTTAATCGTGGGGAGTTGCTGAGTGGAATCCTGAGATTCCGATTCAGCATAGATGTTCTGGGAAATACAGACTGTTAAACAAAGTAGTGTGGTATTAATTTTTAAATGTTTCACTCTTTGCATCTAGGTTTCCTCGGATGATTGCAGAAAATAATTTTAGACTCCAAGCCAATGACCAATGCATTGTCAACCTGATTGGTTGCACCAGGATGCACCACATACTGCACTAAAGGACGAAGCATGAACCATTTGGCAGGGTAATATGAGTAATTTAACTCAACATTATACTCTGCATCCTCATTCAGCTGTCTTAAATTTGTGCCTAAGCGACTATTATTCACATAATCCGTATAACGATCGTTCAAATGTACTCTATTGACGGCCAAACCTAAAATATCATTAGGCTGGCTTTCAAATAGTCCATAATACTTTAAACCCAGTTGTTGTGAATCACTGACGGCTGTTGTCGTTCGATCATGTACAGTAAAATTACCAAAGCTATGTAAACCTCGTTTGCCCTCGCCTACTGAAGTCAGTTGCTGTTCAAAGGCAATCCATCCTCCATATGTACGATCTTCAGCCTGGGTTCCTGCTTTATAAGCCACATCGTACTGATTTTTAGCCTCATCAGCAGTATTGTAAAGCGTACCAAAGCGATAACTCTGCCTGGTAAATCATTGAAACCCTGCTTTGGTGACCACACCACTTCAGAAACAATATTTACTCCATCAGCATGTTTGGTATCCAAGTTCCAGCCTTGACGCTCCAAAGCATTGTCTGGGTTGTATTCAAAAACACCAACTTGTACGAATAATTCAGGATTGATTTGATACTTCAAGCGTCCACCCCATTGTGAAACGGGTGTGTTATACCAAAGCTTACCTTGCCATTTCCCCATTTGCGCAGCACAAAATGCATTGCCTTGGAAATCACAAGCCATGGTTGAACCGTACCGGGTTTTTCGGAGAGATTTTTATTTAAGTTAGGCCACCTGACCTAACGGGCTCATCTTATCATAGTACATTGCTTCAAATTCAAATGGTGATACATAACCTAGAGCACTATGTACACGCTTTTTATTGAACCAATCCACCCAGTTTAATGTCGCAAGTTGTACATCTACCAAACCTTGCCAATCTGCTTTTAGATATTCA
>WNDP01000037.1 GCA_009912575.1 Acinetobacter bereziniae
ACAGTTTGCTGGCGACAATAGCAAGAGTGAACCACCTGATCCCTTCCCGAACTCAGAAGTGAAACCTCTTAGCGCTGATGGTAGTGTGGGGTTACCCATGTGAGAGTAAGTCATCGCCAGCTTTTAAATATAAAACACCCTCAACTAAAACGTTGAGGGTGTTTTTTTATGTGTGAAGAAAAAGGAAAGAGAAAGGTAGAAGCCATAAAGAACAAGAAATATAGGAAAATATGAAATAGAATAGCAAAAATAAGCCATTCATATATTTTTAAGCAGTAGTAAATGGTGTCTAAAATAATTTAATCTGGTTAAGCCGAATAGATCAGCTAAACACAAAAGCATGAGGACTATAAAAATGACAGAATATACTTTGCCATATTTCGGAACTATAAACATAGAAAGCTTAGAAGAATATTATGAAGTCAAAGTTGAGGTGAATGGAAAGGTGGTTCAAATTGATTTGAATTTTGAAGCGAATACTTTGAGTTTAGAAAATTTTGAACGAGTTAAATCATTTATAGAAAATATCGAAAAATTTGACCAAAACAACCACGTTTATATTCAACAAAATTTTGAAGGTGAGCAGGACGGGACTGTCAAAGAATATGTAGATTTTCATCTTGATGAATTAGGTGATGATTTCTTAGCACATATTGGGGTTTCCAACTCAATAGACAAGGCACAACAGTTTTTAAACAAGTTATATTTAACAAGGGTAGGGCTTTATCCAGATGGGAAATATGACACATCGTATTTTGCAGTATTTGATTATACGGCTAATCGAGAATTATCCGATCAACTGTTGGTGGTCAAAACAGATCATCAAGGTCATTTAGATCATCTAAGCTGGGAAAGTTGAAATACCAAATTAAACTCAGCATGTTCATATTTTTGTTTAAATGAAACAAAGGCAAAGCCGTAAGCTTGATATATTTAGTATTGAGTTTATATACTGATTTGCACAATCATAAGCACTTAATCTGTTCTGACAAATGAATCGTACAATTTACAAATAATGGATGAACATGGATAGAGACACTCCCATTTATATTTCTTTAACAGGTACCAATAGTCATCAAATCAAAATTCCTGCTGGGCAAGGAAGTTTCTCGATTGGGCGAATTGGTATGGACAAGAAAAAGTTTGATGCGCTTGTCGATGAAAATGCTGTAATCGATTGGGATGTCTTTAATACCTTTTATACGCCACATGGTCAACAAAATGCGCATTTGCATCCTTACGGTGATTGGCCAAGATTTTTTTATTATTGGGGAAATGATATTGGTTTTGTGGAGTGGGCGAAGAAAAGAGCAATTGAAAATTTCTTTTGGCAACCCTCCCGCCCATTGTGTCTTGATTTGAGTGATGCCCAAATTCGTAATCTTGCAGTAAAAAGTATTGATAATCCGATCAAATTGACTTTAGATCAGTACAATAATATTGGTTTATATTCACTTCATCTCTCTGGAAATATTGAGCTTTTTGAAGTTGCGGCCCAACAAGAAATTCCTTATATTCGAATAGAACCCAATACTGAGAAAGATCAATCTCTATCCGCATACCAGCTTCCAATTATTCCTGACTTGGCAAAAGTTAGTTCACTCGATGTCATTGTTAAACCAATTGGGCAGGCTTTTGATTGTGAAAGTTTATTGCAATTTTCTCATTTGAAGTCTCTGAATTTGACTGGAAACATCACCAATATAGTGTGTTTAAAGCAACTTAAGCAGTTAGAACGTATCGGAATACGTTATGCAATAAATTTAGAAGGTTTTCCTTCTTTGAATACATGGGATAATTTAATCTCGTTTATCGGATGGAATATTGATGAAAAAACAGGGAAAAGATTAAATGCTGAATTAAAGCAATTGGCCAAAGAAAAGCAATTAGATTATTCTTCGGTCTCTAAACTGAGAAGTCCGGTTTGGTTTACTACTGAATATGGCATTCCCTTTGAAAACTGGGAAAGCAAAAATGCGAAGATTGCGACAAAAGCTTATAAAGCTGTTTTAAAAGACATTGTAAAAGCGAAGACTGAACAAGAAGTAAAACTTTCTATTGAGCAATTCATTGCGCTGATCAATACGCTACCCAATATAGAGACATCAGAAAGGGAAGATACTGGAATCGCAATACATCAATTGGTTGAGGCTTCAACATTAGAGATAGATCAAGACAAGGCAATTACTTGGTTTGATGAAATGCGAGATTTTTAAAATATTCTATTTTTTAATCAAAGTAGGAAAGAAAAAAACGGCAAGTTAACTTGCCGTTTTTGTGTTTAAAACAGAGCTTTGGAATTAGAAGTTATATTCCATACCTAAGCCGATAACAGTCTTCTTCTTCTCTGGAGTTGAAGATGCTGTCCAATCACGTTTTTGTTGACCAACAACACCGTAGAAACGTGCTTGTTTGTTGATGTTGTAATCAGCACCAATACCATACATATCTTGTTTACGATCATCACGGCCATCTAATTCAGTTGTTGCAGAAATATATTCAGCTTTTAACTTAATTGGTGTAGATGGGATTACATATGCAGCTGTTACGCCATATGCATTCTCTTTTAAGCCTTTAAATGATGTTATTACTGGTACTGTCCCCGTTGTGGTTGAAACAGTGTCATCGGTTGGCTTAGCTGTTTGCCATAATGCACCTAACACTAATCCGTCGATACCCGCTGGTTTCAAGTCAATAGAACCTGTAACACGAATTGCATCTGAGTAAATAGTGCTTCCACCTAATTCAGAATTATAAGCGTTATATTTAGACGCAACACCAAAGTTACCTGCAACTGCTGCTGCCAAGCCGAAGTCTTTGTTGTCGTAAGTAAGTGATGTAGAAATACCATCACCAAAACCATCACGGCTACCTTTTTGACCTTTTGTTGAGTTGTTTAATGCAGATGATTCTTCACCTTGCTGGAACATAATGTTAAATGCTAAACCAGCCAATAATTTTTTATCAGTTTCAAAACCAATTACGTTCTTTAAACGATCTTCACCGACTAAGATTGCAGTCATATCAAGTTCATTGTGATCGTTAAAAATATCTTGGTTGTTACCAGCAGCATTTTTGAAGTATGAATCAAACTGACCCACTTTTAATGTTGCGATACCATCTGATTTGATACCCACGAAACGGTTACGGTTACTGAAAGCATCACCGTCACCATCAGCACTGATTTGCCATTCTGCCAAGTAAACAGCAGATAATTTATCAGTTAATTTTTCTTCGCCTTTAACACCAATACGAGAAGCATTAGAGTTTACTTTGGTTACGCTTTCGTCTTTAAAACCATTATTATCGATTTGATCTAAAGTTACGTTGAACTTACCATACAATGTTGGCGCTGCTTGAGCTGCGCTGATGCTAAGGGTGGCGATTGCTGCAGCGAGTAGCACTTTTTTCATTGAGATTTCTCCAAAACATGTTCAATGCGAGTTTGCTGTTACTTTTTTTATGCAGTAAGTGTTGTTTTGAAACTACTTACTAACTTGCATGCAGTATCTGTAAACTTTGTTACATATAAGTGAAGAATAAATGACAATTTGATGACGTAAACTTAATCTGATTGTCATTTAGGCAAAAAAATGAGGCGATAAACGCCTCATTTTTAATAGGAAAATTTAAACTAATGCGAGCTTAATTTTTTCAGCCAAAGTTTTAATTTTTTCTTGATCGCCCATTTGTACAGCATGGCGCCCTAACTCATGTACAGAGCTTGGAATCAGATGAAAGTGTACATGGGGAACCGTTTGTCCAGCAGATGCACCTGAAAGTTGCATTAAAACAATACCTTTTGCATCTAGCGCTTTTTCAATTGCTTGAGCCACTTTTTGTACAATTTTGATGGTGTAACTTGCAACTTCTGGATCTAAATCTAATAACGTAACTGCTTTAGTTTTAGGAATAACCAAAGTATGCCCATCGGCTTGTGGCATGATATCCATGAATGCAAGCACATGATCATCTTCATAAACTTTCAATGCTGGAAGTTCACCACGTAAAATTCGAGCAAAAATATTCTGATCATCATAAGCCATATTGAATTCCTTAAATAAATGAAAGTGATTATTTACAATTCAATTCTTTCTGACGTTCCTTGATAGAGTCAAGTTTTTGCTGCTCTTTTTCAGTAAATTTAGGCTTACTTGTATAACAATTGTCATTATTGTATTTTGCTTTGGCTTCAGGATCTTTAAAGCAGAAACCTTTAGATGCATAAATGACATTGTAATCATCCTGCAGTTTTTTGCATTCTTGGGTGTTATCCGCAAAAGCTTGTGTACCCACAAAAATGGATAAAGCAGAAAGTGTAGCAATAAAATATTTATTCATGAGTTGGCCTCAAAATTGACATGTTCGTGTGTCACTTGATTAGATTATAGGGGCTGGTTGTGATTATTCAATGACGAAAAATTAATCTAATGTAATTTTGCTCCATGATTCATACATTTTTACAGCGCATGAAAAGTCACTGTCTGGTGCTGCAAGGCTATTTGTCGCTTGGATTAAGCTTTGTGTGAGGCCAAGAACTGGAGCCGATAATTTTGCTTGATGGACTAAATCAATGGCAATACCTGTATCTTTTGCCAGTAAAGGTAAGCCAAAGGTATGCGGAAAACTTCTGTTGAGTACGCGTTGAGGGAGGATTGACTCTGTGACACCACTTTTACCACTAGATGCATTGATGCAATCCAAAGCCTCATGCAAATTTACACCATGTGCTTTAAGTGTTGTAAAACCTTCAGCAGCCGCACATAAGTGGACAGCCATCATCATATTATTGACTGCTTTTACAGCAAATCCAGCTCCTGAGTCGCCAACATGTTTAATCAGTTTTCCCATGGCTTGCATTGCAGGCAAAGCTTTTTGAAATGCTTCAGATGAACCACCGACCATGAAGGTAAGTGTTGCATTTTCAGCACCTATGGTTTGTCCACTTACTGGTGCATCTAAGAACTCAATATCAAGTTGTTTTAGTCGTGTTGCTTGTTGACGTGCTGCATCTGGTACACCACTGGTACAATCAACCCAGATTGCCCCTTGTTTGATCTTTAAACCTTGTATTAAATCATCAACATCTTGACTCGTCGGTAAGCATGAAAAAATAATGTCTGCCTGAACTGCCTGTTCTAGTGCTGCTGCTTGAGTACCGAACTCAGTTGCATGTTGTTTGGCTTTTTCAAAATTTCGATTCCATACATAAACAGTATCAAAATGCTGAGTTAAGTGAGCTGCCATGCGATAGCCCATCGCGCCTAAACCTATAAATGCAACTGTAGTATTCATATTTATCTCTTAAATTTTACTCGATCGTTGTTCTAACCATTTGGATAATGTGGGCCAAAATTCATCTGCACTTTTTTGACTAGACATTAGTCCTAAATGTCCACCGGGAATAAGAGTAAACGTGACATCACTGCTGTTTGTCAATTCGCTTAAAGGCTTAACTGCATCTGCGGTGACCATTTGATCACTTTTCCCAGCTCCGACCATCAATGAACAATTGATATTTTTAAGTTCAATTTTATGATGACTGAGTTGAATTGCACCATTTTTTAGTGGGTTTTGTAGCCACACATTGAATAACATGTCTTGATTGACCCCACCGGGATAATCCACCATGTGATTAAGAAAATTTCCAAGTGTTGCATGTTCGTGTAGTAGTTCTTGATCATCAAGATTAAGCAATAATTGTTTATGTCCTTCATACCAGCCTTTAGGATCAAGGATTTTAAAACCAATCGCATTGAGTAGACCAGGTGTGTGGATCAGTTTTTTGGGTAAGCCGCCTTTGTAGAGTGTGTCTTTTAATTTTTGGTTTTTAACAATCAAGCTATTGATTCGTTGATATAGTTTTCCTATTCCACCAGATGCATAACTGTCAATAGGGCTAGCAAGTACAATTAGGTTTTTGACATAATTCGGTTGACGTAGGGCGCTATAAAGCAAAACAAAAATACCCGCCATACTCCAACCATGTAATGATATTTGATCGCTTTGTGAATGTTCTCGAATCTTATCAATACACAAGGGTATTGCTTCATCAATAAAATAAAGGAAGTTGAGATCACGATCTTGATAGCTTAATTTACCCCAATCTAATAAATAAACATCGAAACCTTGATCGGTGAAATATTTAATCAGGGAGCGATAAGGATATAGATCATAAATCGCCATGTTAATGGATAAAGGTGCGGTAAAAACCAGAGGTTCTTTAAACTTCTTTTGTGCAGCTGCATAGTAACGCACTTTAGTTTGGTGGTGCTCTGCGATGAGTTCGTAGGGGGTACTTTGAGATAAAACAAGTGACTTACCATTGAAGATCCTTGTCGTTAAGTTCTTTAACTTGGATTTCCGTACTTGGAACTTGGCTGATACTTGTGTCATAAGCGATGTTTGTCTCATTTTTATACAGATTTATGCGAAGTGTATGTGATAATTTGCGATTTTGCCTTGACCTTAAATACATAGGACGCTCAAAATGTTGGCAATATTTTACAAAGGCAGTTTTAGGACTGAGCAGTTGAAATGAGCCAGCACGACGACATTGAATACCAACTTGATACTTTAGCTATTCGTACAGGTCATACACGTAGTTTTGAAGGTGAGCACGGAGAACCCATTTTTCTGACATCTTCATTTGTATATGAAAATGCAGCTGAAGCCGCAGCAAAATTCTCAGGAGCAGAGCCAGGGAATATTTATTCACGCTTTACCAATCCAACTGTAGCGATGTTTGAAAAACGTCTAGCAGCACTCGAAGGTGGTGAACGTGCAGTCGCTACAAGTTCAGGTATGGCTGCGATCATGGCTGTCGCAATGTCTTTCCTAAAATCTGGTGACCATGTTATCTGTTCTCGTGCTGTTTTTGGTTCAACAGTGTCTTTATTTGAAAAATATGTTGCCAAATTTAATGTTGCAGTGAGTTTTGTTGATTTAACAGATCTAAGTGCATGGCAAGCAGCTGTACGTCCTGAAACTAAATTACTTTTTGTTGAGTCTCCGTCAAATCCTTTAGCGGAAGTTGCTGATATCCAAGCTTTGGCTGATATCGCACACCAGAACGATGCTTTATTGGCAATTGATAACAGCTTTTGTACGCCTATCTTACAGCGACCATTACAATTTGGTGCGGACTTGGTTATTTACTCAGCAACCAAATATTTAGATGGTCAAGGTCGTGCCTTGGGTGGTGCTGTGGTCGGTAATCATAAACTTCTTGAAGAAGTGTTTGGCTATGTCCGTACCACAGGTCCATCTATGAGTCCTTTCAATGCTTGGGTCTTTTTAAAAGGGCTTGAAACATTAAGACTACGCATGAAAGCCCACTCTGAGAGCGCGCAAATTATTGCCGAGTGGTTGGTAAAACATCCAAAGGTTGAGAAAGTTTACTTCGCTGGATTAGAAGACCATGTAGGACATGCATTGGCGGCTAAACAGCAAACGGGCTTTGGTGGTATTGTTTCTTTTGAAGTGAAAGGTGAGCGAGAAGGGGCTTGGACCGTTATTGATCATACACAATTCATTTCAATTACAGGAAATTTGGGTGATGCAAAATCGACTATCACTCATCCAGCAACTACAACACATGGCAAATTGTCCCCTGAAGCTAAAGCTGCTGCAGGAATTCGAGAAGGCTTAATTCGACTCTCAGTTGGTCTAGAAGACGTCGATGATATTATTCGTGATCTTTCTCATGGATTAGATTTAATTTAAGATAAGCATCATTGCTCAAATACAGTCTTGCACCCATTTTGTGATTTTTGAAAAAAACTAGCCAATGAGTGCAGGATAAAGATTTATTTAAAGACTTTTTTCGGAGTACCTTATGAACATTAATATGTTGATGCAACAAGCTCAGCGCATGCAAAAAGATATGGAAGGCAATGTTAAAAAGGCAAAAGAAAAACTTGCGCAAACTGAAGTCAGTGCAGAAGCTGGTGGTGGTTTAGTAAAAGTAACGATGACTTGCCGTAATGTTGTTAAACGCATCGAAATTAGTCCTGACTTATTGCAAGATGATCCAGAGATGATTGAAGATTTGATTGCTGCTGCGATGAATGATGCTGCACGTCAAGCTGAAGCAATTTCAGAGGCAACGATGAAAGAAGCTAATTCAGGTATGGGTTTACCACCTGGTCTTTCAGGCATGTTCTAAGGAATCATAGGTGTTTAGCGACCGTTTTGATCAACTCGTACAAGCTTTACGAATTTTACCAAGCGTTGGGCCGAAGTCGGCTCAACGTATGGCATTGCATCTCATCATGAAAAATAAAGAAGGTGCAATTGGTTTGGCCCATGCACTGAATGAAGCAACTTCTTATATTCATGAATGTAGTATTTGCCATTCACTTACAGAAAATGAAGTCTGCGATATTTGTTGCTCAACAGAGCGTGATGATCAACTACTTTGTGTGGTTGAATCACCCGCCGATGTTATGGCGATCGAACAGAGTGGTAGTTTTCGTGGGAAATACCATGTACTAGGTGGCCACTTATCACCTTTGGATGGAATTGGCCCAGAAGAAATTGGGATTCCTTATCTTGTACAACGTTTGAGTGAAGGGAAGATCAGTGAAGTGATTTTGGCAACCAATGCAACCGTTGAGGGGCAAGCCACCGCACACTATCTGGTTGAGGCAACAAAGCATTTATCTTTACAGATGACGCGAATTGCTCAAGGCGTACCACAAGGTGGTGAGCTAGAATATGTGGATAGCCACACACTAAGCCAAGCTGTACATAATCGGATGAAGATGAAGTGATATGCGGATTGCATGTCATGTCGTTTTTGGGTTTGTTTGTTAAAATGATTTTGTTGTAAAACGAAAAAATTTAAAAGATGAACAAACCCGATTTTTTTTAAAATAATTTACATAATCACTGAATAAAATTAGGTAAACTGGGCTGGATAGAACGGTCCGTCTATGATTGATCATTTTTTCTAAAAGATCAATTCATTAAGTTCTAAAACCTATATATAAAATGGATATTTAAAAGATAATTTTATTGAAAAATAAGGCATTTATGTAAAATTAGTTTGAAAATATTATATTTAATTTTTATATATTGAGGTAAAATCAAAATTCATTTGAATGTAACATTTTGACTTAAACTGACATGTTTCAATTTATTAATCAACAGGCTGAACTTGAACATGTGTTGAATTTAATGCAACACACGACGACCTATGGCCTTGACACCGAATTTATCAAAGTGGATACACTTTGGCCAAAACTTGGTGTTTTTCAAATCAATGTCAATGGCCAAGTCTTCTTGCTTGATGGTACAACCCTGAATTTAAATCAGTTTTGGAATCAACTTTTTCAGGCACAGCAAAATGTTTTTCATGCTTGTGGTGAGGATATTGATTTAATTTATCATTATGCTGACAAAAAGAATTTGGAAAATGTTTTTGACACGCAAGTTGCACTGTCATTTCTAGGGCATGGATTACAAGTCAGTTATCAAAATGCATTGAAATTAGTTTTAGACATCGAGATTGATAAAGATCAAACACGTTCAGATTGGCTAGCTCGTCCTTTGACCTGTGAGCAAATGAATTATGCTGCCAACGATGTTTTATATATAATGAGTTTGGCTGAAAAAGTGAAAGCCGAACTGGAGCAAAAGCAGTTATATCAACAAGTCTTGGAAGATTGTCAAAATCTGACCTTTGAAATTGCTTCAGAAACACCAAAAGAAAAATTATATAGTGATATTGGTAATTATCGTCATTCACGCAAACAACTGATGCAATTACAGCAATTGAGTGTTTGGCGAGAAGAAATGGTGAAAGCGCTTAATCAACCACGTAGCTTTATACTTAAAAATGCGACAATGATTGATTTGGTTGAAGTCAACCCAAAAAATAATTTTCAACTGTCTAATGTAAAGGGAATACGTCCAAATATTGTCCGTGAACATGGAAAAACGATTTTAGACTTATTAAAGTTTTTACCAGAAATGGATGAATGGCCACTCCGTATTGCTCGACCGATCAAGCATTCATCACAGGGTATTACTGTTGAGGTTGATGAGCTGATTACTCAGATTTCAACAGATACACATGTGCCAAAAGAAGTATTAATGCGAAAAAAATGGCTGAATGCCTTATATCATCATGTCGTTTTTCATGGAAAAGAGCAGAATTTGCCTCGCTATTTACTCGGCTGGCGTTATGACTTGCTTACGCAACCTTTAATTCAACTGTTGCATGAAGATATCAACTTTTTGAGTAAGCAAATGAAAGTGAATGAGTAATTTGAGGTTTGCCTCTAAGCGATTACTCATTCATATAAGTTTTTAAAGATAGTCATTTATAACTCCATTTATTTTGTGCAAAGTTTTAACAATTGATTATAAATAACGACTGATACGTTAAATTTCGATAATGTATCTGTCGTTTTTTTCATGTATGCTGTCACATAAGTTTTATAGAAGCTGTTGTTTAAAATGCATTGTGATATTTATAAATCGAGCAAAAAAGATGAAATGTATCTTTACGTGGCTCGTCCTGATCATCCAAACCATGATGAAAATGCAGACCCATTAGAGGTTTTGTCTGAACCTGTTCGTATCGCTTTTGGTCGTGCGACACATGTTATGCATCTTGAATTAAATGAATCAAGAAAGCTTGCACGTGTGAATGTATTACATGTTATTGATTCATTAACAACGAAAGGCTTCTTTCTTCAAATGCCACCAGAAGGATTAATCAATCCGAATGCGGCTGAACCAGAGGGGCTACGCGGTGCTTGATCAGTTATCAGGAATATGGGCAAATTTTTTAGAATTATTGGATTCTATCCCAGAAGATAATATTGCAATCACTGTCTATATTCTTGGGACGCTCTTGATTTTATGGTGTTGGTATTCAATCTCAAAAAGATTACCATTGCCACTTGGTGGTATTACATGGATCATTGTATTTGCAGTTCTTGCAACACCAACCATTTCTGAAGGACCAAACTCAGCAATTGCACCTGCGATATTTGGATTGTTATTTGGAATTTTAACCAAAGATTCTGCATTGATTTGGTCGAATATCGCCCTGATTGCATTTGTAATGGGTGTTGGACTGATTATTGGATTTTTTTGGTCTAAATACAAAAGCACCAAAAATACGCAAGCAAACGCTGTAGCTAAAAATATTTCACCACTTTAAATAAAAAATAAAGGTCATTTATGTCTGTCGATACACAACAATTCACAGGTACTGAACAGTATATTGCAACTGATAGTTTAAAACTGGCTGTAAAAGCAGCTCGCGCCTTGCAGAAACCGCTTTTAGTCAAAGGTGAGCCGGGGACTGGTAAAACCTTACTCGCGGAGCAAGTTGCAGAAAGTTTAGGGCTTAAACTGATTACTTGGCACATTAAATCGACAACAAAAGCACAGCAAGGCTTATATGAGTATGATGCTGTGTCACGTTTACGTGACAGTCAGTTGGGCGATGACCGTGTCTATGACATCAAAAATTATATTAAGCCCGGAAAGTTGTGGGAAGCGTTTACCAGCGAATCACGTTGTGTATTGTTGATTGATGAAATTGATAAAGCAGACATTGAATTTCCAAATGACTTACTGCATGAATTAGACAAAATGTCCTTTTTTGTCTATGAAACTGGTGAAACAATTACAGCTACTCAGCGCCCAATTGTGATTATCACTTCAAATAATGAAAAAGAACTTCCTGATGCCTTTTTACGTCGTTGTTTCTTTCATTATATTGAATTCCCTGATGAAGCAACCATGCGTGAAATTATTGCGGTACATTTTCCAAAGATCTCAGGTACTTTGGTCTCTGAAGCACTACAAGTATTTTTTAAATTACGTCAAGTTCCTGGTTTGAAAAAGCCACCTTCAACTTCTGAACTGATTGATTGGTTGAGTTTGCTCATGGCAGACGATATGCCGGAAGATGTATTGCGTAATCATGATAAGGCCAAAGCAATTCCACCATTGTATGGTGCGTTAATTAAGAATGAGCAAGATGTTCAATTGCTTGAACGCTTAGCCTTTATGTCACGTCGATAATGAGGAGATTGCAACATGTTTGTGCGATTATTTTATACCCTCAGAAAATATGGTGTACCCGTATCGACACGTGAATTGATTGATTTAAATCAAGCCATCAGTGAAGGTTTAGTTTTTGCTGATCAAGATGATTTCTATCAATTGGTGAAAACGGTCATGGTCAAAGATGAACGCTTCTTTGATAAATATGACCGTGCCATGAAAGATTATTTTGAAGGTATTCATACCTTTGAAATTGATGATTTGCTCAGTAAAGTTCAAAAGCTACCAAAGGATTGGTTTGATTTAGAACTGTTTGAAAAGCACCTCACACCAGAACAACGTGCTGAATTAATGAAAGCAGGTTCACTTGAAGAATTGATGAAAATGTTGGAAGAGCGTTTACGTGAACAACATAAAAAACATCAAGGTGGCAACCGTATGGTTGGTACAGGGGGAACTTCGCCATTTGGTGCTTTTGGAGACCATCCAGAGGGTGTGCGAATTGGTGGACCGAGCCGTAAGAATTCAGCGGTAAAAGTATGGGAACAACGTAAATACCAAAATTTGGATGATGAACAGATTTTAGGTACTCGACAAATGCAAATGGCTTTACGTCGATTGCGTAAGTTTGCTCGTCAAGGTGCAGCAGAAGAGCTGGATATTAATAGCACCATCTATGAAACAGCCAAACAAGGGATATTGGATGTACAAATGGTCCCTGAACGTCGTAACCGTATCAAAGTTTTGATGTTATTTGATGTTGGTGGTTCAATGGATTCGCATATTGCCCAATGCGAAAAGCTTTTTAGTGCAGCAAAAACAGAATTTAAAACGCTGGAATATTTTTATTTTCATAACTGCTTATACGATTATGTTTGGAAAGATAACCATCGTCGCTCTTCTACACGAATGAATACATGGGATTTATTTAATACCTATGGTAAAGACTATCGTGTGATCGTGGTGGGGGACGCGAGTATGGCACCCTATGAGTTAAAATCAGTTGGTGGATCTGTCGAATATATGAATGATGAAGCTGGTGATGTCTGGTTACGTCGCTTACGCAATCATTTTGAAAAAACAGCATGGTTAAATCCAGAAGAGCAAGGCTATTGGCATTACATGCAAACCATCGCATTGATTAAGCAGATATTTGAAGACCATATGTTTCCAATGACCCTTAAAGGCATCGAGGATATGACCAAGTATTTGTCACGATAAATTTGTAATAGCTTCAAAATCAAGTTTTTATTTAATTTTTTCTTTTCATCAAAAGTTTGTATTGTTAGCCAAAATTGAGCATGAGGCTTATACATAAGATGCTATGAAATGTAATGAAATTAAAACAATGATGTTGCTATTTTCAATAATGCCTAAGCTAATTTTAGCCACGAGCTAAGTAATCACACAGCTGTACTTGGTTTTCAGTGCAGGGGCAGCGAGGACAACAGTGTTCTGCGATTAGGTTTATTGCTTTGAGAACTAACATTTTTACTACTCAGAATAACTCGATTTCGCAAATACTGCCGAAAATGAATTAAAAAATTGAACCACAAATAATGCTGAATTGCCAATAGGTTCATCAAACGACTTATATTTTAAAGAGGGATAGATATGGATCATCAAATTAATGGTATTGCATTACCAAATGAGCAAGGATTCTTTGGCGAATATGGTGGGCAATTTATCCCACCACATTTAAAGGACGCAATGGATGAAATTAATGTGGCTTATGAAGAAATTCGTCAAACTGCTGAATTTCAAAATGAGTTGGCAGATTTGTTTGCACATTACGTTGGTCGTCCGAGCCCTTTGTTTTATGCAAAACGTCTTTCAGAGCAATTGGGTGGTGCACAAATTTATTTAAAGCGTGAAGACTTAAACCATACAGGTGCACATAAAATTAATCATTGTTTAGGTGAAGCTTTGCTTGCCAAATATATGGGGAAAACTAAAGTAATTGCAGAAACGGGTGCAGGTCAACATGGTGTTGCTTTGGCGACAGCTTGTGCGTTGGTTGGGATTCCATGTGAAATTCACATGGGACAAGTCGATATTGAAAAAGAACATCCAAACGTCGTTAAAATGAAAATTTTGGGTGCAAAGTTGGTTTCAGTAACGCAAGGCACTGCTACATTGAAAGATGCGGTTGATAGCGCATTTGAAGAATATTTAAAAGACCCAAAAAACTATATTTATGCGATTGGTTCTGTGGTTGGACCGCATCCCTTCCCAAAAATGGTACGTGATTTTCAATCTATCATTGGCAATGAAATTAAAGTTCAAGCACAAGATCGTTTTGGAACTCAACCTGATTATGTGGTTGCCTGTGTAGGTGGTGGTTCTAATGCTATTGGTGCATTTACAGCATTTTTGAATGATGCGAATGTTCAGTTGGTTGGTGTAGAACCTGCCGGGCATGGTTTAGATACTCAACAGCATTCAGCAACATTGACATTGGGTAAACCGAGCCAAATTCATGGTATGGCATGTTATGTACTTGAAGATGAGCAGGGAGAGCCATTGCCTGTGCATTCGATTGCGTCAGGTTTAGATTACCCTGGTGTAGGGCCTCAACATAGCTTTTTGAAAGATTTAGGGCGTGTAGAATACTCAACAGTGACAGACCAAGAATGTTTAGATGCCTTTATGCAACTTTCTCGTGTAGAAGGAATTGTTCCTGCATTGGAAAGTTCACATGCTGTAGCTTGGGCAATTCGTGAAGCACCGAAATTAGCGAAAGAAATTAAAATTGTAGTTAATCTTTCTGGGCGTGGTGATAAAGATGCCGACTATGTTGCTGGAAAGTTAAATCTCAACTGATTTAAAATTAAACAACCTAAAACCTAGCTTCGGCTGGGTTTTTATTTTCAGTAAAAATTTAAATATCAAATGAGCGAAAGCTCCAGCAGTTTTAGAACAATTAATATTACTATTTCCGAGGTAGATGAATCTGTTTTACATAATCGAGATGCGCAAAATTCAGGGCTTCCTAGTAAGTTTATATCTGAAGTGGATAGTATTTTTCCTGATAGATCTTTGTCAAAACCACTTACACGCCTAAGGGATTGGACTACTAGGAATAATAATCGGAAGCATTCCTTAGCAATCTGTAAGGCACAAGATAGTAGCTATAGTGAATCATGTGATCCAGAAGTGAGCTGTCAATGCGATGAATATCCATTTGCTACAACATATCAAGGTGGAGATGCATTAGAAAACCCAGGAGTCTCTGTCAGGAGAATCGAAGCGAGTGATAATAAAAGTGCGGGTGCTAGATTAGGTGTTTTCTATACTCAACAACGTATTTTGGATGATGATGAATTTTATATTAATGTTGAATAGTACAAAGTAACATTAAAAGTTCAGCAGTTTACACTGTTAAACTTTATCTAAAATAAATTTGACATGAAAGTAAGGTGGATAATGAATATGAAAAATAGTGACTATGTTGGAAAAATTTTTAGCAAATTAGTAATGATAAGTAAAATAAAACCAAATTCTACTTTAGCTGAAGCAGTATTACTTGAAAATTGTTTAGATAGAAGATTATCTGAAAATGTGTATGCGAATCAAAATTATCCATCAGTAGCGTTATCCGCAATTTGTGGAAAAATGTTAAATATTCATCAAGATATTACTAGAATTGAACAATTTAAAAAAATTGAGTCTGTCCATTTTTATGGCGCATTACGCAATGGTAAAGATCCGTACAAGATAAAAATAAAAAGTGAATATGAAACAGGTATTCCTCAATACATCAAGATAGGAACAATAGGGAATACAGTCATAACAACCGAACAGTTTCAGCCATGGTTTGATGCAGCCTTTCTAAGTGTTAAAAAAGATAATGCGTTAACTGAAATAAACAAAGGTAGTGGAGTGATTAAAGTAGGTGACGATTATAAAGAACAAGATATCATTTTAAAAAAAGACACGATCATTACCAATACAAAAAAGGCTTTGCTGAGACAAGCTGGCATTGAGTATGTACAGGTTTATAAAAATACACGATTCGCAATATTGTGTGTAGATTACGAGTTAGAACATTTCAATAAAAATTTTGAATTGGAATACATTAAAGATTGTATGATCAGTTGGGGATATCATTTTGAAGTGATAAAAATTAAGCCATCAAGATATGAGTCAAATAATTGTTCAATAGATGATTTTGAAATTACAACTGATATTGAAACATATATTCAGAATATTAAAAAAGTTACAGAAGATTTTGATTATATCGTTGCATGCGGTCTGGCTGTAGATCAGCATCTTATCCAATTAGGTCTATTTAGATCCATTAATGAGTTAAGCGTATTAACTGAACAAGGTTTAGTTCATCAAAAAAAATATTTGATTGGAAATTCTTTTAAGATGATGGTTGGCGGTTTAAGAAGTCCAATAAAAAAAGAAACGATTAAATATCTCAATGAAAAAGGTATTCCATTTTGCACAAGGACAAAAACTTATGAGGATCGAGCTATCGTAAGTTATATGCCTGGTTATATTCTTGATATTATTATCAATATGCATATTTTTATAAAACCAACGATTCTCAGCCATCTTTATAACAAACCTGTTCAACCTGAATGGAAAATTGGCGTTTTAAATCATGATTTTGACTATCAAGGAATTGCTGAAAGTCAGCATAAATTTTTTTGGGGGTGTGCGAGTGATGTGCATTATGGTAAAGATGGGGAAATGAATACGACGAAGATTCCAGAAATTAAAATAATCAATGTGGAAAATGAACGTCCTGATATGCTGAATTTCTTTAAGGAGTGTAATTGTTTTATTCCAGTCTTAAATGATAGTCATCAATTAAAAGCAGGTGATTATTTTTATTACCTAGAAATTTGAAAATTCATCATGATTTACAGTTGTTGATCATATAGCCCTCCATATGGAGGGTTATATTTTTATAATTTCACTTAACCTGAAATATATTGTTGTAATTGTTCAATTAACTTTCGTTGATCTTCCATCGTGGCTTTTACAAGGTCGCCAATAGATACAAAACCAACTAATTTTTCTGCTTCGATCACAGGTAAGTGACGTAGATGACCATCGGTCATTAAACCTAAGCATTGCTCTACGGTATGACTACGTGTCACTGAGATAACTTGAGATGTCATAATTTCAGCGACAGTTGTGTGATCTGAAGTACGTTGCATCAATGCAATTTTACGGGTGTAATCACGCTCGGAAAGAATCCCAACAACCTTTGTATCTTCTGTGACTACAACAGCACCAATACCTTTATTTGCCATAAGCGTAATGGCCTCTAATACGGTTGCAGAGGGTGAAATAGTGTAAATTTCGTGACCAATTTTATCTTGGATGACTTGTGCTACTGTCGTCATAATTATTCTTCCTTTTCTTTGGTGCTGATCTATCTGCACATCTTTAAATTAACTGTATTTTTTAACTTTGCAAATACTCTACAGTCACAAAATATAAAGATTATTTTTTACAACATTTTTAAAACAGGAAAAAATATTGTTCTACCATTAAGCTGTTTGAAATTGAATATTGTTGTGAAAAAAGAAATGATCCATTTGTGAGGTGGAAAGTTTAAATTTTCGAGATGAAGAGTTGAATAATGCAGGCATAATATTCAAACGAGTAAGGGTAGGTAGTAGCGACTCTTTAAAGTCTTTTGGTGTTATTTTTCGAGGGGTATATTGAGGCCAGTGAATTTTTGCATATTGGTGTGCTTGAACTACATTGAGCCAAAATGGAAAGTAAACTTCTTCAGAGGCTGATTTCATCGCCCAACCATCATGATAAAGCCCCCAAAGTACTCCACAATACATCAGTGATTTTAGAATAGAAATTTTAATAAACAATTCGTTCGAAATGGGTTGGAGATGAATATACTTCTTCATAGTCGTTAGTCTGCTTGAGTACCATTGCTATTGTAATGGAAATTGATTCAAGAACTGTGAGAGCTTTATGCTGAATCGTAAGCATTTATTAAAACTATAAAAAATGTATCGAATACGTAATGATTTATTAATCAAACAAATCTACAGGGATTAAAAAACGACACCTAGGTGACGTTTGATTATGCTTGCATCGTGGCCATCTTTTGCCAGTACTGCGCCTTTAACGAGTCGCGTTCTACACGGAAACCTTGATAGTAAAGTTCTGCAAGAAACATTGCTGCTTTACCATGTCCAGCTTTTGCTGCATCTTCTAATGCTTTTACCGCTTCTACGAAGTTCATTTCACATTGAATTGTATTTACAGCATCTGCGTAAACGTGTTCTAAGTCTTGATGAGAGATTTGGTGAATCATATATAACTCCTTATTGTAATTATGATCTTTTAACATAGCTCCCCAACGGAGCTTATACTTAACTAATCTAACTTAACTTTATTAAACTAATATTACAGTTTGCTTTACTTGTCAAGTAATTTAAAAACTATGCTTGACGAAAATAAGATTACATGATTAAACATTAAACAGAAATAATATTTATTAAAATCAATATGAGAATTATGACAAAGGGAGAGCAAAAATGACAAACACTATCGATGGTTTTACTTTTGATGTACCCGCTGCTGAGTCTCAGATTGTTGAATTAGCTCAGTATCATCGTCGGCAGTTAGATGAAGCAATTTACCATCAAGAAATTCATCTTGGTGATTATTGTTTAGCCCAACGCAAACGTGTTTATGATTATACCAGAAATCTTGACCCAACGCAAAAAGCAAGTTTTTACCACGTCTATGATGGAGAGTTGAGACGTCTTGCAGACGATGATGATTTGCATCCTGCACATGCAGAGGGTGGGGTAAGTATCTTTGCTGTATGTATCGCATTGGCAATCATTGCCTTTATTTTATATTTTGCATTCTTAAGAGCAACAATCCTTTAACCGCCAACATCTAGTACACATCAATCCATGTTTTAAATTCACGCAAGCCCTTTTCTTAAAATTGAGAAGAGGGCTTTAAAATGTATACATAACTGAAGATCTAAATCGGGGAGAGTTTAAGCACTGTTGTTTCACTTAGCTTAATTTTAAAGGTCAACTTACAACCGTTCTTCAGATGGCATTAAGAAAGCCCTATATTTTTATGGTCAGAATGATAAACTATCTGTAATCAGAGGTAGTTCATGCAAAAAATCAAAGATTATTTTCAAAAATTATTCTATTCATTTCCTGTGGAAAAAATCTTGAATTCTTTTGTTGTTGTGATCATCGTACTGATGATTTTTCTTGCAACATTGGCTTTATTGCGTCCAATAAGCCCAGAACAATATCAATACGTTATTCAATATTCACAACAAGCTGCCTATCCGCAAACGCAGAATATTGCTAATCAGTTACGTCATCAAGATCGGGTTTGCGTTGCTGATTATCTTCGTCTATTACGTGCATATCACTCTGAAAATCAAAGGGTCAGAGAATACCCGGCAGTGGATAGTACTGACCCAGAATAACCCTTCAAAAATTATTTTGAGGGTTCATCTTGAGGTCGAATGGTTTTTTTGATGATCAATGCTGGAATATCAGGCATAGGATTTATATCTACTTTTTGGCTTTGAGCATTCGAAGCTCGAGACTGACCATCTAAGTCTTCGTTGAGCATTTGTTTAAGTGCTTCTTGATCCAAAGTCGGTGCAACAACAACCAGTGTGAGGCGATCTGCACGAAGATGTTTTTGAACAGCTGTTTGAACTTGTTTGGCAGTCACTTGGCTCAATTGTTTTTGATATTGGGCTAAATAATCAGCAGGTAGTTGGTAAAATCCAATAGATGCTATTTGTGCATTGATGTTCGCATTTGAACTGAACGTCATTGGAAAAGATCTCAACATCCCTTCTTTAGTTTCTTCAAGTTGTTTTTTTTGTACTGGTTTTTTTACAAAATCACGTAAAGCTTGATGCGCAACTTGGATACTGTCCATCAGTTGATTTTGTTCAGTTGCGTAGTTCAAGCTAAAAAAACCTTGTGCTAAGGTGGTGGTTAAGTTGCTATATGCCCCATAAGTATAACCACGTTTAACACGTAATTCTTTCATCAGTATCGAGTTAAAACCGCTTCCACCAAACATTTGGTTGGCGACTTCTAATGCAACACGATCAGGATCACTTCGTTTGATGCCTAAATGCCCCATAATGACATTGGCTTGTGTTGAGTTAAAAGGAATATAGTGGATATTAAAATCATTTTGTTCCTGTGGCTCCGCTAAGGCTGCGGCGGCTTCGCCTTGTGTGATGTTTTGACTAATAAGATTGGCGAGTTTAGTGGCATCAGCAGCCGTTAGGTTACCTGTCATCGCAATATTCATATTCTGGGCGACTAATAATTTTTGCCTAAATGTACGAAGTAGTTCTGGTGTAATTTTTTTTAGACTTCCATTGGTGCCTACAGTGGGTTCGGCATAAGGATGTTGTCCATATAATGCTCGATAAAAACGGATATTCATAATACGGCTTGGATTTTCTTGGATTTGCTTTTGTCCAACTTTGGTATTATTTAAAATAAGATTGAGCCCAGAAGAATTAAATTGTGCATGATTAAGCACATGTAACATCATGTTGATAGTAGGGTTTAATTTCTCAGGATCAGACAAGACACGTAGTCGAACCACAAACATGTCACGATATGCGGTGACATTAAATTGCGCACCTAAGCCTTCAAAGGTTGAAGCAATTTCTTTTGCAGAATATTGATCTGTACCTTCTGTAATCAGTTTGGCAGCCATATTCGACATACCAAATAGTCCCTGTCCCAATGCTTGATCTTGAGAAGAACCTGCATTGAATGTCAGTTGAATATCCACGATTGGGAGGTCTGTGGCCGAAACGAATAAAGTTCTGACTTTTTGGTTATTTTCCAAATCTTGAACAAAAGGTGTCTGATATTGCTGCTGTTTATCTAAATTTCTTAAGCTTTGTAAGGTTGAATTGGCTTTTAATGTAGAATCATCTATTACGGTATCGCTTTCTTCGTGGTTATCAAGTTCGACTTCTGCATAGTTAAGCTGTGAGTAAAGCAAGGTGATTAACACAATTAATGGGGTTTTAAATGAATAAATAGAGAATGGTGTGAGTTTCATGAGTCTTCCTTATTTATTCTTTGTTATCTTCTGGTAATAAATACAAGCTACTGAGATTGTCTTTAACAAAATAAATATTGGCAATCCGTTGTAAATCTTGCGGTGTCACTTTGTCATAATGCTTCGGCAATTCATCCATCAAACGAAAACTTAAACCATTCACTTCTAAGTTGCCAATCATATTGGCTTGACCACCAATATCGTCTTGGCTATAGATTAAGTTAGAAACAAAGTTGTTTTTTACCCGATCAAGTTCTGCTTGATTAACCAACTCTGTTTTAAATAAGTTCATCTCTTTCTCAATTGCTTTCTGTGCATCTGCCAGTGAAACACCATCACTAGGGATAGCAGAAATCATAAATAAACTGTCGCCTCGATTATATGGGTCGTAGCTTACACTGATTGCGGTGAGCACTTTTTTATCTCGAATGAGACGATCTTGCAAACGTGCTGAAATTCCGCCATCGAGCAAGGACTGAATGATGGTCAATGCATATGCATCCTGCGGGTTTTTTGCTGTAGCAATAGATTTAACATTCCATGCCATAAACAGGTTTGGAACTTGTACTGGAAGATGGACTTCCATATGTCGATAACCCAGTCGGTCAAATTCCAACACATCATTGCGATCGGGTAAGTCTTTTTTAGGGATTGCAGCAAAATATTTTTCAACCTGTTTTAATGCTTGTTCAGCATTGACATCGCCGACAATAACCAATGTTGCATTATTGGGCGTGTACCAAGTTTGATACCAGTGTTTGAGGTCATCCAAACGAATATTTTGCGGGTTTTTCATAAAACCGATAACAGGTTGGCGATGATGACTGGTTGGATAAGCAATCCATTTAAAGCGTTCATAAGCAAGATTTTGCGGATTATCATCTGTTCTTTGTCGTCTTTCTTCCATCACCACTTTGATCTCAGGATCAAAGTCCTGTTGTCTCAGTACCAGATTGACCATTCGATCTGCTTCGAGTTCTAAAGCCAAGGGAAAATACTTTTTAGGATAAAGCTGATAATAGTTGGTGTAATTGGTATAAGTTGCTGCATTTGTACGTCCACCATAAATTCGGCTTAACCGTGCAAACTCATCATCTGGAACTTTCTTGGTTCCCTTAAACATCATATGCTCAAGTACATGAGAAATACCGAGCACATTGCCAGATTCATCACTACTGCCAACGCCGTACCAAATCTGGGTCATAACAATGGGGGAGCGATGATCCTCACGAATAATCACTTTTAAACCATTTTTTAATGTTGTTTCAAATGTCGTTCGTGCAAGCTGGCTTTGTGGAGCAGCATAAAGTTGCGTATTTGCAGTAGAAAGCGTTAAGAATAATAAGGGCGCAATGATCACTTTGGATTGTTGGATAAGTTCTAAGAATTTAGATTTCAAAATATACACAGATGACCTAAAAAAATTATTCTAAATTTATAACTATTCTTAAAAAATGAATCAGTTAAAGCAAGGCGATCGTGTTGCATTTTGGTTTGCTTGTTTTATCACTGCTTTAACGCTAAAAATCTTTCAATCTATGCTAAACTCATTCTTTTTTAACGCTATGCTTTTCAAGGAATCGGCATGCAAGAACAGCAAAATAAATTTTTGATTGATGCGGATATCGGGGATGACGATGTCACATTACCTAGTTTACCAGCCGTCAATGTGCCTATTATTGAAAATAATGAAGTAGAATTGCCGAAAACGGAATCTACTCAAGCTGAAACTCAAGAACATCAAACTGAATCGGCTGATGTCAAAGCCAAAGGTGGCTTTTTCAGTCGCATGAAAGAAGGTTTGACCAAGTCTCGTAAGAGCTTTGCAGATGGTATGGTTAACATACTGATCGGCGGTAAAGAGATTGATGATGAGTTACTTGAAGAAGTTGAAGAGCAACTTTTAGTCGCTGATATTGGTGTTGAAGCAACTAAAACAATCATTGCAAATTTAACTGAACGAACTGAACGTGGTGATTTGATCTATTCACATTCGTTGTATAAAGCTTTGCAGGAAGAGTTAGTAACTTTACTTGCACCACGAGTGAAACCATTACATATCGATCCAAATAAAAATCCATTTGTGATTTTAGTGGTTGGTGTAAATGGTGTTGGTAAAACAACAACGATTGGTAAGTTAGCAAAACGTTTACAAGGCGAAGGCAAAAAAGTCATGCTTGCTGCTGGTGATACTTTCCGTGCAGCAGCCACTGAACAGCTACAAATTTGGGGTGAGCATAATAATATTGCTGTTGTCGCTCAAGGTCACGGCGCAGATAGTGCTTCAGTCATTTTTGATGCTTTTGAAAGTGCTCGAGCTAAAGGTGTAGATGTTCTTATCGCAGACACCGCTGGACGCTTACATAATAAAAGCAACTTGATGTCAGAGTTGACCAAAGTAAAACGTGTGATGCAAAAAATTGATGCAACAGCGCCGCATGAAGTGATGCTGGTGGTTGATGCAGGTACAGGGCAAAATGCGATTAACCAAGTTGAAATGTTTGATGAAGCTGTTGGGCTTACAGGTTTAACCATTACCAAATTAGATGGTACTGCAAAGGGTGGTGTGTTATTTAATATTGCCAGTCGTACCCATGTTCCGATTCGTTTTATTGGTGTGGGTGAAAAAATTGACGATTTGCGTCCTTTCTCAGCTAAATCTTTTGTTGCAGCACTCTTTGAGACAGACAAATAGTTTGAACGATTAAAATGCTGCATTAAAAAACTCCGCTTAAAGCGGAGTTTTTTAATGCTTCACCGCTTTTCGGACTGACTGAATTTAAGCAGGATTTTGGCTCTAATCGTTGGATTTGATGTTTTAAATAAGATTATTTTTACTGTAATTTTTTGCGAAACAGATTTCTTAAAATAAACTATAAAAAAATTTATAAAAGTAATTTATTTTTTTCGAGGATATATATTATTTTTTAAAATTAATAATTTAAGCTGAAAATAGTGTCATCGTGAATGTTTAATGTCTGTATTATTCCTAGTATTGTTCTAAATATAGAACACATTGTTATGTATATATACATAGAACAGGTCAAAATCATGCAATAAACTCTGTCTATGTTAAAGAAAACGGCGCAGATCGCCATAGAAGGATTATCATCATGTCATTTTTAAATCAAATCAAACAACGTCGTACAATTTATGCATTAGGTAAAGATCTCAGCTTAGATCAAGTGAAAATTGAAGAAATTATCAAAGATGCAGTGAAACATAGCCCATCTGCATTTAACTCACAATCTTCACGTGCTGTGATTTTATTTGGTGATTCACACGTAAAATTTTGGACAATTGTGCTAGAAACTTTACGTAAAATTGTACCTGCTGAAGCATTTGAAGGAACCGCAGGCAAAATTAACAGCTTTATTGCTGGTGCAGGTTCAGTGTTGTTTTACGAAGATTTAAGTGTTGTCAAAGGCTTACAAGAGCAATTCCCACTTTATGCAGATAACTTCCCAGTTTGGGCTGAACACTCAACTGCAATTGCGCAATTTGCAACTTGGACAGCATTATCTGAAGCTGGTATTGGTGCATCTTTACAGCACTATAACCCGATTGTAGATGAAGAAGTTGCTGAAACATTTGAAATTCCGGCAGATTGGAAACTTCGTGCGCAATTGGTATTTGGTTCAATTGAAGCGCCTGCTGGTGAAAAAGCATTTATTGATGATGCCGCACGTTTCAAAACATTTAACTAAATTTCTATCAGATCAAAGAAATCAAAGCTCAAACCTATGTTTGATTGATGTCTGATCTTTGTTTGATCAAATTTAACCTGCTTAAGATGCACATTTTAAGCAGGTTTTTATTTGCGTTGATTTTATCAAATCTTAAAACAAAACAAGCAACCATAAAGTGTCTTCGTTCACTTTAGTGACTCCTTTAAATGGAGTTGATCATACTTTCCTGATAATCACTGAGCTAAGAATTTAAGCCACAATAGATCGAACAATTCTTTACATAGAAATATCACTTTGCTTTATCGACATTTAGCTTTATTCATGGCTTAATCTTTGCTCAAGGAAAAAAAGTGTATTAAAAAAATGAGTAAATTAGCCTTGATTTGGCACTTTAGTCTAATTTCGACATTTTAAAAACTTTATACACTGTAAATAGCTATTCAAGTTGATGATATTGTCGAATTTCTGATCGTTATTTTTTAAGTTAATGTATGTATTTATTTTAATTAAAATGATCACTATTTAGGAATGTGTGATAATACTATTCAGCATGGTTTAAATCGGTATACTAGAAACTCTTGTTATAAAAAGTAGCAATATCAGGAAAGACAATGACTGCACGTATTCAAAAAGGCAAGTTAGCGATTGCTAAAGAACTTTACGATTTCATCGAAAATGAAGCACTACCAGGTTCTGGTTTAGACAGTGAAACATACTGGAAAAACTTTGAGCAAGTTGTTGTCGATCTTAGCCCTAAGAATAAGGCGCTTTTAGCAAAGCGTGACGACATTCAGGCTAAAATTGATGAATGGCACCGCAACAACAAATTTGAACTTGAAGCTTATAAAGCTTTCCTAAAAGAAATTGGCTACTTATTACCAGAAGTAGAAGATTTCCAAATCAGCACAGAAAATGTAGATGAAGAAATCGCATTATTGGCTGGTGCACAGTTGGTTGTACCTGTGCGTAATGCACGTTACTGCCTAAATGCAGCAAATGCACGTTGGGGTTCTCTATATGATGCACTTTACGGCTTTGACGTGATCTCTGAAGAGGGTGGCGCAGAAAAAGGTAAAGGCTATAACCCTGTTCGTGGCGACAAAGTTATTGCATTTGCAAAGAACTTCTTAAATGAAACATTCCCGCTTGCAAATGGCTCTCATGCAGATGCAACTCGTTATGCAGTTGAAGATAAAAAATTAGTGGTAACACTGAAAGATGGTTCAACGACCACTTTAGCTAAAGAAGCACAATTTGTGGGTTTCAATGGTGAGGAATCTGCACCAGTTGAAATCGTGTTACTCAATAATGGCTTACACGTGATTATTGAAATTGATGCGACTAGCCCGATTGGTAAAACAGATGCGGCAGGCGTTAAAGACCTTGTGCTAGAGGCTGCTGTAACAACGATTCAAGATTTAGAAGATTCGATTGCAGCTGTAGATGCAGAAGAAAAAGTTGAAGGCTACCGTAATTGGTTAGGCTTGATGAAGGGTACACTTGAAGAGTCTATCGAGAAAAATGGTAAAACCGTTACTCGTAAATTAAATAAAGATCGTAGCCATAAAAACCTCATTGGTGGTGAAACTTCTCTCCACGGTCGTTCGTTGATGTTGCTTCGTAATGTGGGGCACTTGATGACAAACCCTGCGATCCTTGTAGATGGTGCTGAAATTTACGAAGGCATTATGGATGCTTTAATTACACCATTGCTTTCATTTGCAGATATCAAAGGTCAAAACGAAAACAAGAACTCTCGTAAGGGTTCAATGTATATCGTTAAACCAAAAATGCATGGTCCAGAAGAAGTTGCTTTCGCTGTTGAATTGTTTGAACGTTCGGAAAAAGCTTTAGGCTTACCTGCGAAAACTTTAAAAATCGGGATTATGGATGAAGAGCGTCGTACATCTGTAAACTTGAAAAACTGTATTGCTCAAGCAAAAGATCGTACTATCTTCATCAACACAGGCTTTATGGACCGTACTGGTGATGAAATCCATACATTTATGGAAGCTGGACCATTTGTTCGTAAAGGTGAAGTAAAAGCGCAAATTTGGTTCCCTGCTTATGAAAACCGCAATGTGATGGTAGGTCTTCAAGCTGGTTTGCGTGGTAAAGCACAAATTGGTAAAGGTATGTGGCCTAAACCAGACATGCTTTTAGACATGTATAAAACCAAGATTGAGCATCCTGAAGCAGGCGCAAGCTGTGCTTGGGTTCCTTCGCCATCGGGTGCAGTGATTCATGCGATTCATTATCATCAGTGCAATGTTTCAGCACGTCAGCAAGAGTTGTTGAAAACTGAAGCTTTACCGTTAGATGATTTGCTTACTCCGCCTTTAGCGACTGATACAAATTGGTCTGAAGAAGAGAAAACCAAAGAGCTTGAAAACAACCTTCAAGGTATTTTAGGTTATGTTGTGCGTTGGGTTGATTTGGGTGTAGGTTGTTCTAAAGTGCCAGACATTAATAATGTTGGCTTAATGGAAGACCGTGCAACATTGCGTATCTCATCTCAACATGTTGCTAACTGGCTACGTCATGACATCGTGACTCAACAACAAGTTGAAGAAGTGATGCAACGTATGGCAAAAATTGTCGATGAGCAAAATGCCAATGATCCAGAATATACCAACATGGCACCAAGCTTTGATGGTTATGCTTACAAAGCTGCTTATGATCTCGTATTCAAAGGTGGTGAACAACCGTCTGGTTATACTGAGCCATTATTGCATGCATATCGTTTGAAATTAAAAGGTTATACAAGGTGATTAATTTCACGTTGTGAATTTTTAAAATCAACAATAAAGCCTCTTCAGAGGTTTTATTGTTTTCAGGTGTTGTAAATCATAAATTTCAACACTAGAAAATTTGCTGATACAGTTAGGGTTTAAGCCTACAACATGAAAACTCTGATACAATTTAAAAGAGTTAATTATTATGTTGAATTATAAATGACATCAATTCTGAAATTAGATGCGCTGAAAAATGCTGAAGTTGAAAGCACACCTTATCCATACTTTGTGGTTGAAAATGCTTTGGCTGATAGCGAAGTTCAAGCTGTAATCAAAGATTTTCCAAAAATCGAACAGGGCGGAAGTTTCAATATTGAAGATGTAGAAATTAAGCCTAATTTTGATCGTTTTTTAAAATCTCTAGATACGCCAGAGTTTCGTCAAATTCTGACAGATAAATTTGATGTCAATGTAATGGAACATCCGATGATGATTACATTACGTGGTTATTCGCGTCAAAAAGATGGGCGTATTCACAGTGATTCAAAAAGTAAGTTGCTGACCATTCTGATTTACTTAAATGAATCATGGGATGCACCAAATGGTCGTTTACGTATCTTAAATGATGATAAAGATATCAATAATTATGTGGCTGAAATTAATGCGGGTCCGGGTTCATTGGTTGCATTTAAAGTCACAGATAATGGTTGGCATGGTTATATCCCTTATGAAGGACAACGTCAGTCAATTCAGATTAATTTTTTAACCAGTGAAAAAGCCAATGCTAAGCATAAATTCTTCCATGGTTTAAGTGCAAAAGTTAAAAAAATCTTTGGTTAATACAATTCAGGATGATCTAGGTTTGACCTGATTGAATGAGGAACATTGTGTTGTATCACATGCGCTAACATTATCAATGTATGTGATCAGCACAACAATAATAAATTTATGTGTGCTAATTTTAAACCCATAACAGCCTTACAAGTACAACAATTTCGACTACCAGAGATTCCTTTTACATATCAAGAAGAAATATTTCCAAGCTTTGAAACACCACTATAGTTTAAATCTCACTCTGGACTTGAGTGGAGATCTGTTAATTTTGGATTAATTCCCAAATGGGCAGAAGACAAAGAGATCGCAAAACATACCTATAATGCGAGAAATGAGACGCTTATAGAAAAGCGGAGTTTTGTTGAAGCTTTTACAAAATGTCAATTTGGGGTTATTCCCGTAACTGAATTCTACGAATCAAAATATATCAATGGCAAAGCTCAGCGCTGGGGCGTAAAGCGTCAAGATGGTCAAGCGTTTTATATCGCTGCATTATATGAGATCACACGGTTAAAAAATGGAGAGGTTGTACGATCAGCGACGATGATTAGTATGGATGCCCATTTTCACCCGATGATGAGTGAATTTCATGAGCCAAGAACAGATAAACGTTCAGTTGTTGTCATTCAAACACATCGACTGGATGAGTGGCTGAGTCTAAAAATACCGAATATTGCGAGTTTTATAGAAGGATTCCCTGTAGAAGAATTTGAATGTTTTTATTGTCCTAAACAACGTAATGACCCAAATTCTTCGCAGTTAAGTATGTTTGATGAATAATTTGAAAAGACCAAATATTATAAAATATTGATTCTAAAGAAAACCCTCATAGAGAGGGCTTATTTATTTTAGATCAAAGTTGTTCCCAGACAACCATATTGAAGTCTAAGAGTGACTTAGAATGAAGTAATTGCTGAATAACTTAAAGGCATTGAGAAACTGATTAATACCAGTGATGCAGTACGCTTAAGATTTTTTTGATTTAACCACGAGATACGGTTTGAAACGAGAACCGAGCCAATAAAAATCCAGAACATCGCGATAGGTACGATTAAGCTCAGGAATGTACCCATATGAATCGTGTAATTGTGTAGTGATGCCCAAGTTGTTACAGGGAAAATAGCAGAAGCAAATAGGAGTGCTTTCGGATTTAGCAAGGTTGCACAAAACAGCGCTTTAACTGTAATAGATGGCTGACTCATATCTGCATTTACTGTAGACGTTTTCCAAAGCTTTAACGCTAAAAAAATAATATATGCAGCACTCAGTAATTTCATTATGGATGGAACGATTGGATATTTGTCAGCGACTGAATCAATAAGTACACCCCAAATGGAAATCGCAATCAGATAACCCAATGCTTCGGCTGGAATGAGTTTGAGTGATTTACGAATCCCAGATTCGATGCCAGAAGAAGCAAGTAATGTATTGGTCGGTCCTGGTGTTAACAAAATTGTAATGACTAAACTAACAAATAACCATGAAATCATCTGAATTCCTTCTCATTTCGAATTGCTGAAATGTTCATTTAAAACGCTGTTGTTGTCGATCTTTAATATGTAAGGAAAAATGTAAAAATTGAGTTAAAACTATATTTTATAATAGGTTATGCGATTTTAACTATGTGTATTAAGTGTCAGTTAAGTAATTTTTTGGCTGTACTGGTTGGTAAAATAATACCGTTTCAGTCATAAAAATGCGTTTAAAATCACATTTAATTTTTTGGTTATGTTGCAGATTTTTGCTATAAAGTGCAAAAAAGCATCTTGAACGATACAGATTAAAGATTATGGAAGAAAGACATTTTTAAGGTTTGAGTGCAAATTTAATTTGGGATGGCTTTGAGTATTTTCATATAGTTTTGCTTGTTTCTATTCATGGAGTACTATTTTTACTAAAAAAATAAATAGGTACATAAATATTCAGTAATTGGCCTCGGTGAAGAAGAATGGATTAGATTATTGTTTTAATTATTGTTTTAATTATTGTTTTAATTATAGAACCTACCTAAAGGTTGCGTATCTAAACGATTGAGCTCAAATTTATAGAAAATACATGTTTTTGGATAATCAAAAAAATTCAGATAAATTAAACAGCAGAACTTAACGCATAAATTTTAATATAGAAGTTTTTTTTCTGTGGAAAGAGTTTAAGTGTTTTATTGCTTAAACTTGAAGCAACCAAATAACAGAAACTCACCACAGTGCAATATAGCTGATAAAGATTTAGATCTTTAATGTGCAAGGTTTTTAAAGATAATTTTTAAATTTTCCATGGTTTTTTCGATTTGTAGAGGCGTTAAACCATCAAAAGACTGTTCCAAAATAACACCCATTAAATCATTGATCTTAATGGTCATTTGTTCTCCTGCTTCAGTCAAACGTACACGAGTAATACGTGCATCATGTATGCAAGAGTAAGTATCTACAAAACCTTCTTCCTTTAAGCGATAGACAATTTTCGTGGTTGTCGACATTTTAGAGACAATCATTTCTGAAAGTTCAGAAACACTTGCATCAGGTTTGGCTTCTAAAGAAACCAATAGACGACGGCGTGAGTTATCAATGCCGTATTTTTTGAGCACCTGATCTAAATTTAAGACGTATTGAGCATGGACCTGAGTGATCCAATAATAAGGAAAATTTTCAATATTAAAATTTTCCGCAGAAGGCAGAAACTTTGAATATTTTTTAGTCATTTGAATATCCCTGTTTTTTTGTAATTATTGCCATATGTTAAGTGGTAATAATATTTTATTTCGAATATCTGAATCAATATGTGAGTCTCACTTAAAGCTAAAAAACAAGAAAAATCGACGAAAATATGATTTAACTCGTCATAAATTTAAGTTTTGATATCTAATAAAGTCATTGAATAAATATCTTTATGCGAACAAATTATGACTCGGTACGGAAAAAAATACTTGCATCTTCATGCAATTGTTAATCATCGGTCTTGTATCTTGTTGCATTGTTCATGCAATATATTTTTTTTAAGATTACTATCATTAATTAGTGTATCTTAAAAATCACCCCATACTATTTCGAATTGATTGATTCAATCATTCCTAAATCAGCAACAAAGCTCTAATTTAACCTTAGAAAACCTGTGCTATTCACGATAATTCAACTTACTTATTTCCTTGATTCACCCACAAATATCAAGAATTTTGCTACAAAATAGGTTTATTTGTTAAGAAAATTAATATCTGTTGTTATTATAACTGAAAAATAAAAAAATCCAAGTTGCCTTTATGAAAAATTTTGTCGACTCATCCTTATGTATTTCTCATTGTATAGATAAACTGTATACTTTAGTGGTGTATTATGTGAAAAAAATTAAATAAATCAATGGAAAAAGTTGAGTGCTTAGCTGCCTTGAATGCGCACTTTAACTTGGATAGTGATGAAGCCTATTTTTTATAAATACAAGTGATAATCACTTATATGTTGAAACTTAAACGATAAAGGCAATACAGAAATATTAAATAAATGTAAAAATTTCATGAAAAATAATTACAAGTCGCCGATATTGTGCATAATTAAAGTAATTTATTTGAAAAGGTATCATTCATGGATCCGTCGCCGTGTAGGTCAAGCTTATTTTGTTCCAATTTATATACTTATAATAATAAGCGGGAGATCTAATAATGGAATTTTTATTAGACCCTGGAATTTGGGTTGGACTTTTAACCCTTATCGTTTTAGAAATTGTACTGGGTATTGATAACCTGGTATTTATTGCCATTCTTGCAGATAAATTACCTCCAGAACAACGAGATAAAGCACGTGTAATTGGTCTGTCCTTGGCCTTGATCATGCGTTTAGGCTTATTGACGATTATTTCTTGGTTAGTCACTTTAACCAAACCTTTAATTGCATTCGGGGGACTATCCTTTTCAGGACGAGACTTAATTTTATTATTTGGAGGACTGTTCCTCGTTTATAAAGCCGTCACTGAATTACATGAAAAAATTGAAGGTAAACCTGAAGTCAAAAGTTCAGGTGCTGCCGTATATGCCAGCTTCTGGGCTGTTGTTGCCCAAATCATTGTCTTAGATGCTGTATTTTCACTAGACTCGGTGATTACCGCGATTGGTATGGTGGATAATATTTATGTGATGATGGCGGCAGTTACGATTGCTGTAATTGTAATGTTAATTGCATCTAAGCCATTGACCACATTCGTAAATAAGCACCCTACAGTGGTGATTTTATGTCTAAGCTTCTTATTGTTGATTGGCTTTAGCTTAATTGCAGAAGGCTTTGGTTTCCATATTCCGAAAGGCTATATCTACTCAGGTATTGGTGTTGCAATCTTAATTGAAGCATTTAATCAATTCTCAAGTCGTAATGCAGAAAAGCATGAAGCTAAAATGAACCGTACCATGTTTGTCGGAGACTCAACATTCTGAGAAACTACTCCGATGAAAAAATCAAACTATACCCCTGAAATCAAAGAAAGAGCGGTTCAACTTGTTATTGAATCCGAAAAAGATTATCCATCGAATTGGGCTGCAATCACTGCTATTGCTCCCAAGATAGGTTGTACCCCTGAAACACTGCGTGTTTGGCATCAAAAATATTTGGATCAACAAAATCCAGTTAAAGTACAGCATCTTTCAGATCAAGAACGTATAAAACAACTGGAACGTGAAAATAAAGAACTGCAACGCGCTA
>WNDP01000038.1 GCA_009912575.1 Acinetobacter bereziniae
CCGAACTTACGAAGCCAGACAAGAACAGTTGATCTTCCTTGAATACCATATTTTGCCTGAACTTGCTTGTAAGTAAGTTGCCCTTTTTCAACTTCCTGAATAACCATCATTTTAAAGGCAAAAGAATAATCTCTCTGAGTACGTTTAACTCTTTGGCTTTGTTCATGTTCCATAAAATAAGTTTCCTATGTGTAAACTTATTTCAGGACGGGACAGTGGATTCATAAAAGCCTAAACAAATACCCTGTTTAGGCTTTTTTATGGTCAATAAAATACATTTAAAGTGAGTCGAGTGACTGTTTATTTCGTTTGCCCCATTGAATCGGTTTTTGCATCATTTGTGCCAATAAAATTCCACACAATGTCAGACCACCACCAATCCAATGGAAAACTTGTAGCTGTTCTCCGAGCAACGCCACTGCAATCAAAGCAGTAAAAATCGGCAGTAAATTCATAAAAATACTATTCTTATTCGGTCCTAAATGCCTTACCCCCTCAATCCATAAATAAGACAACAAAATAGACGAGAAAATGCTGGCATATAAAATTAAAGGAATGGTGTGTTGATTCAACTGCATTTGAGAAGCAGGTAGAAAAATGAAAAAAGGTAAAACATATAGGATTGCAAAAGTAGACATCACAAAATTTGCTTGCCACGCAGGAATTGGCATTTTCCAACGCTTTAACAGAACGCCATATAGCGCATAACCTATTGATGCAATAAGCATCAACGCATCGCCAAGATGCATACCTTGGGTAAATGCTTGAGAAATATGCCCATGGCTCAATAAATACAAAATACCGTAAAAAGACAATAGCCCGCCAATCACTAAACCATAGCTCACCTGATCTTTTAAAATCCAAGTACTTAAAATAATGGTCAATAAGGGAATCAGCGCTGTCACAATCGACATATTGGTTGCGGTCGTGGTAGCAGCAGCCTGATAAGATAAAAACTGAAATAATGAGACGGATAGAAAGCCACCTAAAGCTAAGTGCTTCCAGTATTGAGCAATGACTTTACGATTTTTCCAAGTTGGGATCAGCACAAAAGTACTCATCACAGCCAATGCAAAAACTAAGCGATAAAATGTAATCGCTACTGGTGAAATTGCATGGCTCGCCATTTTGGACACAATGACATTTCCAGCCCAAAACAAAATGGCAAATAAGGGATAGAAATACGCTTTTTGAAACATAAGCTTCTGCCTATACAGAAAGAATCAATCATGTTAAAAAATATTGATATCGAGCTTATGCGACAAAATGACAATCATTATCGAGAAAAGGACATACTGATAAAAGATAAGTGTTTAAGCTCATCGAGAACAGACTCAACAATGAATGAGGAGACCGATATTTGGGCAATAATTACGATCATGGATTTTTAGATTATCCAGTTTTTGCATTTAGCGAAAAATATACACATGGTCATGTAGAAGATTGGCACAGTCATGATCGAATTCAGCTCATTCATACACTTACGGGTGTAATTCGAGTACAGACCACTGAGGGTACATGGGTCACACCTCCCGGACGTGGTGTATGGATTCCAGCCTATAAACTGCATGCTTTGCACATCAGTGGCGATGTGCAAGCTTATGGTGTATTTATTGCACCCCACGCACGTGATCAGTTGGTCAATCAATGTCGTGTTGTGGCTATTTCACCTTTACTTAAAGAATTGATTCGCCATGCCATGCAGGTTCAAAGCCCAATTCAAGCATACAGCCGAGAGCACAGATTACTTGAACTTATTTTGGATGAAGTAGAACTGTTACATGTACTGCCTTTCAACTTGCCCGAACCGCAGAACATTAAATTGAAAAAACTTTGCGATACCATTAAAAATGATCTTGCTCAAGAATGGAGCTTAGCGCATGCCGCAGCATTTTTGCATATCAGCCCCAAAACCCTTACACGACATTTTCAAAAAGGAAACCCAAATGCATTTTAGTCATTGGGTATGTCAAGCACGACTGATGCAAGCCATGATTGATCTTGCAATGAATAAGTCTATTTTTAATGTGGCTTTAGATTTAGGTTATGACAGTACGAGTGCTTTTAGTGCCATGTTTAAACGTGAGACTAGCTTAACGCCCAGTGAATATATTCAGCAGTTTCAATCTGTATCAGTTTAAATACGACCAAGAAGTTCTCCATGTATAGCCTCATCTCAATTAAGGCTGTCTAAGGATATTTGTTTTAAAGTTTCGTTCGAACATCAGTGCTAAAAATGATTTCTGCTCTGATACCCAACATAAAAAAGCGCCCTAAGGCGCTTTGTATAATTGCTATGATTTACTTCGCACTATACCAATCAAATAGATTGAAGAAGTAAGGTGCATAAGTCACGATCACTAAAGCAGAGAACAAGACCACGATCGGTAAAATCCAACGCTCATAACGATAGTAGAAGCTGGTATATTTCGCTTTTGCTTCAGCATCGGCGGCGGCGACTTCAGCATCACCGACTGAGAGCCTCGTCAGCAAATGATTCAGCGCAACAGGTGGTGTTACATATCCAAACTCAAATGCAACCAGTACAATCATCCAGAAGTGAATTGGATGAATACCATTTTCAAATGCGACTGGCGCAATCGTTGCAGCAACCAGAATCACCGCACCAAATGGATCTGTCGTCATACCAATCAGTGCCAGTAACAACGCCATAAAGCCAAGCGTTACCAAGATACTGCCCAGATGTGTTGGAACCATGGTCACGATTTCGCTACGCTCAATCAAACCGCCCACACTTGCAGACAATGCCATCAGGATAATCAGCGCACCAATATGTCCTAAACTTTCAGAGGTCGCAAAACGAATCGCACTGCGGAAACCACGCTTGGTTTCTGCGGTATCGCCATGCTCACGTAAATACTCTGAATTTTTTTCATGTTCCAGTGCAAGGGCTTTATTTGGATTTTCTGGAATTGGTAACTTATTGCCAAATAATTTATCAAACAAGATAAATGCCAACAGCATGATTGGAAGAATAACAGGTGCAGTAAACTCATCCATTTGCGTGTCTAAACCGAACTTATAGAAGCCGATTACAACTGCAACAATCAGAATATATGGAATCACAGGTAAGAATGCACGCAACATACCTGGAACTGCAATTTTTGGTGAGTTAATGCGGAATTTATTCTCAGCAAGGAACAATGACACCCCAAGGAAAATAAATGCAGTTAACCAGAATACATAGATACCGTGATCAAATAACTCATCAGAAGTGACATGACGGCTATCAAGCATTGAAATTAAAATCACCAACAAACATGGACGTAATACCACACCCAATGAACCTGACATTGCTGAAACAGCCAGTGCATATTGACGGCGTGCACCTGAATTCCACACTTCTTTATAGATGATCGCACCCGCAGCAACAACGAAGATACCCGATGCACCGGTATAGGCTGTTGGAATTGCAGCACCAATCAAAATGATCCAAGTCAATGTTTCTGGTGCTAAATTCCAAGGGCGTAAGATCGCCAAGAACAAGTCCATTACACGTGTTTGAGTCAGCAACATCCCTGCCCAAATAAACAGTGCAAGGTTAAGGAAGATATTGGAGAATTCAGTCAATAAGCCAAGGTAAATCCCTTGCCCCATTGGATAATCCATAAAGAACGTAAATGCGATGCCTGTTACGATCGCCATGAAGGCATAGAGCGGAATACTGAGCAGTGCCAGTCCAAAATTTCCACCTTCTTCTGCGGTATCAGGCGTACGGAATAATTTATACAGGCTGATCACAGTCAGGACGCTAAATAAAATCATCCATAACCAATAAACACCAATGGTTTCGACGGTAGACTCTACACCAGAGTTTAACACTGAGCGGTATTGGCTAATCACCGACAAACTGAGCAGTGCATTACCCAGCACCATTGCAACGTTATAAACTTTAAAATCAAGTTTAGTACGTGCTGGTCGTAAACCAATATGATGCATTTTTAATGATGCTGTGATTGCAGCAATCACGACCATTAAAATCAAAATCAATACACGATGTTCAGAGCCCCATTTCAATATCCAGAAAAAGCCCGTTTCCATTGAACGATAAGTACGAATGGATGGATGATTTTCCATATGCTTCATTGACTTATCATAGAAGGCATATTTTTGTTCGCAGTCAGTTTGAGCTGAAACAAAAGAAGCTCGAACATCTGCCTCTGGTGTTAAACCAAAAAATGCAGCATCAGGATCACTGGCTTCCTGTTGCATTTTTTCTTTTACCAGCTTATCGATGTCGAGATTGCGGTCACATGAGGGCTGTTTAGGTTCGGCACGTAAAAAGGAATATTGCATTCCAATTTTTTCGTCTCCATAGAGACGTTCACCCAAACGCAGCATTTGCCCATGGATCATATCCCCTGTCCCAATAATTAAGGTCAGCAGGAGTAGAATAAGGATGGAAAAGGTTGAGAACCACTCATTCCAGAGATAACTGAGTAGACCTAATCCCGATCTATTATTTACAGGTTCTTGCATTGTTATTCCAGTTTTTATAACCACTATGCAATTGCTTGCATAACTTATCTTTATTATTAGGTGAGAGGTAAAATCCTTTACCAATACCCATTCCTATCGGTACATCTTAAATTTGCCGTAATTTTTCTAGAAAAAACATGACAAAGTTTTATTTTTTTGGCGACCTTTTTGTCAACTCACTCCTAATTTTATATTTTAATGTGAGAAAAAATCAGTGTTTATCTATTGTTCTTATTAAAATACCCTGAATTCTCAAAGAATCAAGAATAAACGCCAGTCTAGAGGGCTGAATTGTAAGCACTTAATTTTTTAATTTAAGCGCATTTCGATGCTGGTTGTGCTTGATCACATCCATATGCAAAACTCGGCTTAAAATTGCGCAAAGACTGCCAAAGATCACACCCAATAAATGCGCTTGAGTTAATACAGGATGACCAATCAATTGTTCAGTTTGCAAAGCTCCGAAATAAAATTCCCAAGCAATTTTTCCAAGTACGAGCAAAAGTACCAACAATGCAAACTTACGTTCCTGTGGTTGTTGCAAACTCACAATTGCACAAAAAATAAATAAGCCATGTAAAACACCTGATAAACCAGCATAAGCGAAAATCTGAGGATAAAACAGATAAAAACAAAAACTAAGTAAAGGCGGTAAAATCACCAATAAAGCAATCAAAATCTTCTGTTGAATGTTTGGAAATAAAAAAGGCAAACAAGCCAAAGCCAGGACATTTAATCCGTAGTGTATCCATCCTACATGCACCCAATGCGCTGTCCACCAACGCCATGGTTGCGTCCAAAACAAATCATATTGATACATCAATATATTTTGAAAAAGCTGAAGCACTGCAAAAAAGACCATGCTTAAGACAATAAACCAAAGATTTTCATCATGCTTCTGTTGCATCATTTGACACCATAAAAAAAGAAGAGCTGTTGCTCTTCTTTGATTTTAACCAATCTATTCATTAGAAAGAAAATGAATATTAAGGATTACTTGCAGGCTCTTCTGCTGGTGCAGCGCTATCACTAGGTTCTTCAGTCGGAGCAGGTAAATCACTAAACAATTCATCATCACCCGTAGACGCAGACGCTTGTTCATCCCAGAAAGTAGACATACCATCATCCGCAGCACGTACGCCTGTATGCTCTGTCCAATAACGATCTGCAATACCTTGGACCATTTGCCCTGCCATACCATCTAACAATCTAAATTCAGGATTAACAGGTTTATCATCAGCACGAGATGCTGCATAAGCTTTTAACGCAGCTCTTAATTTTGCATCATCACCGCTGGCTTGTGCTGCTACAGCATTCATCGCAAAGGCCAAACGAACACCTTTTTGTTCCGCAATTTGCATAGATTGTTGTAAGGTTTGAGTTGGATCTGGTTTACCATCCCCTGCGCCTGGTAACAATATCCAAATCACAGCACGTGTCGCCATTGGCGCACCCCAGAATTTGTTGTTGTCCAGACAGCTCATGCCACGTTCAACAATCGCAGCAATATCTTTTGGCACATTGACCGCACCACCAGAGTTAATATCATTGGTCATGGCCTGCAAACCACTCAACAATCCAATGAGATAGATGGTTTGATCTAAGTCCTTACGCATGGTTGGACAAGAGTCACCTAAAGTATATTTATATTTAGCCTGCCAACGTTCTGCAAATAACTGATAGCCCGTATATTGGCGTTCGGCAGCCAATGCAGCCCAACGTTTTTGTTCTACACGTGCATCCTGAGCCTCAGTCACTCGACCATCTTTCGATGCTCGTAAATATCTAAGTTCTGCATCTAAAGCACGATTTTCAGCGCACATTCCCGCAGCTGAATATAGCAATACAGCCATACGGGTTGGGTCGGCTCCCATATCTTTAGTTGCCATGATTGCTGGTGTTAATGCATTACCAGAATTACATGCCATATCTGTATCATTGCCCGCTAAAATTGGCGGAACAATATGCTTTTCACTAAACCCGAGTGCCACATTCGCACCAGATTTAACTACATATGAACATCCTGATAATACAGACGAGGCAATCACAGCGGTCAGCATCAATTGACCAAATTTATGGGCCTTAGACATACTCCTGTCCTCTATATAATTGTGTTTATATCCCTTTTAAATAACAATATCAGATGCATTCTCTGAATAAAAGAGTAATTGCTCTAATACTAGCTAAACAATTTGACAGACTTCCTGAGGTATTCAATTGACCTGATCTTTTTTTATAGAAATTTTAGGCAAAAAAAAGTAGCATTGCGACGGTTCAGCACATGCTACTTATTAAAAGGTAAACTCTATTGAGAGAGTTTATTGGTTTTAAACTTGCTAGCGTTAACTTTGTTATCGTTAGCCTTTTCAATCTGTTCCCTCAGCATAGTTCCTAGTCTTCCAAATATAATTGCAAATACGATTGCAACCACTAAGAACCAAAACGTATGAATTTCACCCATTTGGAAATTCCTCCTCGCTGTTGGTATTTTTAATTTACAGGTAGAATGCTGTTTTTACAGAGATAATTGTTAGACAATCCTTAAAATGCGCTATTTTCTATATTTTTAGTCTGACAATGTGACCTAAACGACTATATTTTTCTTATTAAGAAATTGTTTTATTTACATTAAAATAAATTTTCAAATTTTAGACTTGTTAGACAATCAATGCAGTTTAACCCGAGATTTTAAGGATTTCCAAGCCAGATGCTCAACTTGATCCTGCCAAATAATTAAAGTTGGCTGCTTTTTTTCATAAAAATACACCACGATATAGAGTGCATGATCAATCATTTGCTTGATCTGAACATGTTGGGCTTGCTCTAAATCTCGATATTGAATCACCCACTGATTTAATTCCAATTGCGCTAAACTTTGTACCTGCTGGCGTTTTCTGAACCATTTTAAGCTGAGTAACGCAATGATTAATAAACATAAGCTGATCCATACATTTAAAATTGCAAACCATAAGCTACAGATAATAGCCAAACACAAAAGTTGAAAACCCAGTGCAATTCGACTGGGCTTTAACTCATATCGTTGATGTTGATTCAACTCAGCCATGAACATAATGCTTTAGTTTGTTGATCAATACTCTCAGCTCTGGGCGTGGTGGTTCAGAAACTTCCATAAACCAATCCAGTAAATCTGGATCTTCTTGATCAACCAATTCTTTAAACAATGCTTTTTCTTGTGCATCTGCTTGTAAATAATATTGTTTTACATAAGGGTCAAAATAAACATCAATTTCTTTTAAACCACGACGTGCACGATAAATCACTTTACGCTCTTCTAAACTAAGCTCTTCTGACATTCTTTTCCCCAATGATTTAGTTCTGACTTAGTTTACCTTATTCATCATTAATTTCGCGCTTAATTCTTAGAAATGACCAAATTCATCATTTAAAAATACGTTTTGAGCATTCATCTCATTGCGACAACTGGCTAATTCACCTAATTTCAACTCACTAAAACTCATATGGATATTATAAAAATGCAATCAGGTGCAATCCGACCTCTAAGCAGTATGTTGCCACGTAAATTATTTAATTCAGATCATGAAGCTTTTCGTGAAACTGTACGAAAATTCTATGAAAAAGAAGTTGTACCGAATATTGCCAAATATGAGCAACAACAACATGTAGATCGTGACTTGTGGAATAAGGCTGGAGAACTCGGTTTACTGTGCGCCACAATGCCTGAGGAATATGGTGGTTATGGTGTTGATCGTCTCTACAGTATGATTCTTATCGAAGAACAAGCCTATGCAATGGACTCTTCAACTGGCTTCTCTTTGCATTCAGATATTGTTGCAAACTATATCAATAATTTTGGTAATGAAGAGCAAAAGAAACATTGGTTACCCAAAATGGCATCTGGCGAAACAGTCACTGCAATTGCAATGACTGAACCTGGAACAGGGTCTGATTTACAGGGTGTTCGTACAACGGCTGTTTTAGATGGTGATGACTATGTCATCAATGGCTCTAAAATTTTTATCACCAATGGTTATCTGTGTGATATGGCGATTGTGGTTTGTAAAACAGGCAATTCAGATAAAGGTTCTGCAAACTTATCCTTGATCATTGTTGAAGCAGATCGTGCTGGATTTACCAAAGGTAAACCACTGAATAAAATAGGCATGAAAGGCCAAGATACTTGCGAGTTGTTCTTTGAAGATGTCCGTGTACCAAAAGAAAATTTATTGGGTATGGAAGGTATGGGCTTTATTATGCTCATGAAAGAATTGGCTTGGGAACGCATGTTAGTCGCAATTATTTGTCAGGCAGGTGCAGAAGCAGCACTGGCACATACAGTTCAATATACTAAAGACCGTAAAGCGTTTGGTAAACCGATTGGTGCATTTCAGAACACTCGCTTCAAGCTTGCAGAAATGCGTACAGAAATTGATTTCTGCCGTGCTTATCTTGATCGCTGCATGGAGTTACAACTTGAAGGAAATTTAGGGGTCGATGCAGCCGCTGCTGCTAAATATAAAATTTCCGATTTATTTTCAAGTGTTGTCGATGAATGCCTGCAATTACATGGCGGTTATGGCTATATGATGGAATATCCTATTGCTCGTGCTTATATAGATAATCGAGCAAACCGTATCTATGCAGGAACCAATGAAATTATGAAGGAACTTATTTCACGTTCTTTATGATTTACCACATGATGGTCAAAGGAGCTTCTGCTCCTTTTTCTATAGCCAAGCTTTTTATAATTTAATTTTACCATGACATGAAAAAAGGAGCTTACGCTCCTTTTTGTTTCCAAGTTAAATTAGGAAACGAGTTTAGGCTTTTTTGCTGCTTGGGCTTCACGTTTATGAAACTTCAGTACACCATCTTCAAACTTCGCATGTTTAAGTTCTTTACGATCTGCAAGATAGTTATTCGATACTTTCCAAGGTGCATGCTTACCTTGTTTTGGCATAACATCCGCAGCACGGGCAATATAACCAGAACTTAAACTACCCATTACCGTATCTTCCATCAACTCAGTTGCATCACCTTGAGGGATAACTTCATCGTAGCCCTTCTTGTCCATATAGTTGACCAGACGGCAGATATACTCACCTGCAATATCAACTTTCAATGTCCATGATGCGTTCATATAACCAATGATCATCGCCATATTTGGCACATCACTGACCATGACCCCTTGATACAACATGTGCTGAGATGTATTCATCGGCTTATTGTCAATTGTCGCTTTGATCCCACCTAAGATTTGGATTTCTAAACCTGTTGCTGAAACGATGATATCCGCATCTAAATGCTTACCAGATTTGAGTTGAATGCCTGTTGCGGTAATTTTCTCAATTTGATCTGTTTCAACACTGGCCTTACCAGAGCGTAAAATTTTAAATAAGTCACCATCAGGCACAACACATAAACGCTGATCCCAAGGATTATATGTTGGAGTAAAGTGTTTCATATCCACTTTACCTTTTAATTGCATTTCAATAGATTTAAGCAAGAACTTGCGCAGCAATTTAGGTTGTTTTTGTGCAAGCGCATAAATTCCACGTTGCATACCGATATTACGGGCACGAGTCAGTTTATAGGCAACATCTTCAGGTAAGACTTTGCGCATTTTGTCATAGACAAAATCAACAGATGGAATAGACGCAATATAGGTTGGTGAGCGTTGTAACATGGTCACATGTTCAGCTCCACCTTTCGACATAGCTGGAACCAGAGTAATCGCAGTCGCACCACTCCCGATAATCACAACTTTTTTGCCTGTGTAATCTAGATTTTCTGGCCAGAATTGTGGGTTAATAAACTCGCCTTTAAAATCGTCTTTACCTGGATAGTCGGGTTGATAGCCTTGATCGTAATTATAATAACCTGTACAACCAACTACGAAGTTTGCGACCCAAGTTTGTAATTTTTGATTTTCATCTTCGATTTCTACAATCCACTTTTTGATTGAGGAATCATAATTTGCAGTACACACACGATGATTAAAATGAATTTTATCTTTCAATTTATATTCGTCGACTACTTCAGCAACATAACCTTTAATTGAAGCACCGTCGGCTAGAACATTGGCTTTTTGCCATGGCTTAAAATTGAAGCCAAATGTAGACATATCCGAATCAGAACGAATACCAGGGTATTTAAATAAATCCCAAGTACCACCAAAACTAGCGCGACGTTCAATAATTTCAAATGAACGTTGTGGCGAGTTTTTAGAAAGATGTGCAGCAACACCAATACCAGAGATGCCTGCGCCTACGATAAGAATATCAACTTGCTTTTCCATGTTGTTTTTATAACCATTTTAAGAGTACATTTTTATTAAAGCATAAATTTGACAATACGCAATGTCAAGTTTGTATTTTTCTGACGAAATTCATGTCACTTGAGGACAAATTTGAAAAATTGTCTGACAAAAACAGACACAAAAAAAGGTCGGTGAAACACCGACCTTTTTCGAACAACCGATTGTTCTGTGACGTAAGTAATTAGTTTACTTCACGATCCACAAGCTCTACATAAGCCATCGGTGCAGCATCACCTGCACGGAAACCAGCTTTAAGAACACGTAGATAACCGCCGTTACGTTCTTTGTAACGAGGGCCAAGAACGGTAAATAATTTACCAACTGTTGCTGCTGAACGAGTACGAGCAAACGCTAAACGACGGTTTGCTACTGTATCGTTTTTAGCTAAAGTGATTAAAGGCTCAGCTACACGACGTAACTCTTTTGCTTTAGGCACAGTAGTTTTGATTAACTCGTGCTCAAACAAAGAATTCGCCATGTTTTGGAACATCGCTTTACGATGGCTGCTGGTACGGCCTAATTTCACACCACTATTACGATGACGCATGGTGATAGTCCTACTTAATTAACGGCTACGATAGGCGAAACGATCGTCCATACGGAGACTAGCTGGTGGCCAGTTCTCTAAACGCATGCCGAGCTGTAAGCCCTTAGAAGCCAGAACATCTTTGATCTCAGTAAGCGATTTTTTACCAAGGTTAGGAGTTTTAAGTAACTCAACCTCAGTACGCTGTACTAGATCACCAATGTAGTAAATATTTTCTGCTTTCAAACAGTTAGCAGAACGAACAGTAAGCTCTAGATCATCAACTGGACGAAGCAAGATTGGATCAACTTCTTCACGTGGCTCTTGAGCAACTGGAGCTTGATCTTTCTGAAGATCAACAAAAATTGCAATTTGTTGTTGCAAGATTGTTGCCGCTTTGCGGATTGCTTCTTCAGGATCTACAGTACCATTTGTTTCAAGATCAATGATGAGCTTATCAAGGTCAGTACGTTGTTCTACACGAGCATTTTCAACTGTGTAAGACACACGTTTGATTGGGCTATAAGAAGCATCTAACTGTAGACGACCTACAGGACGCGTTTCACCTTCAGGGAAACGTGAGTCAGAAGTTTCATAACCACGACCTTGAGAAACTTTCAAGCGCATTTTTAATGAGCCTGAAGCACTTAAAGTACCGATCAAATGTTCAGGGTTAACCACTTCAACATTGTGTGGTAAGCGAAGATCAGCAGCAGTTACATCGCCGGGACCTTGCTTTTCCAATGTTAAATATGCTTCGTTTTGATCGAACAGCTTAATAGACAATCCTTTTAGGTTCAGCAAGAGCTCGACGATGTCCTGCTGCAAGCCTTCTAAAGTACTGTACTCGTGCTCGACACCCTCAATTTCCACTTCAACCACGGCAGCGCCAGGTAAAGAAGACAAAAGGATGCGACGTAAAGCATTACCAAGAGTATGACCAAAGCCACGCTCTAATGGTTCAAGAATCACTTTTGCCGAGGTCCCGCTTGCCGCTTCGACCTTGATCGCTTGCGGAGTTAGAAACTCGTTTGCAGTACGCGTCATTATTGCTACCTCAAGGATTATTTAGAATACAATTCTACAATCAAGCTTTCGTTGATTTCAGCAGGTAAATCAGAACGATCAGGTGCAGCTTTAAATGTACCTTCAAGTTTTGAATGATCTACGTCAATCCAAGCAACTGTGCCACGTTGAGCAGCTAATTCAATTGCGTTTTTGATACGTAATTGTTGCTTAGCGCTTTCGTGAACTGCAATCACGTCACCCGCTTTAACTTGGATAGATGCGATGTTAACGCGACGACCATTTAAAGTGATTGAACGGTGAGATATCAGCTGACGAGCTTCTGCACGTGTAGAACCAAAACCCATGCGATAAACAACGTTATCGAGGCGGCTTTCAAGCAATTTCAACAAGTTTTCACCAGTTGCGCCTTTAACACGAGCAGCTTCTTTATAGTAATTACTAAATTGACGCTCTAAAACACCGTACATACGACGTACTTTTTGTTTTTCACGTAATTGTAGTGAATACTCAGATTGTTTAGCACGGCTTTGGCCATGTTGACCAGGAGCTTTAGCAGATTTTTTAGTTTTGACGTCAAAAGGTTTAACGCCAGATTTTAATTGCAGGTCTGTCCCTTCGCGGCGAGAGAGTTTGCATTTTGGACCAATATAACGAGCCATGAATGTTTCTCCTTACACGCGACGTTTTTTAGGTGGACGGCAACCGTTGTGCGGAATCGGTGTCACATCGGTAATGCTGTTAATTTTATAACCCACTGCACCTAATGCACGAACCGCAGATTCACGACCTGGACCAGGACCTTTAACAAGGACGTCCAAGTTTTTCAAACCGTAATCTAAAGCAGCTTTACCAGCAACTTCAGCAGCTACCTGAGCAGCAAACGGAGTTGATTTACGTGATCCACGGAAGCCTTGTCCACCTGAAGTAGCCCAAGCCAATGCATTACCTTGACGATCAGTAATCGTAACAATGGTGTTATTAAAAGAAGCGTGAATGTGTGCAACACCTTCAGAGACGGTACGAGTGACCTTCTTGCGTGTGCGAGTATCTTTAGCCATCTTTTAGCTTCCAGAAATCTTATTTCTTAATAGGTTTGCGCGGACCTTTACGGGTACGTGCGTTAGTTTTGGTGCGTTGTCCACGAACAGGCAAGCTGCGACGATGACGAAGACCGCGGTAGCAGCCTAAATCCATTAAACGTTTAATGTTCATGGAAATTTCGCGACGTAAGTCACCTTCGGTAGGAACCTTAGCAACTTCAGCACGAATCGCATCAAGCTGAGCATCATCTAATTCACGAATTTTAGTCGTAGTCGCAATACCAGCAGCAGCTAAGATGTTCTTAGCAGTGTGGCGGCCAATACCAAAAATATACGTGAGAGAGATAACAGCATGCTTGTTATCCGGAATGTTTACACCGGCAATACGAGCCATTCAAATTTCTCCAAAAAGGCAGTAGAGATAATCAACCGCCCCCACAAAAATCTTGAGGGGCGGATAATAACCTAATTAGCCTACTGAAATCAACAGGTCTTAATTAAATTAACCTTGACGCTGCTTATGACGAGGTTCTGCGCTGCAAATTACGCGAATAACCCCATTACGACGGATAACTTTACAGCTACCACAAATTTTCTTTACAGAAGCTTGTACTTTCATGATGAAACCTTCTAAGTGCGCTTATCCCTTAGGATGAGCAGTCGTTTTTCTCATTAACGATTGATTGTCATATTGATGCGATGTTAAATGGGCTTGAAGCTGAGCCATAAAGTCCATAACCACTACAACCACGATAAGCAATGAGGTACCACCCAAATGGAATGGAATACCAAAAGAGCTTTGTAAAATCATCGGCATTAAACAGATGACTGTGATGTAGATTGCACCAATAAACGTCAAACGATTAAGAATATGATCTAAGTAACGAGCAGTTTGCTCACCTGGGCGAATACCAGGTACATAAGCTCCACTGCGTTTCAAGTTTTCTGATACTTCTTTAGGGCTAAATACTAGCGCAGTATAGAAATAACAGAAAAAGATAATTAACGCACCGAAGAGCACTAAATACAACGGTTGTCCAGGCGATAATACCAATGCTAAATCTTGAAGGCTACGTTTTACAATTCCTGCATTTGGATCAGCACTACCTAACCATTGACCTAAACTTGCAGGGAACAACAATAACGAACTTGCGAAAATTGCTGGAATTACCCCTGCCATGTTGATTTTCAATGGCAAATGCGTTTGCTGTGCAGTAAATACACGACGACCTTGCTGTTTTTGAGCATAGTTTACAGGTATGCGACGTTGAGCTTTCTCAATAAACACAATTGCGGCTAAAACAGCAACTGATAGCAATCCAAATACAGCCAAACCAATAAGACTTGATTGACCATTATCTACCGAAGTAAATGCTTGAATCACTAAGTTGGGTAAACCAGCAACAATACCTGCAAAGATAATCATTGAGATACCGTTACCGACACCACGTTCAGTAATCTGCTCACCTAACCACATCAGGAACATAGTACCTGCAACTAACGATGTTAGCGCTGGAACGTAAAAAGCCAGTCCTGAAGTCAAAGTAATACCTTGACTAATCAGACCAGCACACATCCCGATACCTTGAACCAATGCAAGCAATAGAGTGCCGTAACGCGTATATTGATTAATCTTACGCTTACCTTGCTCGCCTTCTTTCTTCAATGCTTCTAACGAAGGAACCACTGTAGACATTAACTGCACAATAATTGATGCAGAAATGTATGGCATGATCCCTAACGCAAGAATGGACATTCGTTCTAATGCTCCACCCGAGAACATATTAAACAAACCTAAGAAAGTACCTTCATTAGCTTTGAAAAAACGTTCTAGAGCAACATTATCAATACCTGGCAGCGGAATATGCGCTCCTAGTCGAAAGACCACCAATGCGCCAATCAAGAACATTAATCGGCGAATAATTTCACGATATTTCACATGAAACGGTTGACCTTTCATCATGTTAACATGACCTGTAGAACTAGGAGACATAGTCACTCGCGATTACTCCTCGACTTTACCGCCAGCAGCTTCAACAGCAGCTTTAGCGCCTTTAGTCAATGCAACACCTTGAACAGTGAATGCACGAGTGATTTCACCAGAAAGAACGACACGAGCACGTATCATATCTTTACGTACTACATTCGCAGCTTTCAAAGTTTCAAGTGAAACAATATCACCTTCAACTTTAGCAAGTTCAGACAAACGTACTTCAGCAGTTTTCAAAGCCAATTGGCTTGTGAAACCGAATTTAGGTAAACGACGATATAACGCAGTTTGACCACCTTCAAAGCCTGGACGAACGCCACCACTTTTACGTGATTTTTGACCTTTGACACCACGGCCACCAGTCTTACCAACACCAGAACCGATACCACGGCCTAAACGACGGTTTTCACGTTTTGCACCTTCAGCAGGTGCAAGCTCATTTAAACGCAGAGTCATGGCTTATTCCTCTACACTAACCATATAGTAGACTTTGTTGATCATACCACGGTTAGAAGGAGTATCTACAACTTCTACTGTATGACCAATACGACGCAGACCTAAACCTTGTAGGCAAAGTTTGTGATTTTTCAAACGATGCGAAGAAGATTTAGTCTGGGTAACTTTAATCGTTTTCATGATTGATTACCCTAAAATTTGTTCTACAGAAAGACCACGTTTCGCAGCAACTTTCTCAGGAGAAGTCATATCACGCAAACCGTTAAAAGTCGCGTTTACAACGTTAGCTGCGTTAGTAGAACCATAGCACTTCGTCAATACGTTACGTACACCAGCAGCTTCTAAAACTGCGCGCATAGAACCACCAGCGATTACGCCAGTACCTTCAGATGCAGGTTGCATGTAAACACGGCTTGCGCCATGACGAGCATTAATAGGATGTTGTACAGTACCATCAACAAGATCAACAGTGATCATGTTGCGGCGTGCAGCTTCAAGTGCTTTAGAAATAGCAGCTGGAACTTCACGCGCTTTACCGCGACCAAAACCTACACGACCATTACCATCACCCACAACAGTTAATGCTGTGAAAGAGAAGATACGACCGCCCTTAACAACTTTGGCTACACGATCAACGGCAACCAGCTTTTCAACAAGACCTTCGTTTTGTTCAACTTTAGCCATGATTAGAACTCCAAGCCGTTTTCACGAGCAGCATCAGCCAAGGCTTTGATACGACCATGATATTTAAAACCAGAACGGTCAAATGCAACTTTAGTTACACCAGCAGCTTTTGCACGTTCTGCGATTAAAGCACCTACTTTCGTAGCTGAATCTACATTACCAGTAGTTCCGCTACGTAAAGATGCATCCAAAGTAGAAGCTTGCGCTAATACTTTGCCACCATCTGCAGAAATAACTTGAGCATAGATGTGACGCGGCGTGCGGTTTACACACAAACGAGTCGCACCCAATGCACGAATGTGCAAGCGTGTGCTTTTCGCACGACGCAAACGGGATTGTTTCTTTTCGTTCATAAGAACCTCGCGCCTTATTTCTTCTTAGCTTCTTTACGAAGTACAACTTCGTCAGAATAACGAACACCTTTACCTTTATAAGGCTCTGGCGGACGGTAACCACGGATTTCTGCAGCAACTTGGCCTAACAATTGCTTGTTAGCTGATTTCAAAATGATTTCAGTAGCAGTCGGAGTTTCAGCAGTTACGCCTTCTGGAAGAGCGTAATCGATTGGGTGAGAATAACCAAGGTTAAGGTTAACAACAGTACCTTTAACCGCAGCTTTATAACCAACACCAATCAGTTGTAACTTACGTTCGAAGCCTTCGTTAACACCTTTTACAAGGTTATTAAGAACAGCGCGAGCAGTACCAGCTTGCATCCAAGAATCACGAGATTCTTTAACTGGAGCAATATGAAGTTGACCTTCTTCCTGTTTAAGCTCGACCAGCGCATGCAGGTTGAAAGACAACGTACCTTTGCTGCCTTTCACTTCGACCTGCCGGCCGTTCTGAGTAACTGCTACACCGTTAGGTACAGTTACTGGGGCTTTAGCCACACGAGACATGAGGAATCACCTATTAAGAAACAAAAGCAATAACTTCACCACCAACGCCTGCAGCACGTGCAGCGCGATCAGTCATGATGCCTTTGCTTGTAGAAACAATTGCAATACCTAAACCTTGCTTAACGCTCGGAAGTGCATCTTTACCGCGATACTGACGTAGACCTGGACGGCTTACGCGCTTCACAGTTTCGATTACTGGTTTGCCTTCAAAATATTTTAAAGTAATTGTCAAAGTAGCTTTGCCTTCAAGATCAGCAACGTCTACATTTGAAATATAACCTTCTTGTTGAAGTACGTTTGCAATAGCAACTTTCAACTTAGAATTAGGCAAAGAAACAGTTTGTTTCTTTGCCATTTGTGCGTTACGAACACGTGTTAGCATGTCGGCAACGGTATCTTGCATACTCATTTATAGTCGCTCCTTACCAGCTTGCCTTAACAACGCCTGGTACATCACCCTGCATTACTTTATCGCGTAATTTGTTACGGCTTAAGCCGAACTTACGGAAGTAACCATGAGGACGACCAGTTAAACCACAACGGTTACGCAGACGTACTGGAGACGCATTACGTGGTAATGCTTGTAACTTCATCATCGCTTCGAAACGTTCTTCATCAGATGCATTTACGTTTGCAATCGTAGCTTTTAATTCAGCACGTTTAGCAGCGTATTTAGCAACTGTAGTTTCGCGTTTCAATTCGCGATTAATCATACTTTTCTTAGCCATATCGACCTCTTATTTGAACGGGAAGCCGAATGCACGGATTAGCGCACGGCCTTCGTCATCAGTACGAGCAGTCGTAGTGATAGTAATATCCATACCACGAATACGATCGATCTTATCAAAATCGATTTCAGGGAACATAATTTGTTCCTTGAGACCCATTGAATAATTACCACGACCATCAAATGATTTCGCAGAAAAACCGCGGAAGTCACGAATACGAGGGATCGCAATAGAGATCAAACGGTCTAAGAATTCGTACATTTGTTCGCCGCGTAAAGTTACTTTACAACCAATCGGCCAACCATCACGGATTTTAAAACCAGCGATTGATTTACGAGCTAATGTAAGAACTGGTTTTTGACCAGCAATAGCTTGCATATCCGCCAAAGCGCCATCTAACAATTTCTTGTCAGCTGAAGCCGCACCAACACCCATGTTGATGGTGATTTTAGTGATGCGAGGAATCTCCATCACATTCCCCAAACCAAGTTCTTCTTTCAACTTAGCTCGGATTTCGTCGTTATAACGTGTTTTAAGTCTGGCCATAGCCTATTCAACCTATTACTTCGCTACCGCCACTGATTCACCATTTGATTTGTAAACGCGAGTTTTCACGCCTTCAATCACTTGGTAACCAACACGGTCAGCCTTTTGGGTCGCAGCATTTAAAATTGCTACGTTTGAAATATGAAGCGAAGCTTCTTGTGTAACGATAGCGCCTTCAGCACCTGTTGCACGGTTCGGCTTTTGATGCTTCTTAACTAAATTAAGGCCTTCAACCTTAACTTGGTCATTTGAAACAGACAAAACAGTACCCTGTTTGCCTTTTTCTTTACCTGCGATCACAATTACTTGATCGCCTTTTCTAATCTTAGCCATGATTGCCTCTATTATAGAACTTCAGGAGCCAATGAAATGATTTTCATGAACTGTTCAGTACGAAGTTCACGAGTCACTGGTCCGAAAATACGAGTGGCAATCGGAGCCTTGTTGTTGTTCAAGATAACTGCAGCATTATCATCGAAACGGATCACAGAACCGTCTGGACGACGAATACCGAATTTAGTACGAACTACAACTGCATTCATCACGTCACCTTTTTTAACACGGCCACGTGGAATTGCTTCTTTTACAGTAACTTTAATAATGTCGCCAACAGAAGCATAACGACGATGTGAACCACCAAGTACTTTAATACATTGTACGCGGCGAGCACCACTGTTGTCTGCTACGTCTAGCATACTTTCGGTCTGAATCATTGCCCTACTCCAAAACCGAGCATCACCGGTCGCAATTTCGAAAGGCTCAAAGAGTACTCGAAATTGACCGATGATGCAACAAGAACGTCTAATTACTCAGCAGCTGCTTCAATAACTTCCACTAAAGTCCAAGCTTTAGTTTTTGAAATTGGGCGGCTTTCTTTAATGGTTACAACATCACCAGTTTTAGCAGTGTTGTTCTCATCATGAGCGTGTAATTTTGTTGAACGGCGGATTGATTTGCCATACAACGGGTGTTGAACGCGGCGTTCAATAAGTACAACAATAGACTTGTCCATTTTGTCGCTTACTACTTTGCCTGTTAACGTGCGAACTGTTTGCTCACTCATTGTGCGTTCCCCTGTTTTTCGGTAAGGAGGGTCTTGATACGAGCAATAGTCTTACGAGTTAACGCAACTTCATGCGATTTACCCAATTGACCTGTTGCTTTCGCCATACGAAGACGGAATTGGCTCAACTGTTGCTCATCAAGCAAAGCTGTCAACTCTTCTACCGACTTTTCACGTAGATCTTTAGTTTTCATTACATCACCGTCTTAGTAACGATAGTGGTTTTAAATGGAAGCTTAGCAGCTGCAAGCGTAAACGCTTCGCGTGCCAATTCTTCACTAACACCATCCATTTCGTACAAGATCTTACCTGGTTTGATTTGGCAAACCCAGTATTCCACAGAACCTTTACCTTTACCCATACGAACTTCTAATGGTTTTTCAGTAATTGGTTTGTCTGGGAAAACACGGATAAAGATCTTACCACCACGTTTAACACGACGGCTAATTGTACGACGCGCAGCTTCAATTTGACGCGCAGTCATTTGACCGCGTTCAATTGATTTAAGTGCGATTGTACCGAAAGATACTGTGCTACCACGATGCGCTAGACCAGTATTACGGCCTTTTTGCACCTTACGGAATTTAGTACGTTTAGGTTGCAACATGGATTATTCTCCTTTTTCAGCAGAACGATCATTGCGACGACCACGACCGCGTTTAGCTGGACGTTCTTCAGCAGGAGCAGGGTTCATGACTTGTTTCATGCCACCTAAGATCTCACCACGGAAAATCCAAACTTTAACACCAATCGTACCGTAAGTAGTTTCAGCACGCATAGTTGCATAGTCGATATCAGCACGAAGTGTATGCAAAGGTACACGACCTTCACGATACCATTCAGTACGTGCAATCTCTGCACCGCCTAAACGACCAGAAACTTCAACTTTGATACCTTTAGCACCAGCACGTATAGTGTTTTGAACCGCACGCTTCATAGCACGACGGAACATTACACGTTTCTCTAATTGAGAAGCGATTGCTTCAGCAACTAAACGAGCGTCTAAATCTGGGCGATCGATTTCGTTGATGCTTACTTGCGCTGGAACACCCATAATAGTGGTGAGTTCACGCTGTAATTTTTCAATGTCTTCGCCTTTTTTACCGATCACGATACCTGGACGAGCAGTGCTAATAGTTACTTTAGCAGCGCCTGTAGGACGTTCGATAAGAATATTGCTGATCATCGCGCTTTTAAGTTTTTTAGTTAAAAACTCACGAACTTGAAGATCTTTAAGCAAATATTCAGCGTATTGTTTCGGACTCGCATACCAGTTGGCGTTATGACGTTTTACAACACCAAGGCGGATACCGATTGGATGAACCTTCTGACCCATATCAAACCCCTACCTTAACGGTAATGTGACAAGTACGCTTAGTAATACGATCTGCACGGCCTTTAGCACGTGGCATAATACGTTTAAGGCTCATGCCTTCATCAACGTAAATCGTAGATACTTTAAGATCGTCAACATCTAAACTGTTATTGTGTTCAGCGTTTGCAATCGCAGATTCCAAAGCTTTTTTAACTAAAACTGCAGCTTTTTTGTTGCTGAAGTTTAAGATATTCAAAGCATGCGCAACAGATTTGCCGCGAATTAGGTCTGCAACCAAACGTGCTTTTTGTGCCGAGATAGCGGCACCGCGTAATTTAGCAGTAACTTCCATCATAGCACCTTAACGTTTAGACTTCTCGTCAACACCGTGACCACGATAGGTACGAGTTGGCGCGAATTCACCGAGTTTATGACCAACCATGTGTTCAGATACGATCACTGGAACATGATTACGACCATTGTGTACAGAAATTGTTAAACCAACAAAATCCGGGAGGATCATCGAACGACGCGACCAAGTTTTGATCGGCTTACGGTTATTAGCCGCGATAGCCGCTTCAACCTTAGCGAACAAGTGCGCATCGACGAATGGGCCTTTTTTCAGAGAACGAGGCATTGTCAGATTCCTTTACTTGTTACTTAACGCGACGGTCGCGAATGATCATCTTAGTCGTACGCTTATTGGTACGTGTTTTGTACCCTTTAGCTTTTTGACCCCATGGGCTTACAGGTTGAATACCTTTGTTACGCCCTTCACCACCACCATGTGGATGGTCTACTGGGTTCATCGCCATACCACGAACGGTAGGACGAACGCCACGCCAGCGTGCAGCACCTGCTTTACCAAGTGAACGAAGGTTGCTTTCTGAGTTAGATACTTCACCTAACACAGCGCGACATTCAACATGTACTTTACGCATCTCGCCTGAACGAAGACGAATGATAGCGTAAGAACCGTCACGACCCAACAACTGAGCAGAAGTACCAGCAGAACGCACTAATTGTGCACCTTTACCGATTTTAAGCTCGATGTTATGAAGTGTAGAACCAATAGGCATGTTACGAAGTGGTAAGCAGTTACCTGGACGAATTGGAGCATCGTTACCAGATTGTACTTTATCATCAGCACGCAAGCCTTTAGCAGCAATAATATAACGACGCTCACCGTCAGCATATTTCAATAAAGCAATATGAGATGTACGGTTAGGATCGTATTCAATACGTTCAACTACAGCAGGAATGCCATCTTTGTTACGTTTGAAGTCAACGATACGGTAGTTTTGTTTATGACCACCACCAACGTGACGAGTAGTAATGTGACCGTTGTTATTACGACCACCAGTACGTTTTTTAGCTTCAACCAACGGTGCATAAGGCGCGCCTTTGTGAAGATGATTATGAACCACCTTCTCTACAAAGCGACGTCCTGGAGACGTTGGCTTACATTTTTGAATTGGCATAATCTTCGTCCTTATTCCGCTGTGCTTTCAGCGGTATCGCCCAAGTCAGCCATTTCAACATCTTGGCCAGCTTTCAGGGTGACGTATGCTTTTTTAACATCAGAACGACGTCCCAATGTTTTACCAAAGCGTTTAGTCTTACCTTTAGTGATAGTCGTGTTAACTTTAACAACTTCTACACCAAATAACTGCTCTACTGCTTTTTTGATTTCAAGTTTGTTTGCATCAAGTGCAACTTTAAATACTTGAACACCAGCAGTTTCACCTAAAACTTGTGCTTTTTCTGAGAATACAGGTCCTTTTAGGACTTGATAGATACGTTCGTTGTTCATCCGAGTTCCACCTCAATTTTCTTAGCAGCAGCAACAGACATAACAACTTTATCGAACGCAATCAAACCAACAGGATCGATCCCAGCAGCATCAACCACATCAACGTGTGGAAGGTTACGTGCAGCTAAATATAGATTTTCATCTACAGCTTCAGTAACGATTAATGCGCGAGTAGCGTTCAAGCCGTTTAGTTTTGCAAGCAATTCTTTAGTTTTTGGAGCTTCAACTGCAAACTCTTCAACCAATACAAGACGATCTTGGCGAACAAGTTCAGCTAAGATACATTGCATTGCACCGCGGTACATTTTACGGTTAACTTTTTGAGACCAATCTTGTGGACGAGCAGCAAAAGTTTTACCACCACCAACCCAGATTGGGCTACGAATAGAACCAGCACGAGCACGGCCAGTACCTTTTTGACGGAATGGTTTTTTACCACCGCCAGAAACGTCTGCACGTGACTTCTGAGCTTTAGAACCTTGACGACCACCAGCTAAATAAGCTGTAACAACTTGGTGTACAAGAGCTTCGTTAAATTCACGTCCAAAAGCAACTTCAGATAATTCAACAGCAGAGCCGGAAACAGTTTTTAAATTCACGTTATTTCCCCTCAGGCCTTGATCGTAGGACGAACGATAACGTCGCCACCAGTAGCACCAGGAATCGCACCTTTAACAACAAGAACTGAACGTTCTGCGTCGATAGATACAATTTCAAGACCTTGAACTGTTACGCGTTCAGCACCTAAATGGCCAGCCATTTTTTTGCCTTTAAATACGCGACCAGGGGTCTGGTTTTGACCTGTAGAACCTAAAACACGATGTGACAAAGAGTTACCGTGTGTAGCATCTTGCGTACGGAAGTTCCAACGCTTAACACCACCTTGGAAACCTTTACCTTTTGATTGACCAGTAACGTCAACAACTTGACCTACTGCGAACAAATCAACACCGATAGTTCCGCCAACTTCACGACCTTCAAGATCAGCTTCTGCAACGCGGAATTCTTTAACTAAACGACCAGCAGCAACACCAGCTTTCGCAAAGTGACCTTTCTGAGCATTTGTTACGCGAGATTCGCGACGTTCACCAGTAGTGATTTGAATCGCTTGATAACCATCAGTTTCAAGCGTTTTGATTTGAGTGATACGGTTAGGATCAACCTCAATCACTGTTACAGGTACAGAAACACCAGCATCTGTAAAGATACGTGTCATACCGCACTTGCGACCGACTAAACCAATAGCCATGTGCATAAACCTCTAAAAAAGCGGCCTAATTAACTTAGAGCGTTAATTAACCGAAAGCCTTAACCCAATGCGATCTGAACATCAACACCAGCTGCAAGATCCAACTTCATCAATGCATCTACAGTTTTGTCTGTAGGTTGAACGATGTCGATCAAACGTTTATATGTGCGGATTTCATATTGGTCACGCGCATCTTTGTTTACGTGTGGTGATGTCAAAACGTTAAAACGTTCGATGCGAGTAGGCATCGGTATTGGACCACAAACCTGTGCGCCAGTACGTTTTGCTGTTTCTACGATCTCTTGAGAAGATTGATCAATTAAACGGTGATCAAAAGACTTAAGACGGATACGAATTCTCTGGTTAGACATACCAGTTAACTCCAAGCCAAATATATAAAGAATCACCCTTGACGCATCTCACCCCACTAAATAAGGTAAGTGTCAAAGGCAGTGAAAATCACTAAGGTCGTGATCGATGCCACGACTGTAACGATCTGAATGACTTTCTTCGCCATTCACCCCTTCATATCGAAGGGTCGCTTATTATAACGATTGTTTAACGCTTAAGCAAACTAATTTGGACTTTTTTCGCTTTTTTTCATTATTAACTGGGAAATGAAACGCTTAAGAATTAAACAGTGAGTTAAACCCTTAAAACATAGTCAATCGCATGATTCAACAATTGATTTCCGATGACATAATCTGCATTTGGTGTTTTTTTCAACGTGGACAATGATTGGTGATGTAAATTGGTAAATACCATATCCTCTTCTTCATGTTCGATAAATATTTTTAAACTATGTGGTGTAATTTCTGGATGAAACTGGAAACCTAATACATTTTTACCAATTTGATAGAGTTGATTTGGACAGGCTTGATTTTCTGCCAAACGAATTGCACCTTTAGGAATATCAAAAGTCTCACTATGCCACTGCATGACACTGATTTGCTCAGGAAGTTGAAAGTATTCTGCAGGCACATGATCACTTTTTTTTACAGAAGTCCAGCCTAACTCTTGCACAGTATTACGGCGTACATTTGCACCAAGTGCATTAGCGATTAACTGTCCACCCAAGCACAAGCCAATTGCCGGTTTCTCTGATGCTAAATAACGTCTAATCCAACGCTTTTCAACTTTTAACCAAGGAAAATTTGCTTCATCATTTACGCTCATTTCTCCGCCCATAATAATGAGCAAATCCACATCATTAACATGAGGCAAAGCATCTATATCCAAGATTGAATCTGTCGGTAAAGCAAAGAATTCAGTTGCAGTAATTTCTGCACCCATTGCTTTTAAATATTCATAACAACTACCGAAGCCTTCACCTGCAATATGCTGAAAATAATGTACTTTAAGTTTTTTCATGTTATCACCTATTCTTGTTGTATCGACTACGCTACAAATCTAAAAACTCAGTTCAACAAATGCAAAAATGAAGCCAATATCAGTTTTATTTATTATTTTTCACAAATTATTGCTTTTCGTCACCGAGTGATTATGTTTTCCTTATTTTAGTCCTGATATTTACAAAATTTGAGTATTCTTGTGAAACTAAAACCACAAACCGCTTTAATTCATTCTCCACGGCAAGCGCCACAATATATCCATACAGTTCAACCTCCCTTATTTCGTGCATCGACAATCATATTCGAAAATACCGATGCACTATTTAATCGCCATTGGACTGATGATTATGACTATAGTTATGGTACCCATGGCACACCAACTACATTTACTCTTGGTGATAACATTGCACAATTAGAAGGTGGGCAATATTGCTTGCTTACTCCAAGTGGTTTATCAGCCATTAACCTTGTGAATTCATGTTTTTTAAGCCATGGCGATGAAGTTTGGGTTGCAGACAATATCTATGGTCCAAATATGGAGCATTTGCGTAATCTTGAACAACGTTATGGAATTATCGTCAAAGTTTATGACCCTATTTGTGCTGACTCATTTCAACCGACTGAACAAGCAAAATTAATCTGGCTCGAAGCCGCAGGTTCAGTCACGCTTGAATTTCCAGATTTGATTAATTTAGTGAAAAAAGCAAAAGCCAAAAATATACTGGTCGCTTTAGATAATACTTGGGGTGCTGGACTTGCTTTTAATGCTTTTAATTTTAGCCAAGAACATTTAGCGGTGGATATCAGCATACATGCGCTCACCAAATACCCTAGTGGTGGTGGTGATATTTTGATGGGTTCAGTCGTCACACAAGATCAAACTTTGCATTATCAATTGTTCCGTATGCATGCAATACAAGGAATCTCCATATCGGGAGATGATGCTGCACAAGTACAACGTAGCCTAGCATCAATGCAATTGCGTTATCAGCATCAATCTCAAAGTACCTTAAAACTCTTAAACTGGTTAAAACAACAAGCGGTATTTGCACAGGTTTTACATCCAGCGGACTCAGACAATGTGAGTCACGCTTATTGGAAAGAAACTTGTGAAACCCAGCAAAGTGCTGGACTCGTCAGCGTTATCTTCAAACCCGAATTCGATCTCATGGCAGTTCGTAAATTTTGCGATCAGCTTCAGCTATTTAAGCTCGGATTTAGTTGGGGTGGCCCAGTGAGTCTGGTGATGTTGTATCAACTTGATCAGATGCGCCAGTTAGAACGCCCACATTTACAACGTGGGATTTTGGTCCGCTTTTGTATCGGGCTAGAAGATGCAGAAGATTTGATACAAGATATTCAAGCTGCACTTGAGGCGATTTCAATTTAATTTATTTCTGATTTTTTTTAATATGGCGCTTTAATAACTTCACGTATCTTTCACGATACGTGAAAAGATATTTGTCAATGAACACAGATTTACAACATCATCAAATTATGCAATTTTGTATAACAATAAGCATATAAATACCGAGTCAAATGAATAAGATTCGAACTTAGATCAAAGCTATAGGAATAACAATGGGCACACCAATCATCATTGCAAAAAAGACCTCGGATTCCACACAAGATATCGTTCTACACTCACAATTCGCCAACCGTCATGGGCTAATTGCTGGTGCAACGGGTACAGGTAAAACGGTTACCCTCAAAGTACTTGCTGAAAGCTTTTCCAGAATTGGTGTCCCTGTATTTTTGGCAGATGCCAAAGGTGATGTATCCAGTATTGCCAAAGCAGGTTCAAGCAATCCTAAATTCGATGAACGTATAAAAAGCCTGGGTATAGACAGTATTCCTTTTGCTGCGTCACCGACTATTTTTTGGGACTTATTTGGTGAACAAGGTCATCCTATCCGCACCACAATTTCAGAAATTGGCCCCTTGCTCTTGGCACAAATGCTGAATTTAAATGACACTCAGGAAGGTGTACTCTCAGCTGTGTTTCGAGTGGCAGATGATCAAGGTTTATTATTAATTGATTTTAAAGATTTAAAAGCGATGTTGACCTATGTCAGCGAAAATGCTGCTGACTTAAAAGCAGAATACGGTAATCTCTCTCCTGCCAGCTTAGATGCAATCCAACGAAATTTGTTGGCTTTAGGCGATCAAGGCGGGCAGCGTTTTTTTGGTGAGCCAAGCTTAGATATTATGGATTTTATTCAAACTGATGCGAATGGGCACGGATATATCAACCTCTTGGCCGCAGATAAGCTAATGAACACGCCTAAGCTTTATGCAACTTTTCTACTCTGGATGCTTTCAGAGTTATTTGAAAAGCTTCCTGAAGTGGGTGATTTAGACAAACCTAAATTGGTATTCTTTTTCGATGAAGCCCATTTATTATTTAACAATGCCAGTCCAACATTACAAGAAAAAATCCAGCAAGTGGTTCGCCTCATTCGCTCTAAAGGCGTGGGTATTTATTTCATCACGCAAAGCCCATTAGATATTCCTGAAAATGTATTAGGGCAATTGGGAAATCGGGTACAACATGCCTTACGTGCATTCACCCCGAAGGACCAAAAAGCCGTCAAAACAGCCGCAGATACTTTTCGTGCCAATCCTGAATTCAAAGTGGATCAAGCCATCACAGAACTCGCTGTTGGTGAAGCACTCATTAGTTTCTTGGATGAGCAAGGCACGCCTCAAATTGTAGAGCGTGGCATGGTCATGCCTCCCTACTCCTCTTTTAGCCCAATCACACCTGATGAACGTAAAGCTTTGATGGCACAAAGTATTGTTGCGGGTGTTTATGACAATGAAGTGGATCGTGACAGTGCTTATGAAATGCTTCAACGTAAAGTGACCGACAATACACAGCAACAAGTTGCTTTCGAAGCTGCGGCACAACAAGCCAAACAATTGGAAGAACTCGCTAAACAGCAACAAGTCCTAGACAAGCAACAAGTCAAAGAGCAAGAACGTTTACAGAAAGAGGAAGCCAAAGCCGCTGCTGCTCGTGCCAAACTAACACAAGATGTTATCGGTACATTTGCCAAGAGCGCAGCCAGAACGCTAGGTGGCCCGACAGGACAAAAACTGGTACGTGGCTTATTAGGTTCGTTATTTGGTGGTCGTTAATTCTTTTCAAATACAAATCTAAGGAGCGTTAACGCTCCTTTTTTAATTCCCCACAGTTTAATTTGATCACTTGATTGTGGGTTATTTGCTCTGCCTCTCCTTACGCAGCCTGAGCATATCTAAAACTTGTTTAAAAATTTTCAGAAAAAATTTAAAAATAAATCCAGTTATTTCAATCATTAAATCTTAAGCTCAAAATAAACCATAATTATTTTATGTCTTTTTCAAATAGATGTATTGCAAATGTTTTTAATAAGATATATTTTAAATACATCTTATAAAGCCAGATAAAAAAGGTCTAGCCAATGACTCCACAGCATATTGAACTTGTAAAATCTACAGTCCCTGTACTTCGTGAAAATGGTGTTGCATTAACCAGCTATTTTTATAAAAGAATGTTGGGTAATAATCCTGAGCTGAACAATATTTTCAACTTAGATAGTCAAAATTCAGGTCGCCAACCTCGTGCACTTGCAGCAGCAGTTTTGGCTTATGCTGAAAATATTGAAAATCCTTCTGTTTTAGCAAAAGCAGTTCAACACATTACGACTAAACATGTCAGCTTAAATATTCAGCCCGACCAGTATTCAATTGTCGGTGAAAATCTACTTCATTCTATTAGTGAAGTTTTAGATGTGCCGATGGACTCTGAATTAATTGCTGCTTGGAAAGCTGCGTATTTACAATTGGCAGATATTTTAATCGGCGTTGAAAAGCAAAAATATGAAAATCTAGCAGCTCAAAATGGGGGCTGGACTGGTTGGAGAGCCTTTATAATTACTGCGATTGAAGTATCTGAAAACAGTAAAATATTTACTGTACAGTCAGCAGATCAGCAAGCTGTTGCGCAGGTCAATGATGGTGAATTCATTTCAGTGAAAGTAAAAGTACCGCAAAAAGATATTGAGCAACCTCATCAATACACTGTCCTTCAGGCAACTGAAAACACTTATCAGTTTGCTGTAAAGCCTGAAGAAAATCACACTGAATATTCTGTATCGAATATTCTATTGAATCACTATCAAATCGGCGATCAAGTTAAATTGACCGCACCACAGGCAAAATAATCCCCATTACGATATTGCCGACCTGTAATGTATGGATCGTGATTTACCCATACATTACGGTTTTTTGATAACATCAAAATCCTAACCTTCTTGTTCATGTTTCTGCGCTTTAATTTTTGAATCAAGGTTTATACACTAAGACTCATATTGATGAAGCAGAGTTCACATCATGCAACGTATCTTATTGATTTTCAGTCTAAGCTTAAGTTTGTTATCTTTTTCAGTCATTGCTCATACAGCAGAAGTAAAATCTTCTACGCAATGTAAAAATCAAGCAATCAAACAAGCCGCCAAGCTTTTAGAGTTTCATTTCGGCCCAGATGAGCGTATTGAAATTCAACCAGAAGTCAAAGCACTTCCCTCAATCATTAATCCACGTAATAAAAAGCAAAGATTCGATGTTTTGGAAGTCTGGGGCTACATATATAAAGGCCAATATCGTATGCGCTTTGAGTATTTTAGCCAAAGTGATTGCATACTCATGGGACAAGAGATTCTCGAATATGCCAGTTTATAGATGACATATCTTTCATTGTCCATTCACGTTAAGATAAGCATGCAATATGTTCATGCTCAAATAATTTAAATTTATGCAACTTAACAAATTTACCGACTATGCCTTACGTATTTTAATGTACATCTCTTCCCCAAAAGATGTGCCTTATACCATTGCCGAAATTGCACAAGATCTAAATGTTTCTCAGAATCATTTGGTAAAAATTGTGCATTTCATGGGCAAGCAAGATTGGTTAATTACCACCCGTGGTAAAGGTGGAGGCTTACGTCTAAACCCAGCAATTCTTGAGTTTCGATTGGGTTATATCGTACGCATTCTACAAGGTGATGCACAAATTGTTGAGTGCAATACACCGCCATGTGTACTTCGCCCTCGTTGCGGTTTAAAAGGTATTTTAGATCAAGCCGTTGAACAGTTTTATCAAAGTTTAGATCAATATACGGTTGCGGATGTTTTAAATACGCCACCACAACAACCAACCTTCGTAAACTCTCCTATCCCAAATCTAAATATGTAAATGTATAAATCTGAATTGAACTTTTTAAAAGCTATTTTTAAAGTCCAGATTTGAATTATCTTCGTCAAAATTCGCTTGAATCTTCGACTTCCTTTATAATGCCACTTGTTTATCCATTTATTGAAGTTGAAGTATGCATCGCAGCAGCGGAAAGTCTAAAAATAGTAAGGCATCAAATGCCCCTAAACAGAAAATCAGTTATGAAAAAAAGGCTGATCCTGCGATTTCAGAATACTCTACCTCATCTTTAAACTGGTTACGTAAAGCTGAATTTCTCATGAGTGCGCCAAAACTGAATCTTTGTGTAGAAGATACAGGTTATGAAATCGCATTCGCAGGTCGGTCTAATGCAGGTAAATCAAGTGCTATCAATGCACTGACCAATCAAAAACAATTGGCTCGTGCATCAAAAAAGCCTGGCCGCACCCAAATGATCAACTTCTTTAGCCTCGGAAACCCAGATCAACGCTTAGTCGATTTGCCGGGTTATGGTTATGCTGCTGTCCCAGAAGCAATGAAAATTGTTTGGCAAAAAGAACTTGAAAATTATTTGATTCATCGCAAGAGCTTACAAGGCTTGGTTTTATTGATGGATATTCGCCATCCATTACAACATTTCGATGTCATGATGCTGGAATGGGCTTATTCGCGCCACTTGTTTGTTCATGTACTACTGACTAAAGCAGATAAGTTGAATCGTGGCCCTGCCAGTAAAGTTTTATTAGATGTGCAACAACAACTGAAAAAAATGAAGCTGAACTTTTCTATTCAACTTTTTTCATCACTCAATAAACAGGGTTTAGAAGAACTCGCTTCTGTAATGGCTGGTCGTCTAAATTACACCTTAGATAAAACAATCGGTTTTGATCTGGACGCTATTCCAGAAATGAGTGCTGAAGACATAGAGGATGAGTTTATAGATCATGATGCTGAATCAGATCACGATCTTGAAAATATTGATGGAAATATAAATGAAAAACCAGAGTAATAAATAAAAGCGGCTTTGTCTGACAAAATTCATCACATATTGATACTTCAATGTCCTAAATTGCTAATAACTATTTAGTTAGGACATTTTTTTATACTTGAATAATAAAGTGTGAAATCACCAAAGAAAAATTAGGACACTGTGATGAAGTTACTCGCTAAATTAAAAAACAGTCGGATTGGATCGTCTATTCAGTACCACATCAAACCACGTAAAGTGAAGTTTGAATGGCAAGATACTCCTGTCGATTGGATTCCAAATCAGCCTTTTGTCAGCTACTTTATCAACGAAATCAACAATATTCTTCCTGCGGGTGAATTTTGGTTCTGCCGTTTATACAACCGCGTTTTACCAAAAATTACAGATGAAAAACTTGCTGAAGACGTTCGTGCTTTTATTCGACAAGAAGCCATGCATGCACAAGCCCATGTATCAGCAAATAAAGAATATTTAACTGTTCGCCATATAGATATTCAAAGAAATCTTGAAATTATGGATTTCTTATTTGGAAAATTACTGGCAAATCAACCGCTCGGTTTCAAAATTCCGAAGGTTCTTGATCATCAATGGGACTTGTTCCGTCTTGGCATCGTGGCAACTGTTGAGCATATGACCTGTGTATTAGGTAAATATGCACTTTACAATAAAAAGTGGGCTGAATTAGGCGCAGATCCAAACATGCTTGATTTGGTCAAATGGCATGGTGCGGAAGAGATCGAACACCGCACAGTTGCATTTGACCTATATCGCCACTTAGGCGGTGGTTATATTTCACGTTATTATCAAAGTGTGATCGTGATTGCTGCGGTATTAGGTTTATGGGTGGATGGTGCGGCACATATCATGGGACAAGATCCTCGTTTTGCTGAAAAAAAGCCTGCATTCTATAAACCTTGGATTTGGCGTGAATGGGCGAGTATTGCGCAATCTGACAATCGCTTAATGCCACATCCATTTTGGTTAGTATCACAGCAGTTGGGCTATTTAATGCCTTAGTACGATCCAGTACATGAAGCAAAAACCGAAGATGCAATTGCCTATTTAGATCAATCGCCTGCTGCAAAACGTGCTTTGCCTAGAGTTGCAGCGTAGAGACTGTTCAATCCTAAAAATACTGAAGTCAAAATAAAAGCAGGATTTAAATCCTGCTTTTTTTGCTTAAAACTTTGTCCCGTCCTGAAATAAGTTTACACATAGGAAACTTATTTTATGGAACATGAACAAAGCCAAAGAGTTAAACGTACTCAGAGAGATGATTCTTTTGCCTTTAAAATGATGGTTATTCAGGAAGTTG